>PMKM01000037.1 GCA_003157745.1 Bryobacterales bacterium | reverse complement strand
GATGGACCTGCACACGGAGTTTTATAAGACGAGCGCCTGGGACGCCAAGGCCACCGTGGTCGCCCATTTCGACATCGGGCGGGTGCCCCTGCGCAAACAAAGCGACCGCAACCGCGATGACGTGACGGTGGTGTGCGCCCTGTTCGATCGCAACGGTAACTTCGTCATGGGAAAGCAGTCGGTGGTGGAGATCCGGCTGAAGGACGAGAACGTGGAGAGGCGGCGCGCGGGCGGCGTCACGCTGCATCACGAATTCGATCTCAAGAGCGGCGACTACCTGGTGCGGGTGGTGGCGCGCGACGCCGAAGGCAAGGCAATGGCCGCAGTCAACGGAGTGGTGGAGGTTCCATGAGTCACGTACGAGGAACGGCGGGTCTATTATCGATCGCAGCGGTGCTAGCCGCGCAGACGCCGCCGGCCGAGGTGACCACGCGCGAAGTGACGCCGACGTTTCAATCGAGCGTGAGCCTGGTGCGGATTCCGGTGGTGGTTCGGGACAAGCAGGGACACGCCGCCGGCGGCCTGCACAAGGAGGATTTTCAACTTACCGACCACGGCAAGCCGCAGTACATTTCGCAATTCGCGCTCGAGGGCAGTGCGGTGCCCAAACCGGCCGCGCCGGCGCCGGCCCAGTTGGAAGTGCCGGGCGAACCCGCGGCCACGGCTCCCAAGCTGGTGGTGCCGACGCGCTTCGTCGCCTATGTCTTCGACGACTACCACCTCAAGACGGGGGACTTCATGTACGCTCGCGTGGCCGCTTTGAAGCACATCGAGCATGGGATACCCCCGGAGGAGCGGATCGCGCTGCTTACGCTTTCCGGCAGAGTGCAGATCGAATTCACCGGCGACGTCGAAAAGTTCCGCGCAACGCTGATGAAGGTCATGCCGGTGCCACCAAGCCCGCGTGTCCCTCCCGCCAGTTTCTTCCTGGGCGAACAGTACGCTCGAAATCCCAGCATCCTGACATCTGCCGGGGAGATTCTGGCCGGTCCCCACGACGCGCTGCGGGTGGAGACCATGGTGGCCATCGATTGCCTGGACCTGAGGGGCCCTTTGCAGGACCAAGCCGTGCAGTTCGCGCGGAGCGCACTCCAGGACGCTGCCAGCGAAGGCCTCGCCCGAGCCACCGGCTCCATTCGCATCCTCAATTCGATGGTGGGATTGCTGAGTTCCATGCCGGGCGATCGGGTCATGGTGCTGGTTTCGCCCGGCATATACCTGTCCGACGAGTTGCAGGACAGGTTCAACGACGTCATCGAACGCGCCACTCGCGCCGGCGTGGTGGTGAACGCCCTGGACGGGCGCGGCGTGCACACGGAAGGCGCATCCGACGATCTCGCCGGCTGCCCTTCGGTACGCCCGGAGACCCAGATGGCGGTCGAGCAGTCCCACCGCGAGGAGAGCCTGACCGATGAGGCTTTCCTGATCGGTCTGGCCGAATCGACCGGCGGCACCTATGCCGCGCAGAACGACTTTCAGGCCGAATTCGACCGGCTGGCGCTGCCGCCCGAGTATATCTACTACCTGGGTTTCTATCCGCAGGATCTCAAGCCGGATGGGAAGTTCCACGAGATCAAGGTGAAGCTGGCCACGGCCAAGGGACTCGCCTTGACGGCGCGCAAAGGCTACTGGGCGCCGTCGCACGACGAAGACGCGACTGCCACCGCCACGCGGGAAATCGGCNNGCCGATGGACCTGCACACGGAGTTCTACAAAACGGGCGCCTGGGACGCCAAGGCCACCGTCGTCTCCCATTTCGACATCGGGCGGGTGCCCCTGCGCAAACAAAACGACCGCAACCGCGATGACGTGACGGTGGTGTGCGCCCTGTTCGATCGTAACGGGAACTTCGTCAAGGGAAAGCAGTCGGTGGTGGAGATTCGGCTCAAGGACGAGAACGTGGAGAGGCGGCGCGCGGGCGGCGTCACGCTGCATCAGGAATTCGACGTCAAGAGCGGCGACTACCTGGTGCGGGTGGTCGCGCGCGACGCGGAAGGCAAGCAAATGGCCGCCGTCAACGCAGTAATGGAGATTCCATGAGACAAGAGCAGAGCAACCTGTCGCTGTACGCCGGCCGCGCGAAGTGCGCGGCCCTGCTGCTATTTCTGTGCGTGCCGCTGGCCGCGCAGACCGGCGGGAACGACGCCGGCTCGAGCGATTTGAAGATCAAGACCGAATCGCGGCTGGTGCTGGTGGACGCGGTCGTCACCGGCAAGAAAGACGATCCCGTCGGCGACCTGACGGCGAAGGACTTTCACGTCTTCGAGGACGGCAAGGAGCAGCCGATCACGGCCTTCCAGACGCACACGGGAAGCGCAACCGGCGGCCTGGACCAGACCCAGCGCATTGTTCTGCTGTTCGACGGGCGCTCCACGGACGATCAGAAGTGGATCGAAGACGCCGCCGCCAAGTTCGTGGCCGACAATGCCGGACCGAACCGGCTGATGGCCGTCGAGTATCACGACGGAACTTGTATGACTCTCGCGTCGCAATTCACTTCCGATGTCGGCCAGTTGCGGAAAGCGCTGCGGGAGTGGCCGAGCACCCGCCGCTGCCCTGCCCGTAGTACTGGCCCACAGCAGGGCCTCGACCTGGCGCTCGAATACTCCCAATTGGCCCGGGATCTCGCCAAGGTGCCCGGCCACAAAGTCCTGGCGCTATTCTTCGCCCGTTCCGTGGGCTTGACGAACCTCTCCGGGACGGGGGGGCCGATGGCTGGGCCCGGCGGCGTGGCCGATCCCAATGATCGGTTCAGTTCCGCCGGGATCGAGCGCCTCGCGGAGTCCGGGAATAGCGCGTTGACCGAACCCAAGGGAATGCAACTGGAATTTCGTAAGGCGAATGTGTCGGTGTACGCGGTGGAAGGGCAGTCTGGGGCCCGGGCTCCGGGCTGGGCGCTCCTGCTGGCCGAGAGAACCGGCGGCCGCGAGTTGAGCCGCGGCAACGACGTGCTCGGCGCTTTCGCAATGCTGGGTAGCGAACAGGACCATTCCTACACGCTGGGTTACGTGCCGGCGGATTCGCCCGAGGGAAGCTGCCACACCCTGAAGATCGCCGTCGACCGGCCCAAAGTGAAGGTGCGCGGGCGCGACCTGTACTGCAACGTTCCGGAAATTAACCTGGCGGTGGCCAAGCCGGCCGAAGTGGCGCTGGAGAGCCTGGCGGCAACGACGCCCGCCGGCGGCACGGCGGCGGCGATATCGCTGCCGTTCTTCTACGAGCGTGGCGGCGCGGCGCGCGTCCACGTGGTGTTGGAGGTTCCGGCGCCCGTGTTCGCACCATCCGAGGTTTCCGGCAAGCTGCGTGCGTCGATGGACGTGCTCGGGCTGGCCTACAACGCCGATGGCAGCGTGGCGGCGCGATTTAACGACACGGCAAAATACACCTTCGATAGCCGCCCGCAGTTCGACGCATTCGCGCGGCAGCCGCTGCGCTACGAACACCAGATGAAGGTGGCTCCGGGAAACTACAAGTTCAAGCTGGTCTTCCGCACGGCCAAGGACCGCGTCGGCGTGTTGGAAGCGCCGCTGGCGGTGGATACTTTCGATGCCGCCCACCTGGACGTCAGCCCCATCGCCCTCAGCCACGACGTGCGGCCTTTCACGCCCGACGAGGCGCTGGCGGATGCCGAAACGGGGACGCAGTCGCTGACGTTCGGTGGCAACCGGATCGTGCTCGCCGCTTCCGATGGGTTGTCCAAGACGGGCGTCGGCGAAGCCTACTTCGAGATCTACGAGCCGCCAGCCAAAGCCGGCGAGCCTGTGAAGCTGACCATGCACCTGCGCCTCTTCGAGGAGCCGGAAGACGAGCAGAGGAGCGATTCGGGCGACGTCGATCTGAGCGGGCTGGCCAAGTCCGGCGACGCTGCGATTGCGGTCGGGCTCCGATTGCCGGTCGCCGCGCTGCCGGTGGGCGCCTATCGGGCCGAGATTACGGTGAAGGATTCCGCCGGCGGCGAGGTCTCCCGCAGCGTGCAGTTCCGCATCGAGTGAAGGGCCGGCCGCGCGGGTAAGCTGATCGCCCTAGTCGGCCGCGCACCCAAGGCCTATAGGCAACTCCGGTCGAACGGTGTAACCTGGGAAACAGAGGGTTCTCTCGTGAACCGCGCGTGGGCTATTTTGGCGGCTGGCGCGCTGCTGGCTTCGGCCGCGGCGAAGGAGAACCCGGTCCGCGTCTCGGGCGACGGCGGCAATCCCGGCAACGGCATTAACGTATATTCGCTCGAGCGCGAGGTAGAGCTAGGCCGCAAGATGGCGGCCGATGTCGAGCGCCAGGCCCGCCTGCTCGACGATCCCGTCGTGGTCGAATACGTCAACCGCATCTCGCAGAACCTGGTCCGCAACTCGGATGCGCGGGTTCCTTTCACCGTCAAGGTCCTCGATTCGCATGAGATCAACGCCTTCGCTTTACCCGGCGGTTTCCTGTTCGTCAATACCGGCATGATCATGCACGCCCACAGCGAAGCGGAGCTGGCCGGCGTGCTGGCGCATGAGATTGCGCATGTCGCCGCCCGCCACGGAACCAAGCAGGCTACCCGCAAGGAAATCGTCAATTACGTGAGTATGCCGCTGGTGCTGGTCGGCGGCTGGTTTGGTTATTCCGTCCGCCAACTGGCGGCCCTCGCCGTGCCGATGGGGTTCACTCAGTTCACCCGCGGCATGGAGCGGCAGGCCGATACGCTCGGTCTCCAATATCTCTATCGCTCCGGTTACGATCCGCTCGCCTTCGTCGACTTTTTCGAGCGCATGGGGTCGCTCGAAAAATCGCGGCCCGGCCTGGTCATCCGCATGTTTTCCTCGCACCCGATGACCGCCGACCGCATCCGGTCCGCGCAGAAACAGATTCAGCGCCACCTCGAACCGCGCGCCTTCTACGTGGTGAATACCTCCGAATTCGACAACATTCGCGCCCGCCTGGCCCAGCTCGAGGATCCCGCCGTCCCCCGCCGCCGTGGCGACGGCCCCGTCCTTCACCACCGCGTCAACCGCAACGATCCCGCACCGGGCGACACCGCCGAAGACGCCGCGCCGCAGCAAGCCAAGAACGGTAAGTGAGAGCCGCAAGCCCATCGTGTGCCGGTCCAGACCTCGGTTCCAACCTGCATCCGCCGAGCCAGCGCCGCACCGCTATCAGCGATCGATCCGGTCCGGGTTGCCAGGTCGGGAGGAATCGTCACAGACGTCCTCGCGGGGCATTCTCCGAGTGGGCGGCAAACCACACTTAACCGACTGCCCCAAACACACCCCGAAAGTCAATGCGGCCGGCACCACACGCTTACGTAACACCAGCAATTCCAAATGCCGAGGCGGGCGCACACGGCGTGTTTTCGAGAGTGCACGGGTTAGTTCAGGCCTCTTCAGGAGGGCGCTTGGCAACCAGCCCGCGACTCAGGATGCCCTGAAACGGGGTGAATTTGCCCCGTTTCGCGAGGACGCTTTGCAATGGAATCAAGCACTTGAGTCTCTCCAGGCGGGGCAAATTCACCCCGTTTTGTTAACATCTCAACGCATCGAGGAACTGCTCCCGATCCGATTATCCCGCACGGGGCACTGACGACGACCCCACGGCGTGTCGGAACCAGCGCAGCGCGATGAAAACAAGGGCGAAGATTCTTAGCGAGGCTGCGTGAACGGAGAAGAGCGGGCATTGGGTTACTCAAATCGGGCTACGTCCCGTCCTCGGGTTTGGGAGTTTCGTAGCCCGTCCCCGTATTCAACACGGCGCGCAGATCGGCGCCGTCGGCGAACTCGGCATCCTCCGAGCTGCGCCCCGCCAGGTCCTTCAAAACGCCGAAAAACAGCACACGAACGCGCATCTGTAGCGTGGAGTTCTCAGTCTATCAGACGGTCGCCGCGGGCTCCGCGTTGCGGGTTCGCTTCATTCCCCGACAGGGAATCACCGACGGTCCACCGCCTACAATGACGCCGCGAACCGGTGCAATTTCGCCGCGCGCCAAGGTGAGGAGTCGAGTAAGCGTAAGTTAAGGACCCTAATATATGGCTTGACATTTTTCTATCCGGAGTTAGTCTTAATGCTTGGTATGAACCAGGGAAGGACATCGGACGTGTTGGGCGGCGTGCTATTCCTGATCGTCGGGGTCGTACTTGTCTCAGCCGGAGTCGTAACGGGCGCAGCCAGGCAGAGGTTCATTAAGGAGGCCGCGACGGCCCAGGGCACGGTGTTGGAAACCTTGTCGGGTGGCTCGCACCCGGACATCGAATTCGCCGTGGCGGCAGGCGCCAAAGTCAGGTATCCACAGGGCGGCTGGGCCGTTGGCTATCATCCGGGCGACAGGGTGCGGGTGCTTTACTCTTTTGACAACCCTCGCCAGACGGCCTGCCTGGACTCGTTCGGCGCGCTTTGGTTCACGCCTCTCATCTGCGGCGTCCTCGGCATCGGCTTCTTGATAGCGGGGGTGGTGCAGGCTTTTGGTGTCGGGGCAGGGCGCGCTTAGATCATTCTTTTGGAACTGCTTTCTCGTGACACCGGTCTGGAAAGGAGGTTTCTTCTACGTGTTGCTGATTAAGAAAGAAAGCGCCTGGACATTCAAGACGTCCGGGAGCGGGGGCTTGGCGTAGCATTCGTTGCGGCCGAAGGTGGCCACATTGACCTCTGGGATCCATCCGGGCATATCGTCCAGTTCCCTTACGGCGCCGCAGGCGTCGGGTACTCGTGGGGAGCGAAGCTGCCCAAAATTGGGAAACTGCAGGTTCGAATAAGAGGGAAATCGGTTGGTGCCATTGTCGCGCCGGCCGCGTTTCCGAACGTGGGCAAACTCTACATCCTCGATACGTTCCCTCGCCAGGAGTTGACGCGATCCGATATCCGCGGTGTCTGTGCGTTCGCCGAGGTGGGCGGAGGACTGATTGTGGGTGGCTCGGCGTACGCGATGCTCCTCGGGATGAACCCGCTCTTTCTGCCTCCAACCCTTATGCAGGGCCAACCGCTAGCTCCGAACGGCGAAGTCCGTTCTATTTATGGCCGGCCTTAACGTCGGTATTCAGGCAGGATTTGGCGTGGGCGGCTTTATAGGCGGTCTGCTCTAGCCTGGGCGGCGGGCGGGGCGTTGATCGAGACCGCTGTAAGTTCCGGGAGCGCGGCGGGCTGGCTGGGACGCGAGCGAATCCGGCACGCGGCAATGTTACAGTAAGTCGAAGGCTCGGGGCGCAGGCTTTCACACCGTGCCTGTGGGAGGAGCGGCGAATGTTTTGTCCCGAGTGCGGCGAAGAGTACCGGCAGGGATTCACGGAGTGTGCCGAGTGCCACGTCCCTTTGACGGATGGCCCTCCGCCAGCGGAGACTTCCGGCGAGGACCACGCGGGCGGCGACCTCGATGTCCTGGTCCGGACCGCGCTGTGGGGGCCGGTGGCAATCGGTCTCGCGAAGACGCTGCTGGAGGAAGCCGGAATTCCTTACTTCGCCATGGACCAGAACGTGCCGGCACGGCAGGAGAGCGGCAACTTCATCGGTCGGTGGGACGTTCGCGTACCGCGCGACCGGGGGGCCGAGGCGCGCGAGATTCTGCACGGCGTGGAAGCAGTGAAATAGGTTCCTATCGACTTCAGCGCGGTACTTCTTCGCCCATGAAGCGCCGTTGCGATCGCGCACCGCAGCGGCGCTGGGGCCAGCCTACTTCTTGCGGTAAGTGAACGTCAATTTGGTCTCTTCATTCAGGACCAATGGACGCACGAAGCGATACGAAGCGCCCTCGTGCGGGACGTCCACGCGGATCGGCAAGGCGCCGGCAACGCGCTGTTGCAGGTTCAGCACGTTCGTCGATGGCGCCAATTGGGCAGCGAGGTCTTCTTTCTTCTGTTCTCGCTTGTAGGGCTCGGCAACGGCACCAGTAACTACCTCGATTGATTCAGTAACGGACCCTATCTTCAGGACCAAGTTATACACCGATGGACGGATGGGACTGTAGGATATCGTGTCCGTGGTGGCATTGAAACCCGGCGCGATGGCTCTGATGGTCATTCTCCCCGCCGGTACGTCGTCGACTACCCAGCGGCCAACGCTATCCGTCTCGGCAATCTTCTCGACTCCGATCGAGAGGTTCTTCACGGTAACACTCGCCCCAGGCACACCAGCGCCCGTCGGGTCCTTGACGTATCCGCCTAGCTGGCCGGGCCGCAGGTGGCCCAAGTTGACCGGGGCTTCAGCCATAGGAGGAGGCGGAGGGGCGTTATACGAGGCAGGCGCAGCCTCGCCGGGGACCTCTTCATCGACGACTTCGTCGACTGCCCGCGGCACGCGATCGGCCGGCAAGGCGTTGCCGCCGAAATTTTCAACTTTGCATTGCGCTGGGAGAAACACTTCCCAGTTCAACAGGCCGATTGGGATGTCCATTCCGGGCAGCGCCAGTTCCGCGCCGCCCTTTTTCGCAAACGGCGCGCCCGCATGTTGAAAGACGAAGGAGACCGCGTACTCGCCGGCAGGGTGGAAGCCCGGCTTAAGCAGCGGCACGCGAATGCCATCCGGAGCCTGCACCGGTTTGACCTTGTCGCCGGCCACCTCAGAGGAGAGGACAGTGGCGCCGGCCGGCAGCCCGAGTTTCAAAAACGGCTGCGCCTGATTGCGGACGGTGAGCTTCACCTCGGTCAGCGACTTGCCCTCGGAAGTAACCAGCGTGGTCACGGTGGCATCCTGGGCGACGGCGGCCAGCAGGGTGGCATCCGGGTAGCGCACCCACTCGAGGCCGACGGTGGGCGTCTCGGAGGGCTGGCGGCGATAGCGGAATGCGGCCTGGAGGGAGCTGCGCGCCAAGGTGCGCAGGTAGGGGCTGCTCTCGCGCAGGTCCATGCGGGCGAGCCCGCCGGCCTCTTTCGCCGCCAGCTCCATGGTGCCTTCGGCTTCGATCAACACCTCACCGGTCTCCCGCTGCGCGCCCTTCAGGGTCGGCATGGGCACGTCGATTTTGGTGGTGGCGCCAATGGCCTTTTCCATTGAAATCAGGAACTGGTGGGCGCGCTCGGTGCCGGCGCGGACTTTGAGGATGAGCGTGCCCTGCCGCGTGTCGCTCGAATCGAGCGATGCGCCGGTGACTCCGGTAACCTCGTAGCCCTCTGGCAACGCGAGCTCGAATTGCGCGGGCTCGCCCTGCACGACGGTGATTTCAGCCAACGCGGCAACGGCGATCTGCGCTTCGCTGACGGAGATGAGCGTCTTCACATCGGACAGGAAACGGACCTCGCGCGGCGCGGGAGGCGGCGTGGTTTCGCGCGTGGCCCAGGAGAACTTTGCGGGCTGCTGGCCGGGAGACAGGATCGCCTCGATGGTGGTTTGACCATTGCCGGAGGTGCGGCCGGTGACCAATCCGGGGGAGACGCTCACGCTGGTGCTTTCGCCGGGAATGGTGAGAGCGACGCGGACGGTGCCGGCGAGCGGGACGGGCAAGGAAAACGACGCGCTGCCAGGTTCGACGGTCACCGGCAGGCCCACCTGGAGCGTTACGGAGAACGGCGCCGGCCCGGAGAGAATGGCGGAGTGGATGCCTGAATCCTGCCACAGCGGCAGCGTCTTGCCGCGCTGCTGCGCATCGAGAACCGTAATGCCGGAGGCGAGCGGCACCAGGGTGACGCCGGTGGCGAGCACGTCGCCATCCAGTTGCATGGTTCCCAATACGGTTTCGCCCTTGGCTTCGAGTTTGACGACCGCACGCTGGACGGCGTAGGCGATGGGCGGCTTCGCCTCCGGCTTCACGGGTTTGGCGGCAAGGTCAATCAACCGATTGTATTCATCGAGCGGCAGGGTGACATTCCCGGAGCCGGGCAGCGGCAGGCTGCTCTTCGACTGGCCGAGCGCGGCGGCAGCGACACACACCATGAGCAGAGCGGTTTTCATTTCGCACCTCCCTTGCGATCCTCTTGGAAGCTGAAGTCTACCTTGGGCGCCTGGTTCTCGCCGTTGAGTTCGGCAACCAGGAAGAGGGACGGGCCCAGCGCGGGAAACGAGATCCGGATGGGAAGAGTGGCGGCCGACCGGCGGGCCTCGTTCCTGGCGCGGAAGCGATCCACCAATAGTTGGGTGCCGGCTTGCGTGGCATTCTGGTTGAGCTGTTGCAACAGGTCCGGCTGCGTGGCAGGCCGCTGCGCCGCGGCTGGGGAAGCCGAGGCCGCGCCGGCGAGCGCCCCGGAAGGCGCCTCGTAGGGTTGGGTCCGAAACGATCCCGGCTCGGCGGTAACGCGGAAGGTGGAGGGATAGTAGACCAACAAGCCGGTGCGCGAAACGGGGAGATCAACGGCAGGCAGCGCCAGCGCGGTCTGCCCCTTCGCCGCCCACGCAGGCCCCTGGACGAGGTACATCACTTCCACGACGGAGAGCGGCGCTTCCTCGCCGGCGCGCGCCTTCACCAGCGGAAAGAGCAGGCCGCCATCGGGAGCTTTGCCTGGCCGCACGGGGCGGCCGGAGACGGAGGCGCTCCAAACGGCGGCGCCGGCGGGCAGCGCGATCCGCACGAAGCTGCGCTGGCTGTTGCGCACGGCGTAGCGGGCCTGGATCAGGGTCTTGCCCTCGCTCGTCATCAGAATGCGATGGCGCGCATCCTCTATATTGGCGGTGAGGACGGCCTGCTGATCGTAGCGCGCCACGGTGACGGCGAGCGAGCGCTGGGCGGTCGGTTGAAAACGAAAGGCCGTGAGCGAAGGCGACTGGCGGGCGGCAACGGTCGGCCCCAGTTCGGCGGCATCCACGTTATCGAGGCCCTGCGGCGTGGTCCGTTTGATCTCGCCTTCGCCCACGACTTCGACGGCGACACCGCCGGAATCGCGTTCCGTGTCGAGGAGGCGGAGGAGTGGGACGTCGATTACGCCATCGCGCGGAAGCCGGGTCTCGCCAGCGATCACGAATGCCGCGGTCTTCTCCACCGGCTCGAGGAAGGTCACCAGAAGTTCGGTGCCCTTGGCATCCCAATCGGCGACCTGCGCGCCGACGACCTGGTTGATCGAGACCTTATCGGGGATCTGCACCCGCGCCTGATGCGCGGCGCCCTGCACGACTTCGAGGTTGACTTCGGCATAGATCGAAGTGGAGTCTTCGCCGAGTCCAAGTAATTCGGTGAGCGAACCGCGCAGCCGCGTGGAAAGAGTGACACGATGGTCCTCCACCTTTCTCCGCCAGGTGAAGGCGAGCGACTCGTTGCCGCGTCCGACGCCCAGCCATTTGCTCTCCGCTGCCGAGTCCGACTTTTCCGAGAGCATGCCGCCGGTCACTCTGACGTCGACTCCCTGGCGGGATAGGACGACCGAGGCGCGGGTGACCGAGGATGTACTGGCGGGCAGCGAGAGCTTCTCCTCGCCCGCGGCCACGGTGATGGGCACGGCTACGTCGAGCGCGAGTACGGAACGGCCGCGCGCGGGAAAGACGGCGAACAACTGATTGCCGCCGGTGGGCGGGGGGCCGGGAACCAGCGACACCGGCTTGCCGTCCAAGATGGCTTCGCGCACCACGAGGCCGGAGGGGACGGGAATGCGGACCCAGTCGTCCTTCAGCATGTCGATGGTCAGCTCGGCGCGGCCGGTCGCGATCGCGCCCACGATGCGCAGGTCGTAATCGACCCGCGTCAGAGTCACTTCGACTGGAGGCGGCTCGACCACCGGCGGAGAGGGAAACGCTTTGGCGCGCAGTGCATCGTATTGGCCCACCGGCAGGACGACCCATCCCGATGAAGGCGGCGGCGTCTGTCCGAAGGCCGAGGCGACCAGCAAGGCAACCGAGAAATATCGCATCTGAAACTCCTTATCGATTATAGGGGCTTCCCGCGCCGGGAGATTCCGGTTGCGCGAACTTCTAAGACTGCTTCTAATTATCAGACAGGTTAACTACGCGGGCAGCTTCCCCATGACGTGCCGGAAGCGCGTGAGACTGGTCCGATGGTCCGCCAGTATCCGGCGGTCGTAAAGCGGTGCGAACACTGCGTAGAGAGCCGGTGCATTCTGCGTGCCGCCGTGTGACTCGATCGCGACGATCTGCGGCTTGATACAGTACTCCCGTTCCGGCGCTAGTGCGATCTCACTCGCGAACTTCGCAATGCGTGGGCACCGATCGGAGCGGATGACAGTGAGACCGCGACTGTAATTCTCCAGGCGGCGATCCGGCCGGTCGGGAAGCGCTCAATTAGTCGCGGGGGCCTTCAGGATTGGCGCACCCAAAGGAATCACGTTCTTGCCGAAGGTTGCGTTGGTCACCTCGGCAAAGGAAACGTACAATGCAGCGAGGCCGGTGAAGAGGCCCACCCAACCACCTGCCGCGCGCCACCCTGTCCCCATCCCAAGGTCCGCCGCCCCCAGAAGAAAGAACGTGATCCAAAGCAGCAGGAAGACAGTCCAGACTCCGCGGTTGGCGCGGAAGGTCGCAATCCACATACACAGAGTGAAAACGCCCCACATCAGAAGCGTGAGCCCGACGGCAGCCGCGGCGGGCGGCTTTAGCCAGCCAGCCCCGACGGTCCACAGGAGAAACGCATACCACCACCAGAAAAGCCCATAAGACGTAAACGCTACCGTCCCAAATGTGTTGCCGTTCTTGAACTCGAGGACTCCGGCAATGATCTGGGCAACTCCTCCGTAAGCAAAGGCCAGCGGAACCACCACGGCGGTGAGAGTAGGAGGGTCTCCCTTCAACAGTCCCGCATTAATGCAACTTAGAACGACCGTTGTCAGTCCGAATCCGGCAAGTCCCAAGGGCCCCGGATTGGCACTACGCACGATTGCCTCGTTTGACATTCACGTTCCCCTTTCACGCTCGGATTCGACGCGGCGGGTGATCCAATGAGCTGCGGATATCCTATCACCGGAGAAAACCGGGTGCAAACCGCGTGACGGTTCTTGGCTTGACGGCTCTCTCAGTCATTCCCAGTAGCTCGCCCGGCATTAGTGTTCGTGTCAGTTGGGTACCCGAGAGCGAGGGGCGGGGTACACAGCGGTGCAACGGTAAGGCGGATTAGTGGTCGCAGCGAGACTGTCGCCAACGGTGCGTTTCCATACGCTTTCGTGCGCGCCGCGTTTACTCGCGGCCGTGGCAGGCGCGCGTGCGTATTGGCGGCGGACCGTTGTCAGCGACCACGCCTCGTGATACCTTCAGATTCGGACGAACACGTCTCGAAAGCGAGGGCACGACGGATGAACCGCAACAAATGTATTCTCTGTTTTCTCGTTCTTACGCTCGCCATATTGGCCGCTTGCTCCAGCCAGCCGACAGCCAAGGAATCCAAGAAAGCCTGGACCCCGCCCGACAAGATCCAGGGAAAGATTCAAGTTCTGCTGGAATCGACTGGGGCGTCGGATTCCGCTCTAAACGCGGGCGGATCTTCGGTGTACCTCTGGGAAGGCGCGCGCCGCTACCGCCTGTTTCTGAGGACGCCGGTCGATGTGGTGCACGGGAACCAGTATGTCGTCGAGGGTGTGTACGCACAAAAGGCCATCGACGACCTTGGCGATCCCGACCAGGGGAAGAACGGCTATCCGCTGCCGGCAAGCTGCTCGCACGTGGTCAGAATGGCGTGGAGCGGCCTGTCTTTCGATGCCATCGAGGCGGACGCCTCGCTGGTGTGCGCGAGAGTGAAGCGGTATCCAGCCAGACCTCTATTCCTGGTTACGCGGATACGGCCCGCTACCGCGGAAGACAGCGGCGGCGCCGAAGCCAAGAAAGACACCGAGGCCGAGGAGAAGGACGTTAAGGAAGTGACTGTGCCGGCGGATAAGCAACGCGCTACTTTGATTGAGGGCCCGGCCGCGCAGCCCGCGCCTCTTTGGGAACCCGAGGGAGGAACAGTACACTGCAAGGTCGACGTCGACACTAAGGGCAAGATCTACGAACTCGAAACCGGGGCGCAACTTTGTGAAGCGGTGCCGTGGTCTCAGTTCCGCTATCAGCCCCCGGTTCAGGGCGGCCACCCCGTGAAAGTGAGAACCGAAGTGGAAGTGCACTTCGAAGCGCGAAAGTAACGGAACTGCCGTCATCGAAGCGCGAATGGCGCCCGTTCCTCGCGGGCGCCGTTCGCCATTGCCGCTAGCCAACGCCGCGGCAGTCGTCTTACCGTTTCATCCTGGGCCACGGTGTTCGGCCCGGAAGAGCCAGCCGGCACAACTTCCGCCCCTGCCGGTAACATTCGCGCCTTCGCCGACGTCTAGCCACTTACCATGACCAAAAAGCTTCTCTTCGTAACGACGATTTTGCTTACGATGACGTTGTGCCTGATGGCCGCCGACGCCAGCGGCAAATGGACTTTTGAACAGGAGGGCCGCAACGGCACCGTGCAGGTGACCCTCAACCTGAAGATCGACGGCGCCGCCCTCTCCGGCACCGTGACCCAGCCGGGACGCGAAGGCAACGCGGTGGAGACCGCAATCTCCGACGGCAAGATCGACGGGAACGACATCAGCTTCACCGTGAAGCGCGAATTCAACGGCAACAGTTTCGTGACCACGTATAAAGGCACGCTCGACGGCGACGACCTGAAACTCGAAATCAACCGGCCTGGCCGCGATGGCAATACGCGGACGAGCAACGCTATCGCCAAGCGCGCCAAGTAGGTGAGGTGGGGCATGGTCGATCGTTTCGCCGGGGCGTGAGCGCGCCGAACGCGCGTGATTCGGCAAGCCGCGCCCGTAGCGCGTTACCGGCCGTGATATAGGCTCCCTATGCAACCCGCGTTGACGGCTGGAGACGAGAACAAGGCGCTGATCCGGCGCTGGTTCGAGGAGGTCTGGAATCGGGGGCGCACGGAGCTGGTCGACGAGTTGCGCGCGCCCGATGCGATCGTCACCGGACTGAGGGAAGGCAACGCGGAGAGCCGCGGCGGCGCGGACTTCAAGGCATTCCATGCCGAACTGCGCGGCGCGTTCCCGGACCTTGCGGTCAAGGTGGAAGACATACTCGCCGAAGGCGACAAAGTGGCGGTGCGGATCACGTTTGAAGGAACGCACCTGGGCGATATCATGAGTGTCGCTCCCACCGGGCGCAGGGTTTGCTTCAGCGGCATTTCGATCGCGCGAATCTCTGGCGGGAAGATCGTCGAGGGTTGGAACAGCCTGGACCGGCTCGGATTGCTGAGGCAGATCGACGCTTTTCCTGCAGCGGGCGCTCGCTAGAGTCTCATTGGCAATGACGCGCGACGGGCATGTCGCCGGCCCACGTTCGTTTGAAACGTGCTGTAATCGTTGCGTCCGGATCCTGCGGTTCCCAGAGGTGATCCCATGTTGTCGAGAATCCTTGCCAGCGCGATGGTGTTCGCCGCAGTGGCCGCGGCGCAGCGCGGTGGAGGTGGCGGAGTGCCAAGCGGACCCGCGGCGACCGATGCCGGCGGTTGGGGCTCCGCGCACGCGCGGTTCCTGAGCCCTTTCGGACAGTTGGCGGCCAAGCTGAAGCTCGACAAGGACCAACTGGCCGCCGCCGAGCCGATTGTGGACGCCGCGCAGAAAGCCATGGTGCCGGCGCAGCAGAAACTGGCCGAGGCGCGCAAGGACCTGGTGCTCGCCATGCTGGACCCGAAGAGCGACCCGGACGAGGTCGCCAAGCTCACGGCTGCGTACGCGACGCTTTCCGCGCAGGCGAAGACGCTCGAATCCGCCGCGTTCGGCAAGATTTGCGCCCTGCTGAAGCCCAATCAGTTGTCGAAGGCCGTGCCGACTTTCGCGTTATTGGCGCAGGCGGTGGAGCAAGGGCCGATGGGCGCACCATCCGGTCAATGGGGCGGTCCACACGGTGGCCAGAGATAAGCCGATGCCGATCGATGCGGCACGGGCCGGCTTGCCGACGCCCGCTTGTGGGCGCGGTTTTTCACATCCTCCGGGCGGCTGCAGCCCAGTGTCGGGTAAGGGACTGGCGCGGC
>PMKM01000011.1 GCA_003157745.1 Bryobacterales bacterium | reverse complement strand
ATCCCGCTCGGCAAGGACATCAATGGCCGCATCCGCATGGCCGCGCTCGAAAGCATGCCGCACCTCCTGATCGCCGGTTCCACAGGCTCCGGCAAGAGCGTCATGATCAACTCGATGATCATGTCGATCCTCTACAAGGCCACGCCCGACGAGGTGCGCCTCATCATGGTCGATCCCAAGCGCGTCGAACTCGGCATGTACGAGGGCATCCCGCACCTGCTCACCCCCGTCATCACCGATCCCAAGAAGGCCACCAACGCGCTCAAGAACGCCGTGCTCGAAATGGAGCGCCGCCTGCGCCTGCTCGCCGAATACGGTTGCCGCAACATCGATCAGTTCAATAAGAAGATTCGCAAGCTCCAGGAAGAGCCGCGCGATCTGTTCGCCGAACCGGAAGCCACCCAGGAGGATTTCCGCCCGCTGCCCTACGTGCTCATTTTGATCGATGAGTTGGCCGACCTCATGATGCTCGAAGGCAAGAACGTGGAAGAGAGTGTCACGCGTCTGGCGCAAATGGCCCGCGCCGTCGGAATGCACCTGGTGCTCGCCACCCAGCGCCCCAGCGTGGACNNGGCCTCATCAAGGCCAATTTCCCCGCGCGCATCAGCTTCCGCGTCGCCACACGCGTCGATTCCCGCACCGTCCTCGACGTGATGGGCGCCGAACACCTACTGGGCAAGGGCGACATGCTGTTCCTGCCGCCCGGCTCCTCGCGCCTCACCCGCGTCCACGGCGCATTCGTCACCGAAACCGAAATCACGCGCGTGGTCGATTTCTGGAAGGCGCAGGCCGCCCCCGAGTACGATCAATCGTTCCTCATCGCCCCACCCAACGAGGAAGAGCCCGAGGCCTCCGGCGATGCCCCCAGCGAGGATCACGATCCGATGTACGAAGAGGCCGTCCGCCTCGTCCTGCAAATGGGCAAGGCTTCCACTTCAACCCTGCAACGCCACCTGCGCCTCGGCTATGGCCGCGCCGCCCGCATCCTCGACATGATGCAGCGCGACGGCATCATCGGCCCCCCCGATGGCAGCAAACCCCGCGAAGTTCTAAAGCCCCCGGATTGGCTGCGCGAAGTCGAAGGCCAACTGCGATAAGTGAGGCAGGTTTGAACCTGCCAACGCCCGCTTGCGGGCGCGTGTTCTTGTCCCGCCCGCCTCACTGCGCCACGTAGATCGACACCGCCGCGCCGCTCGCCGCGCCCACCTGAAGGCTCACCGCCAGCGAGCCGGCGCTCACAGCCGGTGTTTGCGGAATCCGGAAATTCACCTGCAATAGCCCGTAGACTTCGCCCGGCGCATTGCCTGCGAAGTCCACTTCCAGCGAATCGTTGCTGGCAAGCATGGAAACCGGGAGCGACGGAAGCAGGAACGGATGGCCCGATAGTGCGACAATTGCGCCATCCACGTAGGGCGCGGTTCCCATCGTTCCCGCGCCGCTCGCCCAAATCGAAACCAGTTGGCCCGCGTGTGCCGGGTTCGTCGCCGCATTCAGCGTCCCATCCCGGTTGATCGCCACGGCGTAGCCCGACGCAGGATCGTGGAAGATTTCGGGCTCGGAGGGCCGGATCGAAAGGTCCGCCAGCGGAAACGTCCCGGTTGGCGTCATCAGCGCGACGAAAACCGAATCCCGCCCAGCCACTTCGTACGGCACGATGGCGTTGATCTGGTTCGCGCTCATGTACAGCAGCGGTGCCGCCACCCCGCCAATCTCCAACTGATAACCGCCGAGCGTGTTCGCGACCACGCCGCCGACTACCTGCGCGCCAAGCGCCGTCGCCGGACCCAGCCCCGTCCCATACAGCGACACCAATTCCGCCGGCGCAATCACCGTCGAGGCCGCGCTGCCCGCCGAATTCGCCACGCCCGTGAGCGACGGCCCACCCGCGCTGTTCGCCAGCATCAGAAACCCGGCACTGCCCAGAATCACGGGGCTGCCAGTCTGCGTCAGACCCAACGCTTGCCCGAACAGGCCAGCCGACTCCTCGTACAACGCCTCGACCGCTGTCCCGTCCGCGGCCAGCGCCGCCAGGTAGGTGGGACCGGACGCGGGCGAACTTGGCGCAACGGGGAGCGTTATCGGGTCGGCCACGCCCGTGATCCAAATCGTCCCCGATGCATCGACGGCAACCGAATGAACCGCGGGTCTGATGCTCTGCGCCTCGGAGTTCGCCAGGCACCCGAAGGCAGTCAGAAACTGCATCGCTCCGCTCGATCCGGAGAACTTGGCGACGAAACCGCCGGAGGGAGGGGCATCGCCGCACGACTGCACCGCGCCGGCGGACTCGTAGACGCCGTTTGAGGCGCTTCCCACGATCACCATGTCCCCGTTGCCATCCACGGTCATCGCGTCCGCGAATTGATCGCCACCTTTGGTGCCATCGCGCCCGAATAGCGTCTTCCACGCGACCGTGCCCAAACCCGGCGCGAAACTGGCCGCGAGGACTCCCTGCGAGAACTGCTGCGCGGACACAAGGGTATTTGCAGACACAGCGATCGCGCCCGATGGCGCCACCGCCAGTCCCGCGACACTGGTCGATCCCCAGACTCCAGCACAATTGCCGCCCAGGCATTCGACCGTGCTCGACCCATAGTAAGTCGCAGACAGAATCTTACTCAGTCCCGGCGACAATTCCGCCACAAATCCCAACGTCGCCCCACCCAGGTTGTCGTGACCGGGAGGCGCCGTCTGGTATGCGCCCGCCGTAACCGGAAAGTCGAGCGCCGCCGTATAGCCGCCCACGTAAACGTTACCCGCCGAGTCGACATCCACCGCGCCCGCGCCTGTGCCGCTGAGGTACGATGCGGCGTACTGGCTCCCGCCTAGCAAGGTGGAAGCCGTGATGCCGGCCAACCCGGCGTCCAGCTTCACCACGAATGCCGCACTCTTCTTTATCGCCGGCCCCACTGTCGTTGTGGTCGGAAAGTCCGTCGACGTCGTCGAGCCCGCAATCACCACCTCGCCCTGCGCGTCCACTTTGATCGCCGATGGCGTATCCATGCCAGTGCCGCCAAATTGATACGAAGCCACCACCGAACCCTGCGGATTGGTCTTCGTCACGCGAATCCACGCGCGGCCGGACGAATCGCTAACCGTGGCAACCGCGTAGGCGTAGCCCTGTCCATCCAAGGCAAGCAGCAGCGGGGAGTCTCCAGGATTGAGATTCGACGAGTGCGCCGTAAACGAGAGTGCGCCGCTTGCCGCGTTGGCGCTCAACGGTAATAGGACGAACGACAGCGCCGTAAGAAGGCACTTTCCTGCCCCGCGTATTGACGTCATTTCGAACCTTCCCAGGCCCATAAGGCTCTGGCCCTCGGCATGAGGTGCTCACCTACAAAGACCCTGGCGGCGCCATTTCAACTACACCCGCGAAAAAGAAACCGCCCCGCGCCGGAAACTCCTGGGTGGAAGCGGCGTAACGCTACACGCCGAAGCGCTCCTCCGTCCACGGATCGCCGCGCATGTGGTAACCATTGGCTTCTTAAAAACCGGCGCGGTCCTTCTCCACCAGTTCCAGTCCGCTCAGCCATTTCGCGCTCTTCCACGCGTACAGTTCCGGAATCACCAGGCGCGCCGGACCGCCGTGTTCGAGCGAAATCGGCTCGCCCGCGTGGTCGATCTCTGGAAGGCTCAAGCCGCGCCGGAGTACGATCAATCGTTCCTGATCGCCCCGCCCAACGAGGAAGAGCCCGAAGCTTCCGGCGAAGCCCCCAGCGAGGATCACGATCCGATGTACGAAGAGGCCGTCCGCCTCGTCCTGCAAATGGGCGAGGCTTCCACTTCAACCCTGCAGCGCCACCTGCGCCTTGGCTACGGCCGCGCCGCGCGCATCCTCTACATGATGCAGCACGACGGCATCATCGGCCCCCCGATGGCAGCAAACCCCGCGAAGTTCTAAAGCCCCCGGATTGGCTGCGCGAAGTCGAAGGCCAACTGCGCTAGTTGGGGGGCAGGTCCCAGCCTGCCAACTTCGCTACTTCTCGGCCGAGGTCGCGGCAAGGATGTCGTCATTCGCATTCAGCAACACGCGGCGTGGACGCTTCGGCAGCGGTATCTTCAACTCGTTGCTGGTGGAGGATCCTGCCATGGGAATCGTCGCTACCTTATATAACTTGCCGTCAAAGTCGACGTAGACGGGCACCCGCATCTTAAACTGCGAACCCACGCCATCCTGTGCGATTCTTATCGTCAGCAGCGTCTTTCCGCCCTCGGCATCGGATAGCGTGTAATCCAGGCGGTAGGTGGGAACCTCGGTGCCATACACCCATTCCTGGAAAAACCAATCCATCTTTCCGTTGCGCTCCAGATCCATGTCGTGTTGCATATGCTTCTCCACCATGCGCTGGAAGTCCCTGGTGGAGGCGACACTACCGCGGTAGGAGGCGAGAAAGTCGTGCATCATCTCGATGAAGGGCTGGTCTCCGCCTCGGTCGTCCTGCATCAGATAGCGCAGCATCTGGAGCACGAAGGCGCCCTTGGCATAGGTGATGCGGCGGTCGGCGTCACGCACTTTGAGAACATCCAGGCGCTCGCCCATCCATAGTGGGCCCAGATCGTTGGCCCGGTTTCCGAATGAGTTCTTCTCGAGCAGCAAACGCCGCTCGCTATCCCAAAATTTCCGCGCATCGTCGGCGCCCGGATGTGTCGACTCCAGGAACGGCGCGGCGGAGAAATCGGCGAAGCCCTCCGAAAGCCAGTTGTCGTGATAGCTGGCGCAGCCCACCGTGTGCCCCCACCACTGGTGGGCCACTTCGTGGGCGGTGACCACGTTGATGAATTCCTTCGAGAAGCGGAACGTGTTGCTGCCGAGCAGCCGCCAGCGCGTGGTGGGATCGAGAAACGCGCTGATCGGAAGATAGATCAGGGTGGGCCAGGATTGCCCGAAGCCGAAGGCCGGCTGTTGCGTCACCGCTAGCCGGCCGTAAGCGTTCGGACCGTACCAGGCCGTGTACAGACGCTCCGCGTTCAGCGCGTCCACCAGAACCTGCTCTGCCATCGCCGATGGTGAAAGCATCATGCCGGCCGAGCTGTTCTCGGTCGGCAGGGTGCCCAGGATGTCCTCGGACAGCGATCTGGAGGCGCTTTTCAACCAATCTGGCGGCTCGGTGGTGGCGTACGCTTCCAGCTTGACCTTGGTCACGTCGTCGACGCGTTCCTTCTTTTTGAACTCGCCGTAGTTGAACCCGGCCACCAGCAGCGGCTCATCCGATTTCCATTCGCTGACCACTTCGCTGCCCTGGTTCTTCTCGCTGATGCGTTGGCCAACGCCGACCAGCGTCATTCCTTTCGGCGCGTGGAAAGTGATGTCGTAAGTGGCGCGGTCGCGAAACACCGATGCGGCCGGGTACCAGTTCTCGCGCGCGTCCACCGAATAGTTGCCGCCGCCTTCCTTGAAGATCACCTTGTTGCCTTCGTAGTTCATCTCCGCCGAGTAGACGCGGTCCTTCACGGTGGCCTGCGGCAGAATCAGCCATAACTCGCCGTCCTGCTTGGCCCCTTCCTGAACGAAGTCGATTGGTTTGCCATCCAGGCTGGCGGAGGATACGCGCAGACTGGGCAGCAGGCTAAAGGCGATCGCGCGGTCGCCATCGCGCAGGGCTTTGAAACGCAGCGTGGTCCTGGCGGCCAGATGGTCGTTGCGGCCCACGTGCACGTCCATGTCGTAGTGCTCGGTCGCGATCACGCGTTTGTCTTCGTTCGAGGAATTCGTGTGCGCCTGGCTCTCCGGCAGCGTGTGCGCCATGTACCAGATGCCATCCTGATCGCCGCTCGGGTCCACGTTCAGCAGCGCCACCTCCTCCGGGCCCATGGCGGGGATGGCCCCTTGTGGCCGGATCAGGAAGCGCATTTGCGGATGCTTGTGCGCGTGAAGGAGGGCGATGAAAGAGCCGGCATGCGCCGGGTTATACAGTTCGGCCAGCACCTCCGCATCGAGGTTCGGGATGCCATCGCCAAACATGACGGATTCCATGGGGCTGCGGGAAGTCTCGACGCGGGAGCGCAACTGCGAGCGGAACTTCTGCAACTCGGCTTCGTTTCTCGCCACAACCGGTCCCGGCTTGGCCTGCTTGCGCACCTCCTCCGCAGTCGCATCGGTGAAATAGAGCAACGCGGCGTCGAACTCTTCGTCGACTTCGGCTGCGCCGAGCGTATACAGCAGGCGCGCGGATTCGGTCGCCACGGCCGGTTTCAAGTGAAACCGCCCTTAGCCGGTAAACACAGCTACCGCCTCGTGACCGAGCACCGGAGCCAGCATGCCGATTTCTCCGGACTTGAAAGTAAGCGTTCCGGCGTCGCGTTCGAGGACCATGTTCTCGGTCTTGAAAGACACCGCCAGCTTCCCATCGCGCAGCGCGCGATAGTTTGGGTCCTACATCTGTCCCAGTAGGCAAACCGGCAGAAGCACGAGCAAGATATTTGGCCGCATTGAGACGATAATCTTAGCAGCATGCCCGGCCCGGCCGCTACACTCCAAATCGCTCCTCCGTCCACGGATCGCCGCGCATGTGGTAGCCGTTGGCTTCCCAAAAACCGGCGCGGTCCTTCTCCACCAGTTCCAGTCCGCTCAACCATTTCGCGCTCTTCCACGCGTACAGTTCCGGAATCACCAGGCGCGCCGGACCGCCGTGTTCGAGCGAAATCGGCTCGCCATCGTGTAGCGTGGCCACCAGCACGTCCGCCGCCAGGAAATGCTCGACCGGCAAATTGGTGGTCCAGCCGCGGTCGTAGCCGTACGCCACCACGAAGCGCGCCTCCGGCCGGACGCCGCCTGCCCGCGCGACCAACTCTCGCGTCGAAACGCCTTCCCACAGGTTGCCGAGGCGCGACCAGCGCGTCACGCAGTGAAAATCGGCGAACACTTTCACCCGCGGCAGCTTCTCAAACTCGTCCCAGTTCCATTCCGCCGGCTGCGCCACCAGCCCGCCCAGCCGCAACCGCCAGCTCTGCAAATCGATCGCCGGCGGCCCGCTCGCATCGAGCACCGGCCACTTCCGGGTCCGCGATTGGCCCGGCGGCACGCGCTCGGCGCGGCGCGTATCCGGGCTGACAATCACCTCCGGCGGTTGCGCCTCCGCCGATGGCACTTCCCTGCCCTGCTCTTTGTCGCTATCCATTCCCGGCACAGACGATTCCCCCCGCTACCATTCTGCCACCGCAGCGGTGGCCGGCTACCCAAAAACTCGGGGATTGCGGCGCAACGGATTTGCGTCATAATCGAATCAAGCTACGATTCTGAGGGAGGGGCGCGGCGAACCTCGATGCCAAGGGTATCCGCAATTCATCTGTTCGGCCGCCCGGCCATGCCGTTCTTTTGTGGCGCACTGCTGGCTGCGGCGGGCCCGCTCGGGGCGCAGGAACTGATGCCAGGCGAGACTCCGGGCGGCGCGGTCCGGCTGCCGGCCGCGGATCGCGCGGTGCTGGAATCGCAGGAATCGCGCCGGACGCTGCCCTGTACGGTGACGCCCGCCAAGCCCGAGCTGGGCTTCGACCTCGCCTTTCACGCCGGATATGAGATCGGCCTTCCGCTCAAGGATCTGGCAGCCAATGGCGACCGGTTGACCATGATCTTTCGCGTGGTTCCCGAGGGGCACGCCGCCAATGCGGTCTATTTCGCGCAGCGCGTTCCGGTGCCCGCGCTAGACGGCGACGGCCGCGGGTCCGCCTCCCTGAACGGCGCTTTTGACCTGGGCGAAGGCAGGTACCACATCGACTGGCTCATGCGCGATTCCGCCGAACGCGTCTGTTCCTTCCATTGGGGCGCCGAGGCCACGCTCGCTCCGCGCGACCGGCAAATCGCCCTCGCGATCCCACCCGGCGCCGCGCGCCCATTCTACACCGAGGCCTTCCGGCCCGAACGGCCCGTCGAGCGGGAGCGCGCCGAGTCCCCCGTCCACGTGAAGGCGATCATCAATTTCGCGCCGCAAAACGCCTCTGCGGCCTCCCTCCGGCCAGCCGAAATCGGCACTCTGGTTTCCATCCTGCGCGCCATCGCCCGCGACCGGCGCGTCGCCCGGATTTCGCTGGTCGCCTTCAACCTCCAGCAACAGAAGGTGCTCTATCGCCAGCCGGCGGCCCCGCAGATCGATTTCCCGGCGCTCGGCCACGCCTTGCGGTCGCTCAACCTGGGCACCACCGATTTGAAACGCCTGGGGGAAAAGCACGAGGGCACCCAGTTCCTCTCCGGCCTGATCGCCGCCGAGGTGGGCGGCGTCGACGACGGCGCCGACGCGGTGGTTTTCGCCGGCCCCAAGCTGTCCATGGACGACACCATTCCGCCCGACGCGTTGAAGCAGTTGAGCGCCGTCAAGTCTCGCGTCTTCTACATGAGTTACAATTTGAGTCCGGCCGCGAACCCATGGCGCGACACCATCGGCAACGCCGTCAAGTATTTGAAGGGTATGGAATTCTCGATCAGCCGGCCGCGCGACCTGTTCTTCGCCTGGAGCGAGATCATGGGCCGCGTCCGAAGCAGCAAAGCGGGGGCAACGGTTGCGGGTAACGCGGCTTCTCAGTAAGACGTCCAACGCATTAGCCCATGCGAATCGCCGCCATCGCGCTCGTCGCCGCTCTGCCCTGCCTGGGGCAGCAGTTCGGACTGACTGAGAATCTCGCCCCGAACCTGCCCACACCGCAGTTGATCGTCGAGAAGATGCTCGAAGCCGGGCACGTCAAGGCCGGCGAAACCGTCTACGACCTGGGTAGCGGGGACGGCCGCATCCTGATCGCCGCCGCGCAACAGTTCGGCGCCCGCGGGGTGGGCATCGAGATCCTCCCGGAGATGTGCGAGAAATCGCGCCGGCACATCAAGGAACTGGGACTGGAGGGCAGGATCACCATCGTCGAAGGCAGCGTCCTGCGCGCCGATCTGCGCCCGGCCGACGTGGTGACGATGTGCCTGCTCACGGCATCGAATGAGCGCTTGCGCCCGCTGCTCGAAAAATCCCTGAAGCCGGGAACCCGCGTCGTCAGCAGCGAGTTTCCCGTCAAAGGCTGGCGCCCGTTCGCCGTGGCCCACGTCCGCGAGGGCTCTCTCGAGCACATCATTTACGTCTATAACATGGGCAACATCAGGTAGCGTCTCGCCGCTCGCGTCTCCGTATTCGCGCGGGAAGGCCGGTAGTCCCCGCCCTTACGCCCGCCGCAGGGCAAGCACGGCGTTCAGTCCGCCGAAGGCGAAGGAATTGGAAATCGCAAACTCCACTTGCGCCTGGCGCGCCTGGTTGGGGATCACGTCCAGGTCGCATTCCGGATCGGGCACGCTGTAGTTGGCCGTAGGCGGCAGCACGCCGTCGCGCAGCGCCAGCGCCGTGGCAACGCATTCGAGCGCCGCGGCCGCGCCGAGCGCATGGCCGTGCATCGATTTCGTCGAACTCACCGCCAGCTTCGCCGCGTGGGCGCCGAACACCGCGTGCAGCGCGGCGGTTTCGGTGGCGTCATTGGCCAACGTGCCGGTACCGTGCGCGTTCACGTAGCCGATCGATTCCGGCGCCAGGCCGCCATCGCGCAAGGCCGCACGCATAGCCTTGGCCGCGCCCTCGCCCGAAGGCTGCGTGATGTGGCAGGCGTCGGCCGACATGCCGAAGCCGACCAACTCGGCGTGGACCCTGGCCCCGCGCGCCAGCGCCACGTCGAGCGGCTCCAGCACCAGCATGCCGGCGCCTTCGCCCAGGATCATCCCGCGCCGGTCCTTCGAAAACGGCCGGCAGGTTTCCGGCGATACCACCCGCATCGCTTCCCACGCTTTGAGAAGGCCGTAGCTGAACGGCGCTTCGCTGCCGCCGGCCAGCGCCAGGTCGGTCATGCCGTTGCGCACCATCCAAAAGGCCTGGCCGATGGCGTGGGCCGACGACGAGCACGCGGTCGAAATGGTGAAGCTCGGGCCCGTAATGCCGAACTCCATCGAGATGTGGCTGGCCCCCGCGTTGGCCATCGTCTTCGGAATCGTCAGCGGGTGCACGCGGTTCAGAGCCAGCTTGTAGACATCGCGGAAGCCGTCGTCCTCCGTGCACTTCCCGCCCACGCAGGAGCCGGTGACGATGGCCGCCGTCTCGCGCAGCTCCGGCGTCCAAACGACACCGGCGCAAGCGACGGCTTCGCGCGCGGCGATCACCGCGAACTGCGCGAAGCGGTCGATGAAGTCGGCCTGCCGGTCCTCGAAATATCCCTTGTGTGTGTAACCGTGAACTTCCGCCCCGTTGCGAAAGCGTACTTGCGATGTGTCGGTGGATTCGATCGGCGCGATTCCCGAACGGCCCTGGCGGAGCGATTCGGCCACTTCTGCGACGTTCCGGCCAAGCGCGCAAATGGCGCCCAGCCCGGTGATGGCGACGCGGCGCATGCCTTACTGGCCGGCCTGAGCTTCCGCTGCCGCCGCCTTGGCCGCCAGCAATTTTTCCACCCCCGCGCACATGTCGCGCACGCCGCGCACGCTGCGCACTTCGTCGTCGGGAATGTTGATGTCGAATTCGTTCTCGAGCGCGAACAGAATCTCCACCGCGTCCATCGAGTCGATTCCCAGTTGCTGAAAATCGCTGTCGATGGTGACCGTCTCCAGGGGAATCCGTTTGGAGGATGCGATCGATTTGCGAACCCGTTCAATCAAGTCGTCGGACATATGAGTTGGCTTACCGTTTCTAGTTTATAGCCCCGCTTCAGCAATTGCGGCAGCAGGCGGCGCACGGCTTCGATGGTAACACCGATATCGGGCCCGGTGCGAAGTTCGCGGCCATCGTGCAGACAGAGAATCGCGCCGTTGGACACGCGCCGCTCGATCCGTTCGACCACCGCCCCCGCCTCAAGACTCCAATCATAGCCCATTACACTCCACATCACGCCGCGCAGGCCAAGCCGCCGCTGCGCCCGCCCCATGCCGAACCAGCGTACGCCATAGGGCGCGCGAAACCAGACCGGCCGCGCCCCGGTGTGTTCCAGGATAACCCGCTGCGCGCGCCCCATGTCGGCTTCCATGAAGCGGCTGGATCGAAAGCAGCATAGCGGGTGCCGGTAGCCATGGTTGCCGATTTCGTGCCCGGCCTCCTCGACAGCGCGCGCTATCGCGGGCAGCCGCGCCACGTTGGCGCCGCATGGGAAGAACGTCGCCACCGCGCCGTACTGTGCCAGCAACTCGAGTATGCGCGGCGTGTCCTCGCTCGGCCCGTCGTCGAACGTCAACGCCACCGCCCGCCGCCCGCGCTCGCCCCGCCACACCGAGGGCCCGAACATCGCCGAGGCCCGTCCGCGCACCGCCCACCACATCGAGGCCACGCCGCATGCCACCGACCCGCCCACCACCGGAAGCGCGGAAATCATAACCCATTATCGTATCGTGCCGCCGACACCCAAATGCTTCGTGGTACATTCATTACGAGTTCCCCTTGTTGGCGCGGGCCCTTAGCTCAGCGGTTAGAGCAGCGGACTCATAATCCGTTCAGACCATTTTTCGTTGTCCTCGCCAGGTGTACTGATCTCCCCTGTTACCCTTTGCTATCGGCTTGTATCTTCTTATAAGGAAAATAGATTAACCTCGTAGATGGCGTCTATGGCAGGTGGACACGAAAGTTGCCGAGCGCACTGGGTAGCAGCCCATCCAGGCATAGGGTGGGCATAGTATTAGGCATAGGTCGGCCAGCACAATATCGAATTCAGTTGCCCGGTTCAAGCTATGCCAACTCCTATGCCCACCAGGCCATCGAGCGAAGCGCAGGAGTCAGGGCGTGAGCGCGGCAGCCGACCGTTGATCGGGCTGCGGCACGCGACGGAACAGGCAACCAGCGTTCTCAGACGTTCTTCAGGAGTCCGCGGCGGAATGCCGACACCATTCGATTCACAAACGGCAGACGCTCAGCGTATGTCGAGGTCTGAACCATCTGTTCCACCAGTCGTTCGAGGTTCGCTTCCGACGAGATGAGGGATCGAACCTGATCCAGGACTGGTGCTGAACATATTTCGGCGACATCGCGGCCAAGCAGTTCCGCACCCGCCAGTTCCATGTCAAAGCCGGACGACTCCAGTAGGTCCATCTCCCGGTCATAAAGCCGATCCGTGTTGCCGGCGTCCGCGTAGGAGGTGAGGAGCCTATAGAGGTCGGATGCATCCTTGTTGCCCTGGTGGCCGCGCTCCATCCAGGCGATCAGCTTAAGCAGCATCAGTCCGGGTACGGACGCAACACGAACAGCAAGGCCTTCTTCGATTTCAATCGAAACGGACGAAGCCAGTGCCTCCTCAAACCCGGCTACGTTCAGAACAACGTCGCGGCCCGGCGGCCACGCAACCTTCGTGTCCGGCGATTCCACTCCCCGGAAGGGGATAAGGTCAATCGGGACGGACAAGCCAGCAGCGTGCTCGACGAAGATCATTCGCTGCGCCATTCGCGGATGGGCCGCGAAACCGCCCGTCGCAATCAGCCGGTCTTTGAGCAACGCAAATTCATCCCAACTCCCGACAGCAATTCCGAAGTCGATGTCCCGGGTCGCGCGACCCGGCCGGAGCCCATGAACGTTCACCAGGATGAGGTCCCGTGCCGTGGCTCCCGCCACGAAGTACGCGCAGCCCGTGTCATGCGCGATCGGGTCCAGCAGCCGCAATACGTGGACGACGGATGCGTCGACGGGCTTATTGGGCGGAAGCGAACGTTGGTGCGATGCGTTCTTCATAGATTATCCGCGCAGCCTCCACGTTGCGGCCCTCATGGGTTGCGAGCAAGTCCGCATATGCCAGGAGCGGCGGCACTACATCCGGGAAGTCTTTGCTCGTTTCAAAATTCCAGAAACCATCCAGAATTTCCAAGTTGCCGTTCTCGTCTGCGCGCATCCGCCCGGCTGCGACCAGCTTTGTGATCGGCGCGCGGACATAAATCGTGAACTCGGCGGGCTTCAGATATCGTGTCAGTTTCCCGGCTGCTGGCTCACCACCCCAAAACGCCTGGAACATGGGGAGATCGATGTGATCGAGGAATCCGGGATCAGCCCGGAATCGTCTCGGATTCAGCCTGGGGCGTAAGGCAATGGGATAGTGTGTGACCCATTCTTCGACCATGTGTGCCGGGTCGAGCAGCTTGCGGTCCCGCTCCGTCTGGAATCCCACGAAACCCCGGCGCTTGAGATCCTCAACGACCGGGCCCACAGTGCCGAGCGCCACGCCGGCTCGCATTGCGATCTCCCGATAGCCGGTGCGAATGAGATCCGGGTTGCACAGCAGAGCGAACACTATACGGAGACCGGCAGGATTCATGGCGCGAAAGCGATCGCGGAGAAGGGATGTGGGGCGGGGCTGGCCGACCACGTAAACGAGCAGGGCCGGCCCTGCGAGCCAGGCGTTTCCGGCAGTGTCGATGAATGGCAAATGGAGCTGGCGGCAGTGTTCGGCAACCTCGCGCGTGATATACGGCGCGACCAGAAGCGGTGGTTCCGGCAAGGCGTTGCTTCCGGCTTTGATGACCGCCGGAGTTGCAAATCGGTCGACCGCTCTTATCTCAGCACGAAATCGGTACTTGCGGCCTTCGGTTTCGAACTCGACAATCGCGTCTGCCGCATGCTCTCCGGGGGCCACAGCATGGCGCGCGCTGGCGGCAATCTCAGTGGTCCTCCGCAGTGCAAGCAGGGCGCAGTTCAGTATTCGTTGCTCCTTGGGAGTCATCGCCTGGTCCCTAAACGAGACTTCGGAAATACGTTCACTATTTTCCATTGTACACGAATCGTGGACATTTTAAAATAATGAACAGAGAGGCACCCCTCATGCGGCGCCGGTCGTTTTCAGCGACTCGCAGCAACACTCCCGACGCGCGTTGACTCAGATGAGCCACCTGCGGGTTGAAACGAGAGCCACTCTTCGAGTTCCTCGGGCCGGTACCGCACCAACGAACCGACCTTGAT
>PMKM01000022.1 GCA_003157745.1 Bryobacterales bacterium | reverse complement strand
GCGCCGTCGCCGGCGTTGATGATCGGTGTCGGCAGGTGCCGCGCCAGAAAGTGCGGTGCGCCCGAAGCGGCGTGCCGCATCACGATCGCGTCCGGCCGCATCGCCGCCAGCGTATTCAGCGTGTCCACCAGCGACTCGCCTTTGGAGACGCTCGATCCGGCCGCCGTGATGGACACCGCGTCGCCGCCCAGCCGCTTGGCCGCGATCTCGAAGCTGGTGCGCGTGCGCGTCGAGGCCTCATAAAAGAGGTTGACGATCATCTTGCCATGCAGCGTGTCGAGCTTCTTTTGCGACTGGCTCTGCAGCGGCTGAAAGTCCTTGGCGCGCGCCAGAATCGCTTCGATCTCAGCGCGGTCCAGCTCCTCGATTCCGAGCAACCCGGCCGGCATCGCCTAGGCCTCCTGGCCGCCGGCCCGTTCCACCAGGAGGACTTTTTCCACGCCGTCCACCTCCTGGAATTTCACCTCGATGATCTCCGTGTCGCTGGTCTGCACCACGCGGCCGATGAAGCGCGCTTCGATCGGCAACTCGCGATGGCCGCGATCGATCAGCACCAGCAACCGCACCCGCGATGGCCGCCCGTGATCGAACAGCGCATCGAGCGCCGCGCGCACCGTGCGCCCTGTGTACAGCACATCGTCCACCAGAACGACGTCCTTGCCCTGCACCGGAAAAGGAATGTCGGTCGAACTCACCACCGGTTTGATGTCGACCGTCGTCAGATCGTCGCGGTATAGGTTGATGTCGAGGATGCCGGCCGGAATCTTGCGATTTTCGAGCGCCTCGATCTTGCGCGCCAGCCTCTGCGCCAGCGGAACGCCGCGGCGCCGGATGCCGATAAACGCCAGTTGGTCGAGGTCCTTGGTCTTCTCGAGCACTTCGTGTGCCAGCCGCACCAGCGTCCGGTCGATTTCCGAAGCGCTCATCAACTGAGCTTTTTCACGAATGACAGGCATAACGGTTCCCAGGACAGAGTATCACGCTTGAACTGGAAAACGCATGAGAGGACCGTCCCGGTCAGCCGAGCATGCCCAGCAGGCGCTTCTGGTCCCCGTCAGACAGCAAGCCGGTGTGAGCATATACCACTCGCCCGTTGCTGTCGACGACAATGACCGTTGGTATCGCACGCACACCGAAAGAGGACGGGGAGGCCGATATGAGTTGGTCCGCCGCGATGCCATGTTCACCAATAAAGGCATCACTGTCCGCACGGGAATCGGGGGAGATCACGAAGAACTGAAATGCAGAACGGTTCGCCGCGTGGATGCTGCTCACTTTGCCATAGAAGGGCGCGCTCGCTTGGCACCAGTGGCAGTGTGACGAGGCAACGACGACCAGACTGTGTTTGGTCTTCTGCCAATTTACGCCGCTGAAGCGAAGCTGTTTCCCTTCCGCCAACGACTGTGGGCCGGACCGATGGCCCCTTTCCACGCTCTCGCGTACCAACACGAAACCAGCGATACAGGAGACCGCTATCAAACATAGATAAGTGAAAACTTCGAGTTTCTTCATTTGATCAATGGCCCGATTCTCAACAAAGGAGCCTGTTGAAAGACAGCTGCTAACCAACGTTAGATATCCACACTGCGGACTGCATTCCAACAGGCTCCTGAATTGCTGTGGCGCTAATCGCCAAACTCCCCTGTCTCACATTCGTCCATACAATCACCCCAGTCGGCGTAAGCCTGCGACGTGCATTCGTTTCGCTCGAGCGAACACTGGGCCCTGCAAACGTTGGGGCTAGCTCCGGTACTCGCGCACCAATCGAGGCACTCCGAATACCCCGCCGCACATTCGCCCAAGTCACCCTGATAGCCCTCTCGACAATCCGTGAAGCACTGAACGAAATCACCGTCCTCCGCCCTCGCCCGGACCGCAAGAAACGTCAGACTGGCAGCGAGCAAGGCCAGGATGGAGGCCCGTGCCGCGGAAGTGCTGAAAAACCGTCGTAACATAACGCGAATCAACTCCTTGATTTATAAGGTGGGACAAAAAGAATCGTCCCCCGGACCACCGAAAGAGAATATATTACAGCGATAAATGCGTCAATAATCACTTTAGATATTCTGGCGCCTCTGGACAATCGAATGCATTCGAGCAAGTGCGTATTCACGGCTCGTCCAGACTTCCGAAGATAAGCGGGATCTCAGAGAGAAATCTGATCTGACTCTACGATCAGTCTCGTAGAACTGCGGACGGACTTGCCAAAGCCGATTCATTTGGGCGAACTGTCGTTTCATTATCGACAAAGCAGCCGTCACAACCCCTTTGGGTGAGTCAACGTCCATGCGCTAACGATTCTTCACCCGAGACGATGTGCATATTCGCCATACCGTCCATCCGTCGAACTTGCTTTGCGCCGCTCCCCGCGCTTTTCATTACAATCGTCATTGGCGCCCCAGTCATGAGACTTCGTTCCCTTTTGGTCGGCCTGGCCGCAGCCCTCCCGCTCGCCGCGCAAAGCCGGATCACCGTCGCGGTTTCTAATCAGACTAACTCGAGCGCCGGACGCAACGGCCGGATCGAGTCGTTTCTCTCGACTGGGCTTCAACCCGCGGAATGGGATTACACCTTCTTCCATGACGTCCCGGGTGGCGCCGGCCTGCTCTGGCAATTGGCGCCGCAGCACGTCTCGCTGCAGCCGCTTTCGCAAGGCGTCCCGATGACGGGCGCGAACCAGTGGGATTTCAGCACGCTCGACGCGGTGCTCATCCCCGTGATCGGCACCGGCGATCACAGTCCCGTGTTGCAGCTCTCTACCGGGCCCGCCTTCATGGACGATGCCAACGGGAATCTGCTGCCGGGCAATTTCGCCGCCTTCGCCGCTTACTGCGCCAACGTGGTGCGCTACTACAACACCGGCGGCTTCGACGCGAACGGCGTTCACTACCAGTCGCCCAGCCCGTATCACATCACCTGGTGGGGCATTTTCAACGAGCCAAACATCAACGGTATCACCGCGGCCCAATACGTTCAGCTTTATAACCTGGTGGTTCCGGCCATGCTGGCGGTGGATCCGGCCATCAAGTTCGTCGCCATCGAGGAATCCTCTTGGGGCACCCAATCGCAGATTTTCGTGCCGCCCTTCGTGCAGGGAGTCACGGCGCCGGTGGACGCGGTCGCGCTGCACTATTACTCGACCGGCGATCAGCGGGACACCGATCAGACGATCATGGCCACCATCCCGGGTTTCCTGGCCGACCTCGAATACGTCGAGGCGCAGTTGCAGACCAATCCGGCGCTGGCTGGCGTGCCGGTGTGGGTGACGGAGAACAACGTCAACGCGGACTATAGCGCCGCCAACGGGATGAGCGCCATCAATCCGGGAGAGACCTACGTGACCGACCTGCGCGCCACGGACGCTTTCTTCGCGGCTTGGCGTCCTTACCTGTTCTCGCAACTGGCGCAGGGTGGCAACCAGGCGCTGTACCACTGGGACTACGACGCCGATCGGGAGTTCGGCGAGGTCGATGGCACCTCCGGCGATATCTACCTCAGTTACTGGACCGATTACGAACTGGCGCACCTGTTTCCCTCGCCGCCCGGCGCCGCGATCCTCCAAGTGACGAACTCCGACCCAGGCGCGCTCGAAGCGCTTGCCGTACGCAACGACGATGGCTCAGTCGCGATCCTGCTGGCCAACCACGCCGTCCGCAACGGCACTGACAACAACGGCCCCGGCGTGCCCGCGAACGTCACGCTCGATGTTTCCGCCCTGGGCTCGTTTTCGCTCGCCACCGTCACCCAAATCGACGCGACCACCGATCCCTCCGCCGGCCCTTCCACACAGTCGATCGCTCCCGAGGGCACCATCCCGATTTCCTTCCCCGGCTACGGCGCGGCGTTCGTGCGCCTGGCCCAGGCGCAGCCGCGGACTTCGGCGGCCGGCATCGTCAACGCGGCCACCTATGCTGGCGGTGGCGTCGCCCCCGGAGAGATTGTCGCCATCTTCGGGCAGAATCTCGGGCCTGCGGCGGGTGTCGGCAGCGCTGCCAGCGCGGGCGTTGTGCCCAATTCGCTGGCTGGCGTTCGGGTGTGGTTCGATTTCGTTGCCGCACCCATCCTGTACGCCGGCGCCGGCCAGATCGACGCCGTGGTGCCTTACGCGGTCGGCGGGCAGACCACCACCAGCGTGCGTATCGAATACTTGGGCGCGTTCTCGCCCGCTGTCAACGTCACAGTGTTGCCGGCGCAGCCCGGCATCTTCATTCAGAACAGCGCCGGGCAGGCCGCTGTTCTGAACCAGGATTTCTCGGTGAACTCCGCCGCGAATCCGGCGAAGAGCGGAGACGCGATCATGATCTACTCGACCGGCGAGGGCGCCACGTTGTCCGCCGGCGCGGATGGGCTGCTTGCCACGGCCGCCTCGCCGGGGCAGCCGCCAGCGGCAGTCGCGGTAAGGATCGGCGGCCAGCCAGCCACGGTTTCCTACGCGGGCAATGCGCCTGGCATGGTGGCTGGGGCGGTCCAGATCAACGCCACTGTCCCAAAGACCGTAACGCCTGGCAGCGCGGTCGCACTCTCGGTTTCGGTGGGCGGCGCGTCGAGCCCGATTGGGGCCACCATCGCCGTCCGCTGACTCTACGGTGGCGCCGATACTTTAGATCTCGTACTGCGCGCTCTCCGCGCTTTCCGCCGCCGAACGTGCGCTCTCCGCCTTGCGCAGCAGATCGGCTAGCGTGGTGCGGTCCAGCACGTCGGAAACGGCGTCGCGCACTTCGCGCATAATGATGCGCGTGCCGCAGCCTTCCACGTCCTTGCACTCCGGGCACGGCCGGTAGGCGGTCTCGCTGGCGCACGGGATCGGCGCCAGCGGTCCTTCCATCATGCGAATGATCGAACCCACGGTCACCGACGACGGTGGCCGGCTCAACCGGTAGCCCCCCTTGCGTCCCAGTTTGCTTTCGAGCAGCCCGTGACCCTTGAGGTCCAACAGAATCGCTTCCAGGAATTTCAGCGGGATCGACTCTTCGCGCGCGATCGACCCGATCATCACCGGCCCCTCCCGGTATCGCCGGGCCAGAATCTGCATCGCCTTCAGACCGTATTGGGTCCGTTTCGAAATGGTGCGCATCGCTTCTATATAGAGTACCCGAACCGCCGGCCCGGCAGCGCGGCCCGATCAGCGCCCCGGCTGGGCGTAGTACCCGGTCCGCGTGAGAGTCTTCAGCCCGCGCTTGCCAAGCTTGATCTCGATCGCGTGGTACTCGTTCGGGCCATCCCCGGGAAGGCTGTCGAAGGTGACCGCGTAATAGGCATTAGCGTCCGCGACGCACGTGGCGATGTCTCTCGCCACGTCGTTACCCGAGTTGAGCACGCGGCCCCCGCTTTGAACGGCCAGGACCTGCAGTGACAGGTTCCCATTCTGCGCCTGTTCCGGCGTCTTCACACCGTTCAGGAACTCCGTGTAATAGAACGACCGCATTCCACCCGCGTCCGCCACATCCATCCCCTGCGGATCGACATGGTACAGCGTGATGTCAGCCACTCGCAGGTCGCCGGAAAGGGCCACGATGGCGTCGAAGAGCCACTGCTTGTCCTTCGCGCTCAGATACATACCCGGGCCAGTGCGCATGGGCCAGCCCGGACTGATCCAGATCGCCAGCTTTCGCCCAGGCCTGTCCGCCAGTTCTTTCGCGAGGCCCCGGAGATAACTGAGCGACCACTGCTGCCGCTCGGCGGCGCCGGAGGCTCCCTGTGACGAGGTGATCGCCCGCAGGCCATTCCCGATCCGATCCAGGTTGGCAACCAAGGCGTTGGCATCTCGCGTCGGGGTCTCCTCCATCATCAGTCCCCTAGGGGTCACGTAGGCGATCGAGTACGGCACGGGAAGCTCTCCATTGAACTTCTGCAGGTACTTCTTGACCTGTTCCCGCGCGGAGGCCATCTTGGAAAAGACCGTGTTGATCTCGTCGAAAAGCAAAATCACTTCCACCGGCCGGTCCGCCACCGCAGCCCCGCCATCCACGCCGCGAAACGACAGGATCTTCACTGGCTGTTTGTTGTCGAGCAGCGTAAAGTCCTCCTGCTGCAAGCCGGCCACCGGCTTTCCCGACTTATCGGTCACCACCACATCGAGCGTCATACCGCGATCGCTAGCGGACGCCGAAGCCGCCGCGGGCTCGCTCCGTCCCGCCGTCCCGTTCTGCTGTGCCCACCCGGCCGCAACCGAAAAGCAAAATAGGCAAACCCAAACGCTGCGTCCGATACTCATCGATCTCACCTCGCTCCTGTTTAAGACCGCGTGTTGTGGCGCGCTCTCTCGTGCGTTCCACGTCGAAACTTCTCTCGATGCGATGGTCTGGGCCGCTCGAAGTCCGGAACCGGCGCAGCAGTCCGCTGCCCGGGCACGAGCAAAGCGCCAGTGAAAAATGCCGGTCAAACCGCGCCCGGTCCATTCTGACTGACAAACGCTTCCCGCACAAGACTCTTTAGAGCTATGCCTCCCCTCGCCCAAGAGCAATTACGCTGCCAACGCCAGATCCACGCGACTGCTTGCGGCTGGCTTTTCGAATTGCCGAACCGCTGGGTCCGACTTGCCGTATCGTGTCCCGGCATCCCCTCAGGAGCCCTTCATTCCTCTTCCTGATACACTGATCGTTTCATGTCCAAGCTGACGATGTCACTACTGGCTCTGTCTCTGGCTGCCGCGCCGCTCGTCGGGCAAGAGATCCCCCGTAAGGCGGGTCAGTTCTCGATCCAGGTTCCCAACGCCAAGCCCATCGCACTCGCCGATTACAAGGGTAAGCCGGTGGTGCTGGCGTTTATACTGACCACTTGCCCGCATTGCCGGCACTGCGTCGAGTTACTGAACAAGTTACAGCCGGAGTACGCGAAGCGCGGTCTCAACATTGTGGCTTCCGCCATCGATCTGAACGCCGCCACCGCGGTACCGCTCTTCCTTAGGTACCTTCACCCGCCATTTCCGGTTGGTTTTAACGATCCTAACGCCGTGCTCGCCTTCGCGGGTTATCCACCCACCCGTTTGCCTCACATGCCGATCCTGCTATTCATCGACCGCCAGGGAACGGTGCGAGAACAACACGAAGGCGCCGAATCGACTTACTTCGGCGATCAGGAGGAACAGAGTCTGCGTAAGTCGATGGACACCCTGCTTACCCCGGCGAAAACTGCCCTGCGAAAGACCACAGCCGCCCGGTCGAAACAGTAAGACCCTGGGATAACATCGACAGTTACAACCGCCCATCCGAGCCGCGACCAAAGCGAGCGGTCCTGGCGCCATGGCGTGTCATCCCCCGCAGTCTGTCACTCCTGCCCCACGCGCCGCAGCTCTCGTAAGTCGATGCCAAGCGCCTGGCATTTCTTATACAGATGACTGCGCTCCAGGCCGAGCGCTTTGGCGGTGTCGGTCATGCGCTGGCCGTGCCGCTTCAATTCCCCCAGAATCTGATCGCGCTCGAAGCCGTCCACCCTCTGCGCCAGCGTGTGCCCCGACGACGGCGGCGAGAGAGCCGCGGACGCCAGATCCGCCGTTGCGGGCAATGCCAGCCGCGCCGCCGCCGCATCAACCGGCCCGTCCGCCAGCAGCAGCAACCGCTCCACCACGTTGCGCAACTCCCGCACATTGCCCGGCCAGCGGTACCGCGCCAGTTCTGCGATCGCCTCCGTCGTCAGCGGCTTCACTTTCCAACCGTTGATCTCGGCCACCTGCCGCGCGAAATGTTCGGCCAGCGGTCGTATGTCCTCGGTGCGTTCGCGCAGCGGTGGCAGCGTCAACGGATACACATAGACGCGATGATATAAGTCCTGGCGAAACGCTCCCTTCGCGACTAACTCGTCCAGGTTACGATGAGTCGCCACAATTACCCGCACGTCCACCGGAATCGCCCGGTCGCCGCCGACTCGTTCCACCTGCCGCTCTTCGAGCACGCGCAGCAGCTTGGCCTGCATCACCAGCGGCATATCGCCGATTTCATCCAGAAACAACGTGCCGCGATGTGCTTGCTCGAACTTACCCAAATGGCGCGCGGCGGCTCCGGTGAACGATCCCCTCTCATGGCCGAAGAGTTCGCTTTCGATCAATTCGCCCGGCACCGCGGCGCAATTGAGAGTGACGAACGGCCCCGCGCTGCGCTGGCTGCGGTCGTGCAGCGCGCGCGCGATCAGTTCCTTTCCGGTTCCCGTTTCGCCCAAAATGCACACGCGCGTTTCGCTCGCCGCCACGCGGTCCACCTGCGCCATCACGCGCCGCATCGCTTCGCCCGCATGTATGATCTCGTGCTTGCCCACGCGGTGCCGCAGTTCGCGGTTCTCTTCTTCCAGGCGCTTCAGCTTCAGCACGTTGTCCACGGTCAACAGAAGTTTATCCGTGGACAGCGGCTTTTCGAGGAAGTCGATCGCGCCCAGCCGCGTCGCGCGCACCGCCATTTCGATATTGGCCTGCCCGGAGATCATCACCGCCGGCAGCGCGATGCCCGCCGCGCGCAGATCTTCGAGCAAGGCGAGGCCGTCCTTGCCCGGCATCACCACGTCGGACATCATCAGGTCGAACGGCTGCGACTTCGCCAGTTCGAGCGCGCGCGCCGCGTTATCGCACACCGTCGCTTCGTGCCCGGCCAGCCGAAACGCGCGCGCCAAGCTCGCCAGCGTATTGGCATCGTCGTCGACAATCAGTAGGTGGGCCAAATCTGAGATTAGCCTAAGTCGATGCGAAACGTGGTGCCCTTGCCCGGCTGGCTCTCCACCGTAATCCGGCCGTGGTGGTCGCTCACCACCGATTGCACGATGGCGAGACCCAATCCCGTGCCGTGTGTCTTGGTCGTGTAGTAAGGAGTGAAGAGGCGCGCGCACTCCTCCTGGCTCAGCCCGGTGCCGGTGTCCGCGATCTCGATCCGCGCGCCCGCGCCCTGTGGCATCGTGCGCACCGTCAGCGTGCCGCCTTCCGGCATGGCGTCGATCGCGTTCAGCACTAGGTTCCGCAGCGCGCGCGCGATCTGTTCCGCATCGGCGGCGACGGTCGGTAGCTCCGCCGCCAATTCCACCCGCGCCGTCACCCGCGCCTGCGCGAACTGCGCCTCGAACAGCTTCATCGTTTCCCCGGCCAGCGCGTTTAGATTCACCGGCTGCATTTCGGGCGCCGGCATTTTGGCGAAATCGGAGAAGCGGCCGATGATCTGTTTGAGATTCGCCAGCTCCGCCAGCAGCGTGCGGCTGCCTTCGCGGAACACTTCGTCGAACTCCTGCGGATGGCTCTCTCGCGCGCGCTGCATGTTTTCGACCGTGATTTGCAGTGGGAAAAGCGGGTTCTTCAACTCGTGCGCCAGGCGTCGCGCCAGTTCGCGCCACGCCGCCACGCGTTCGGTCTGCACCAGGCGCTCGCGCTGCTCCACCAACTCGTGCGTCATGCGATTGAAGGCCTGCGCCAGTTGCCCGACCTCGTCGCGCGAGGTCACCTCCACCGTCGCGTTCCAGTTTCCGGCGGCCACCTGGCCCGCGCTTTCGGCGAGGCGCCGCACCGGCCGCGTCACGCGCGCCGTCGCCCAGGCCGCCATCAGAATACCGGTGAGAATCGCGCCCGCCGCTACCCAGGCGCCATTGCGGCCGAGCGAATTCTCCAGCTCCACCAACTCGCGGCGTGAGCTCACGATCAGCAACACGGCCAGCAGATTGTCGTCGATTCCGGCCAGCGGCAGCGCGTGTACCGTCTCCGCCGCCGCCCCGCTGCCAAGCGTCGCCACCCGCGCGCGCCGCTCGCGAATCACCCGTTCGATCAGCGATTGAAACTCCGGCGTATCGGTCACTGCATCCGCCGCGCCTGTCAGCAGACGCCGCGCAAACTGCGGCTCCAGATTGCGGTACAGCAGCACGTTCATCCCCGCCGGCAGCACCAGGCCGGCAAGAAACTCCTGGTCGAGCTGCTGGCCCCCCGCCACGTACAGTTGGCGGCCGCCCGCATTCACCGTTTCCACCGCCGCCAGCGCCAGCGTGAAACCGTCCGGCAACTCCTCGCGCCGCAGGAACGCCGCGCCCGGCTTCCACCCCGTGGGCGCCAACAGCCAGTCTTCTTTGTACCCGAAGCGCACCGGCCATTCCGCCGAAGAGACGATGGCGCCATCGCCGCCCACCAGCTCCAGCAGGCCCAGCCCATGCGCGCTCGCCATCGCGGACGCTTCGTTGTAAAACGCGGAATCGTCCGACGAGATCGCGACGTTGACGGCCGCGTCGGACAGCGCGACGTCCTTCACCGCGCGCACGATCTCCTGCCCGCGCCGGTCGTACTCGCGCTGAAACTGCGCCACCAGTGCGTCGGCGCGCTGGCGCTCCATGCTCTCGAACGCGTCGCGCGTGGCCCGCTCCACCAGCCACTCCACCATCCCAACCGACGCCACCACGGCCAACGTATACACCACCAGCAGCCGCGTGCGGAAGGTCACGGTCGCCCGCCTTCCAGCCACAGGTTTTCGAATCGCCACGCGCCCAACGGCGAAATGCCCGGCCCGCCCTTCACGCGCGCCGCCACGCCGTAGACGTCCGTCAAATGGAATAGCGGCACCACGCGGAACCCGTCCAGCAACGCGCGCTCGGCATTGTAGAGCGC
>PMKM01000161.1 GCA_003157745.1 Bryobacterales bacterium | reverse complement strand
AAATGCAGCCCTTGCCTTGGGAGCGGCGCGCCTCGCGCCCTTCGGGATATGTGCCCCGAGCGAACGGGGCAGAAACGGAGAAACAGAATGTTCCAGAACAGAGTTACTCTCATCGGCTTTCTCGGCAAGGACGCGGAGAAGCGAGCTACCAAGAACGACATCCCCTACACCGTCCTCTCGCTGGCGACCAAGGATTCCTGGAAGGATCGCGCGGGCGAATGGCAGTCGCGCACAGAGTGGCACCGCTGCATCGTCTGGGGTGCCAAGTTCGCGGCCTTCGCGGCGGACATCAAGAAGGGCGCGCACCTTCAGGTGGAAGGCGAGCTGCGAAGCCGCGAGTACGAGAAGGACGCCGTAAAGCACCGCATCGTCGAGATCCGAACCAAGTCGATCCTGAAGCTCGACCGCGCCAAGCAGCAGACCGAAGCCGTTCCTCAGGAGGCGGAGCCCTCCGACGTGCCGCCCTTCTAGGGGGCACGTCCCCCGCAGGAGAGTCCATCGGCTCGGCGCGATGGGCCCCAACAGATGCGGCCTGCGAACGTACACCCTTCACAGGCCGCTCGTAGGCAGCTAAACTGTTGTTTTGCTTATGGTTCGTTCTGAACAGTTCGGGTGCCTTCTGTTTGGCGCTAAGCGAGGAGTTTCGGAGCGGACTGTGGGCGTGCGCACGACAATGACCAAGCTCACCCTAAGCCAACTCTCCGGCATCATGCAAGCTCTCCTCGCCGGTCGAGTACGCGCGAGGATGCCGGAATCGAAGGGAGTCATCGCGTGATGCCCGCCGACTTCCAGGCCAAGCTCGACGAACTCCTCCGGCTACCCGCCGAGACCGAATGGGTCGAGTTCAAGCACAACAACGAGAACCCTCAGGAAATCGGTGAATACATCTCCGCGATTTCGAACGGCGCAGCACTGCACGGCAAGCGCACAGGCTACCTGGTATGGGGGATTGACGACGGAACGCACGCCGTTCTGGGTACGAAGTTCCGGCCGAAGCTGGCGAAGAAGGGCAACGAGCATCTGGAAAGCTGGCTTCTGCATCAATTGAACCCGCGGATTGATTTCACGATTCACGAGTTCGAACGAAACGGCGCGCCCGTCGTGCTCTTCGCCGTTCAGGCAGCCAACTCGACTCCGGTCCGCTTCAGTGGCGAAGCTTACATTCGTGTCGGCAGCTACAAGAAGAAGTTGAAGGACTTCCCGGAGAAAGAGCGGCGGCTGTGGCAGATTCTCTCGGCGTCGCCGGAAGATTGGTCGGCGCAGGTCATTGAAGGCGCCACCCTCGCGGATCTCGATCCTGACGCTCTCGCATTCGCCCGAGTCCAGTACCGGCAGAAGCACCCGCAGCAGGCTGCGGAGATCGATGGCTGGGACGATGCCACGCTTCTGAACAAGACCAAGGTATGCGTTGGCGGCAGGGTGACGCGCACGGCACTGCTGCTTTTGGGAAAACCGGAATCGTCGCATCTTCTCTCGCCGGCACAGGCGCAGATCACATGGGTCTTGCGCGACGAGAAGAAGCAGGAGAAGGATTATCAGCACTTCGAGTTGCCTCTGATCCTGGCGGGTGACAAGGTGCTTCAGAAGATCCGTAATCTCACGATCCGCCAGTTGCCCAGCGGCACGCTGTTTCCGCACGAAGTCACGCAATACGACCCGTGGGTGATGCGCGAGACCCTCCACAACTGTGTTGCCCACCAGGACTACACCATGGGCGGGCGCATCAACGCGGTGGAAACGCCGGACACTCTGCTGTTCACGAATTTGGGCTCGTTCATTCCCGGCACCGTGGAGGAGATGATCCGGAGCGACGCGCCGCCGGAGATTTACCGGAACCCTTTTCTGGCGCACGCGATGGTGAACCTGAACATGATCGACACCATCGGCAGCGGCATCAAGCGCATGTTCACACGCCAGCGGGAGCGTAGTTTCCCGATGCCGGATTACGAGTTGGACGATCCGATAAAGGTGGCGGTGCGGCTGACCGGCCAGGTGTTGGACGAGAACTACACCCAGTTGTTGTTGAGCCAGACCGAACTCGACCTGATGGATGTGATGGCGCTCGACAAGGTGCAGAAGAACCGGCCCATCGATGAGGGGTCCTTCAAGAGGTTGAAGGCGCGGAAACTGATCTCGGGGCGCCGGCCCAATCTGTTCGTGTCGGCGAAGATCGCGGCGGCCACCGGCGACAAGGCGGCTTACATCAAGAACCGGGCGTTCGACAAGCAGCATTACGAGGACATGGTGGTGGCGTACCTGGAGAAATTCGGGGAGGCGACGCGGGCGGATTTGGACGAGTTGTTGTTGGAAAAGCTCTCGGATGCGTTGGACGGGAAGCAGAAGAGGCGATTCATCAGCAACCTCCTCCAGGAGATGAAGAAGGACGGACGACTTGTGCCGGATGGGGTGAGCCGCTGGGCGAGATGGCGTCTGACTAAACCGGCCTCAGGAGCGAAGGATTCGAGACGATTTTAGTTGAAGAAGGGGCGGGTGATCTCCTCAACTCTTTGATTAAAAGGATCTTGCCTATGTCTAACGATCCAGAGGTTCTTCGGTCTTAGTCAGAGAAGGGTTCTGCACAGAACCGGACAATTGCTGGGGTCCGGCGCCGCCGCATTCCCCCATCGTGGCGACCAATTCTGACGGCCAGACATTCATCAAACGCGGTCCGCGATGAACCGCGCGAACGGCACGACGTCCATGTCGATGCTGGCTCGGTCGAGCGCTGCCAAATAAGCGGCGCGGTCCTCTACCTTGATGACCATCCAGCGATAGCCTCCCGAGGCAAGCATCGTGTTCATCAGGAAACGCGCCATCCGCCCGTTCCCATCCGGGTAAGGATGCACGTAACCGAACAGCCAGTGGCCGAGAACTGCGCGGACGGCCGCTTCCGGCTCGCGTTCCAGCAAATCGAACACCGCCTGCGTCGCCTCGCGCACCACTTCCCACCGCGGCGGCACATAACGCGACGTCCGCAAGTAAACGGCGTCGTTGCGGTATCCGGCCAGCGCCGATGGCGCAATCAGCCCGGCGCTCACGCAGGGCTGAAAGAGTTCGCGGTACCACTCCCGATGAGCGGTCCGTACGAGACGGCCGGCATTGGCTCCGCCGATGATCCCGGCGATATTGCCCTTGACGATTTGAAAGGCCTGCCAGTAACCGCGCGCGGCCAGAGCGTCGCGACTCTGCCGGTCGGCATCATGGTGATCGGGGTTCCAATTGCCCGCCCTTACCCGCTCGATCAGTTCGTCGGAAACGTTGTACCCTTCAATCGACAAGGAGTGGTAGGCGTCGCTTCGATACACCTCGTCGATGAACCGCATATAGGCTTTCTTGCCGCGCGGCAAGCCGGGCGCCTCAGGAAAGACTTCGAGAACCTTGCCCCGCATCGCCTCCCACATCGCGCCGATACGCCCGACAATGGGTGCGATTGGTGCGTTCCCAGGCGCGAACTCCGGCTGGCCCGCAAACGGATCGCTCTCTCGCACGTCGTATCCAGCGGCTTTCATAGTGGCGGCGATTTCGCCCGCAACCTCCGAGCGCCCGATGTGTCGAAATGCGCCGATCATTCGGCCAGCTACGACGGATCGGCCCCCATCGAGAATCCGCCGGAGCACTTCCGATGCATCGGGTACACTCGCGATCACGACTTCCATCTCAATGGGATTGGTCCTGAAGAGAGTTTCCGACGCCTTGACCAGTGCCGCTGCTGGTGAGAAGAGCCGGAGGCCCTCCCGCGTCACCAGATCCGCCGGCGGCGGCATCTGCGGCTGCTTCAAATCGTAGAGTGATGTGCCGAAGGGTAGTGCGACTTTGTTGTTCGCGCCTTTCGGCGTGTGAATGATGACCTGGGCTGGAATGACAGTGTTCTCCGCGTGGATGAGAAGCGACTGCTCTGGAGATAGCCACCACTCACTGCCGAAGCGTTCGCCGCAGTACCGCGCGCAAAACTCCCAGAACGACGCGTACCATGGGGTGCTGTCTCCGTCGCGGCTTCCGGGACTGGAGGAAATTAGCCACCCCTTCAGGACCTCCTGGAGGAAGCCGTTCTGGAGCAGCCGTTCGCGGTGAACGCGGCTCAGTTCTTGCGATTGGAAAACCCGGCGCCCACCCTTCTGAAGTTTGCGAAGAGCTGCCAACGACGCGGCGAGTCGTTCGTTTGGAGTGGCCAGCTTGAACCTCCTGTTCTGGGTGACGCCTGCGAAATCCTGCGGCCGTACCGATACAAGTCTATAATGCCGTATCACTACAAGTCAATGCTGCCGCACAATTACAAGTTTATAATGCTGGCAAGGCCCAGCCGAGGGGCCGCCAGCGTCGGATTGCGACCGCACGTTTGCGGCGCTCCAATGGGGCAAGCGGTGTCCTCGGCGCGCCAACCTGTAAGTAACGCTTACAAGTTCCCGGCAACTCCGATCCCGTGGGCTGTGGATAACTCCTGTGGGAGATCGGAACAATCCACGGGACTTTGGGTGCGCCTTTTCTGGGGGTGGCACGGGACTTAGGGTGCGCTTCCACGGGACTTTGGGTGCGCCCTTCTATATATACCTGTAGAACCTGACGGAAAGACCAGTAGTAGGCGGCTCGAATCCGTGGAAATGTGGAAATCCAGGGACCGGATGAACCGCCCCCGCCTGGCGGCAGGAGAAAGGCGTACTGCTGGATAACCAACGGCTTGCGGCTTCTGGAGGAATCGTGTAATGGGCTACGATCTTTCTCCCCGCCAATGTCACATTCGCGCCCAGGCCAAACCGCGCTGTATTCCCCTTCTCAGAAGGCGCTCCAAAGCGGCCCTCGGCGTCACGGGCGCGCTGCTGTTGCGCGGCGAAGCGAACACTTGACTTTGAGGACCGCTTTGAGAGGATCGAGAAGGTGGAGACGAGGGCGACAAACCCAGGGACTGATCCCGACGCGATCACCGTTAGACTGTGGTCCGTTACAGGATCGGACAGGCGCACCTAAAGTCCCGTGCGATGGACACACGACGAGGGTGGTCCGCCTGGGAGGGGCGAGCCTGGTCAATTACCCGGGGCTACTGGCTCAGTTCTCGATCAGCACGCCGGCGCGACGGCGGTTGCTCGATTCACGATCAGGCGTGAGCCATCAACAGAAACCCGAGCCGGACACTCCGGCCACATGCCGCGGATTGCGTCGAGCGATGCCTCAAGCTTCTGGCGGAACCGGCGTGGCCGGCTGTATTCAACGTTCCCGAGTTGTGCGGCCAAGCCGCGAGTCCCGAAGATGGGCACTTCCTCCTCTCCCTTCGCGGCGAAGCATCGGTACGAAAGCCACATGAACAAGTCGAGTGTCGCCGGCGCGGACGACAACGCCCGCACGGCGTCCATGTCGGTCGGGATCGGGTGTTCCACGATCTCTTGGTAGAACTCATCGCTCAGCACAATAACGTTTTCGAAAGCCTCTGACAGCGGCGTCTGATTCTCATCGCGGTTGTACCAGATCATGGCTTCGCGCAGGAAGTTGAAGCGCGACCGGTGAACGACCTTTGCGCCGGGCTTCAGCGCGTCCGTCCCGAAGAACATCGTGGCGCCGAAGATCCGTTCGAAAGCTCCGATCAGCCTGCGGTACTCCTTGCCGCCCTTGTGCATTCCAAACCTGTCCAGCATCTCGGATGCGCTTCGGAATCGAATCACTTGGCTCTTTTGTTGGACGGCGAGCGTCGCCAAGAATATTGGAACGATCCGATCCTGTCCGAACGGAACCCCGTAGTCGGGATGCCCCGTAAGCTGAAGGACGAAACGACCATTCCGTCGTTCGAAGAGCAGTTGGTTCGCTGGCAGGCGCCGGACCGGCAGGCCGCACAACACGAATGGGCGGGAACTGAAGCCAAGGGTTTGCCCGCCTTGCGCTCGCTTCAATCTGACAAGTTCAGCCCCATCGGCTTGGCGCAGCTTGTGCTTGGAAACGTGAAGATGCGGGTGCGTTCGCTTGAGCAGACTGTCGACTGATTCCAGTCCGGCAGCGGGTCCGCCGTCGAGGACTTGCAATAGTGCCATTGAGTCGCCTTCTGGCGCCGTTCGTGGCGCCGGTTTGGCGACCCTCGGGGAGGGTGCGCTGAGCTGAGTTTCTGAAGCCTGCCGCCGTTACTCCGTTTACTCCGTTTTCTCGCAAACTCGGCGGCTATGCTGAAAATCCATGCACTTAAATGNNTTCGAGCCCCGTCTCCCGCTCCATCTTTTCAACGACTTGCATTTTCCCGTTTCACCCTGTGCTCCGTTTGTGCTCCGTTTAGATGATTGGCAGCAGACTGCGCTCCATTTGATCCACAGCGGCTTGTCTGATTTCCACTGGCGACTGCGTGTACACATTCTGGTTTACGTCCAGGCTGTGCCCAAGCTGATCGGCCACCAGCTTGCCATCTACTCCCAACGACTTCATGATCGTGGCATGGGTTCGGCGCATCACCTGAAAGCTCGCCCACCCCAGCCCGACCTTGGCCAACCTGGGCTGAATGTGCCGCCGCCAGCAATTGTCGCGAGACAGCGGTGTCATTCGCTCCGAGGGGAAAACCCAGGCGTCGTCCCCGGTGTCAACGGCGAACTCCCGCCACGCCTCGATCTCGCGTAGTAGCCCTTGTGAAAGGGCCGCCTAGCGGACCGATTGGTTCGTTTTGGGAGTATCCAACACACCCCGGTACACACGCTGCACAACCTCTGCGTGCCCTTCCCGAAGCCGCCCCCAGGTCAGCGCGAAAATCTCTCCCGGCCGCATTCCCGCTAGCACGGCCAGCTTCAAAATCAGCCGTTCCCGCCGCTCCAGAACCAAAAAACACCTTCTCACTTCATCGAGGTTCATGACTGGCCGCGGCCGTCTGGCGGCGTCTCTCGGGGTGAACAACAACTGCGCCGGGTTCCGTTCGAGGTAACCCTCGGCTACGGCCATCGCGAAGATCTGCCGCAGGTCCCACCGCAGATGATCCACCACGCAAAACGAGAGCCCACCTCGCGCTTCCTCGTCCAGCAGATCCTGAAGCTCGTCCCGTTGAAACGTTATCAGCTCCCGATCCCTGAACCTGGCCACGAGATGGCCGGAGACGCGGTTCACATTGCACTCCCGCGTCGAGTGTTTCCACTTCCGGCTGTAGTAAGGGAAGTAAACCTGGTCGACGAACTCGCCGAACCGCCAGCCGCGTTTGTCCCGGCGACTGGCAACACAGGCGGTGACAATCTCGTTGACCGCCGCCCGCGCGTCGGACTTGGACAGATCCTTGACCAAGCCGAGCACGCGGCTCTTCCGCTTGCCATCGACCCACCACATGCCGACCCAACGGCCACGTTGTTTCTTGACACTACCTTTCTGGTACCGTGTGCGCATTTTCGATTGCTCCTTGTGCGCGTTTCCCGGCACCGCGTTTTGGCGATGTTGGCATGATAACATCCGCGGCCTGTTCATTTCGCTCAATCCATGTCAACAGGGTCTCGCGGCGCACGAGTTTGCGGCGACCGAGAGAGACCGCCGGGATGGGCGGACAGCCGTGGATGCGTCCACTCATGGCCTTGCAGACGTGCGCCTTCGAGCAGTGAAGCAGCGCGGCCACCTGCTTTAGCGTCAGCAATCCAAAATCGTGCAACAAGTCCATAAGCGACTCCGGGAAGGGCGGCTTCGAGTCAGTTCTCACTCGCGGCGGCTTTGTCGGGTGTCGGCGAACGACCGCCGCGCCGGCAATAGCTTGTATTTGCCCTTCAATAGGTAGGGCGTGGGAAAGACAGAAAGAGGCAGTCGATTTTTCCGCGAATGTGATCTTTCGCTCATTCGAGCAAGTTCTTGTTGATCGAAAACGGGTCGTACTCGAAGCCCGAGTTGGCCTTCCGCCGGCGCTGTTCGCGGGCGGAGGCGTAAGGATCATGGACTTGGGGCGGCGCGGGTTGCGCATTCGGCGGCGTTGGCGGCGTGTCCACGCGCGGTGTTGACGGAAGGGGCGCCGGAGCCTGCAACGCCGCGGCGCGAACTTGTTGTGGAGGGGGCGTCGTGGGTTGCGCTGGTTGTTGTCGCTGTTGCTGCTCCTGTTGCCTCGCCATGCGTTTCCGCACGCGCGAGACGTAGACCCGGAATTGGTCGTAAGGGATGGCGAGACCGTCGGCTTCGAGCGCACGCCAAATTTCGCGCACGCCCCATCCGCGCGCCAGTGCCGTGGCAATCCACGGCCACGCCCAGACGACTTTTCCCGTGCCGGAGGCGGGCGGCTGTTCAGAGAGCGCCGCAAGGTGCTGCGGCGGACTGGTGTGGTTCGGTTGATCTGTTTTCATGGCCCTTCAAAAGGAAGGGCGCGGGAAAGATCGTTTGGGGCAGCGGGAGACCGCCTGAAACGTGCTGAAACACCCGGAAACAGGGCCCGTCGTGCGCGCGGCGCGGTCGAACCGTCTGAAACCGTTCGCAACCGCTTGAAACAAACAGCGCGCATCATCGGCCTAAAACATCGGGTAGTGGAACATAAAGAGCGGGGCTTACGCTCGCCGTGCAGGATGATCTCAACAATGGGCAACTCAATGGTTTGGTGCGTATGCTCGAAAGGAGCATTGCGTATTACGAGCGAATACGGCGCTCGCGGCGGCCGAAGCGCCCGTTTTCCCGGTGTGGATCGTCGCTAAGATGAAATGGCCGGTTGCCGGGTCGACTGACAAAGGCCAACTTGTGGCGTCGCGCAAGTCGCGCAAGCTGACGCCGGCGGAGCCGGGCTATAGATTCGGGATTCGGGTGGAGGCACGTGTGAGTGGAACACGTCGCGGCAGGCTCGGTCCCATGGAGCAGCGGATCGAGCAGGTCTTTCAGCCTGGGAAGTTCATTCACGACCGCGCTTGCTCCGCTTTCGTCGCCGGGCTGGAAGAGGTTGCCCACGAAATCGAAACGTCGATTGCGGTGGAACCGGTTCGCGGGGCGAGCGTCCTTCGTTTCCGGAGAGCGCTAAGCGACGTTGGAAGGGACGGCTCGGATAAGGAGCACGTCGTCCAGAGCGGCGTCACGGCGAAAGGCCCTTCGTCCGAGAACGATGAACATCGTCCGGAGCGGATCGTTAGCGGCCCAGGAAGGCGCCTGGTTCGGGGCCGAACGTGCCGTCTGGAAAACGGCGGCGGGGCAGCGGCGGCACGGGCAGCATTCCGAACCGCTCGTGCCAGCGCGTCCACGCCTCGATGGTGAACACGCCCGCTGGCGCATCGGTCAAGACTTTCCGAAACTCCTCGTCCGGCACGAAGCGTTCGACCACGGACACGTCCGCGACCGTGCCGTATTCCATCAAGTGCGCCAGGAACGTCCGCATGTCGCGCAGCGTCCGCTCCGGTGCGTCATACCACACGACCTTGCGCGCAATTCGCGTCAGTTCCGCAGCGAAGGGTTCGGCGAGCGTCATCGGCTCCTCCCCGCCGGCGCCAGGCCGCGACGCGACGGTAACTTTGGTAGCTTGCCCAAGTCCACCTGCCGCGCCCAACGCGTCAAGTCCTGCTGCATAGCCGCCGGCACGCGGTCGAGATTGCCATCCCCGTAAAACTGCAAAGCGCGAATGCTCGTGGCGGGCTCGAATTTCCCGTCGATCGCCGACGCAGCGGCAAGACCCGTTGCAATGTCCACCCCATTCGCAACCAAGGCGTGGATGTCAATGTAATCCTTCCAACTGCCACGCATCTGGATCACGCGCATTTTCATCCCAGCCAAATCCACAAGCGATGCGACCCGCACGAGAGACCCGATCAGGTGGCGCGGTTCCTCGATGCGCCGGAGATTGCTCAAGCCGCCGAAAAAGGCAATCTTAACCGTCCCGCCGCAACGTTCGACATAGCCTTCGAGATTGTCACGCTTCCGATGGACCCACGCGCTCGGATCGTCGACATCGACGCCGCGAAAGAACGGAAGACGCGATTGCAGGCGCCCGGCATCGAACCCGTCGGACGAAAAGAAATCGAAGTCATCCGAGGTTCGGTGACCCAGTTGCAAGCCAAGCGCGGTCCCACCGTAGAGAACGAACTCCAGTGGCACGGCGTCGAGTTCCGGCCACAACGCGCGCTGGGGTTCGGCCAGAATGTCCAGTTTGGGTTCGAACGCCGTAATCATGCCTCGGCTACTGCTCCCACATTTGAGCTTAGCGCACGCCCGCGCCGCGTTCATCTGGCGCAGCCCCCATTCTCACGCCCTGACTCGCCACACGATGAAACGTAAGATGTCTTACTCATCATCACCGCCGCTATGCGGCGGAGAACCACTCCGCCCCCGCTGAGGGCGAAAACAGCGCTGTGTTCGTTTGTCATACGCCGCCGCCGTTCGCGCACACCGGGCAAGCTGCTGAGCGGTCTGTCGTTGACGCCGTTTTTCGGGGGGAGCGTGTGCTCCCCTTTATGTTCCACTACCCGATATTTGGGCCTGGATGACGGGGGCTGCCTGTAAAAGTCTGTTGCCTTGTGTTGTCTTCTGTTGTCTGCGGTAAATTTCTGTTGCCTGGCACGGCCTGCCTGTAAAAATCAGTACGCAAGCTGTTGTTTTCAGTTAAAAAACTGTTGCCCGGCGCGAGTTTTCGAAGGCGGCCACGCTGCGCCCGCGCCGAGCCCGCCGCTGGGGTCGCGTGTCCCTCTAATTCCGATGCGGAGCAGCGTGGGCTTTTGCTGATGTGCTGAGGACGCCGGACAGAGGCCCAGACGCCAGCAAGCCGCCCCGGTGGACGGCTTGCGATTGGCTGCACTACACCGGCTCACTGCGGCTTCGGGGGATCGACATGGCCAGACTCGTGAGCCAGCGTCTCGGTGGCAGGAACGCTCTGCGCTCCGTAGTTCACGGTCGGCTTGACTGGCCGCGCCGTGATGTTCACGTCCAGAGATGGCAGCATTTCGACCCTGGGATTCGTCAGGTTGTCGGTTTCGTCGCCAGCGATGGAGTAGCTGTACGTCACCGGGAACTCCCCGTTCACGTCGGCGGCGAACCGCCACGTCTTCAGGTTCTCGACTGTTGGTGTCTCCAAGAACCGCTGTCCCGCCTTGCCATCGATGACGGACAGGATATCGGTTCTCACAACCAGCCCGTCTTTGACTGTCACTCGCACGATTACCTTGCCGGTTATGTGCGCGGCTTTGGCGATGGGCGGGTATTTCGGCTGCTCGGCTGCCTGAAGGATCGGAACCTGCTGGCTCAAGTCCGCACTGGCCGGATGATCTGCGGGCACCGGCTCGACGCTCTGGATCGCATGAACAACCAACTTGGTTCTAAACGCCCCGAGATGACCCCAGCCAGGCTGGTACGACTTCTTGATGGCTTCGGGCAGCTTGGGATCAGGAACCCCCGGCCCGTAAAACTCACCCTCGAACACCACCTCTGCCTTTCCCGCTGTGTCCAGCATGGATCGAAGCATCTCTTTGTTCGTGATCGATTGAAGGTCGAGTTCAACCCAAGTGTGTTCGGACGGACATGCAGCGTCGGTAAGAACACCCATCTCGAACCCATCGCTGTAAACTCCGTCCACCCGGACAGATCGTTGCTCGCCTTGTTTAGCCGTCCGCTGCAAATCGCACAGGGGCACTTTCTCAGGCGTCGGCGCTGCGGTACAGACCTGGACGTTCACGCCAAGCAGCAACGGTAGCAACCAGAGGATTTTTCTTTGCGCCTTCATATCCATCGCTCCTCAGTGCGGGACCACGACACCCAGCACGTTTCCACCCGGATTGCTTGACGTCATCGGTTTCCCATTGAGTCCGTGATAGATATTGGGATTTGCAAGCAATATCGAATCGACTCGTCCGCTAATCCCAATCGGGCTCGACCCGGCTCCGAGCGCACAGTTGGCATTGCCGCAGCCGTTGTAGGATTCATTGGCAGACCTGTAGATGGCATCCGTCACACCGTATGCTCGTTGTTCTGACGCGTACTGGCTGATGTTATCGCCAACTTTGAAGCTCGTGGTGGTGTACGAGATGCTGGCAGCCATATCCTGGGCATCGGCTGTGTGGCTCCCTTCATGCCCTATATCGGCGTCTAAAGCCGTACCCTTGCTATTCGAATTGATTGTGACGTTTGAAACAGCTATCGGGTCCCCTTTATCATTGGAACCAAGCTCGGAGTGCGTTACCCCTCCTTCGCCACTCTTACCCAAATCAGCAAAACCTACAGTAACCTTGTCGCCACGCGCATCGACAACTTCTTTACCGGGGTCTCCCATAGCTGCCGCTCCTCGACGAACGTCAGCATTCTTTGATTGCAAGTCACGCTGTCGCCCCGCTTCATACGCCGTGTCCTGATCCGAAGAGCAGGCTCCATCCTTGCCGTCTTTACAAGCGTAAAGGCCCGTCGGATCGGTGTTTGTCAGCGGGTTGTTGAGAACATAGGCGTACTTGTTCAACGTCTGCGGATTCGCAAGGCTTCCGCCAACAGGATCGGGCGAAAGAAAACGGCCCATTGAACTGCTGTCATACCTGGCCCCGAAGTAGTCGTTTCCTGATTCGGCATCTCGTTCTTTGCCGGTGAACTTCTGAGCGGCGACGTCGGGTGCGGACGGGTATTGTGGGCTTGCCAGATTCTCGTAACAGCCGGTGCGCCCGTCGATTCCGGCGGGGATCTCTTCGCCGAAGGGCAAATAGTCGAGGCACCGCGTCGGGTTTCCCGTCGCGTCCGTGATCAGCCGCGTGCTGCCCAAATGGTCCGCGCTCAAGTACTGGGTCCCGGACGCCGGGTCAGCCGTGCCGTACTCCGCCGCCAGAACTCCTCCGGCGTCGTGTACGTACGTAGTGGTTACCGCGCTCGCCCCTGAGCCGACTATCTTCTCTACCCGCCGGCCCTCGCCATCGTAGACAAAGCTCGCCCCACCTTGACCGCCAACACTCGCCGCCAGCAGCCGGTTCTCGCCGTCGTAGCTGAACGTGCTCGCCGGTATGGTATACACACCGTCCGCCTGCGCCAGCGAGATCTGGTTGCCCGCGGTGTCATACTTGTCGGCCGACGTAGCCGCCGAACCGCGCACCCACTGGTTATTCGAATTGAACTCGCTCGCGTGCTGCGGCGTGAAACCCGGATTCGGCATCGTCTGGTTCTGATTCAACCATGCCCCCGCTGTCACCGCCCGGTTGCCGAAGGCGTCGTACCCGTAGGTCTGCGACCACACGCTGCTGCCCTCGTACGCCGAACTCAGCCGGTCAGCCGGATCCGCGTAGGAGAAATGCTGGGTCAGTGAGTTGGTCAGCCCAGTCGAACGCTGAATGGTGTGGGTGAGGATATTGCCATTATCGTTCGGACTGCCTCCGTACGTCCAGCCCAGATTCATGAGCGGCGCGCCGCCGCTGTTGGTCACCGTGAGACTGGTCGGCTGTTGCCGCGGGTTGAAGCCCCAGCTCTCGCTCAGAACCTTGTTGCCCAGGCTATTCTTCAGGTCGAGGCTCTGGATAGCGCCTTGCGACGCGTATTGCACATTCGCGGCATACTGCGTGGTTGCACCTGTGACTGGCGCGGCTCCCGTGACTGCGCCGATTCGGCCGGCGGCATCGAAGGCGTTCGTCACCGTGCGCTGGGAAGGGTACGTCTCGCTCGCCAGCGCTCCCGAGATGTCGTAGATGTAAGTGAAGCCGTACGGCGTGCCGTTGCCGATCTGCTGGCTACTGGCTTTCACACGACCCATTGTATCGAAGCAGGAATAGCTGTTCGCTACCGCGGCGAACCTCGATGGCCCGGCCGTGTGCCGGTCTCGGCTGCGCCGCCGCGCCCGTGCCCACCACCTGCACCTCGACGAACTGGTTCACCGCCGCTTGGCTCAGCCGCTTCTTCGAGGCGAAGAACTGCGACGCCGCCAGACCGCGTTCCCGGCAGAATGCCGCCACATCATGGCCGCTGCCAGCTTGTTCCGACACCAAACCTCGCCACTTCGCCCACGCCTCACGCCTATCTGCTCGCATACCACCAGCGTGCCGTGGAAAGCGCGCGATCTCAAGATGGGGTTCGCGTAGCGCTCACTGTTTTCCCCCGCTTCCTAAGCCTGATCCGGCGGAAGGCTAGGAACGAAATCCCCTGAGTGATCGCTATGAGCAGAAGAAGCGCTATGTCTGATCGCGAAGTGATCGGGTTCGAGCCATCGGGGTATCGGGCCTCCCAAAAGAACGAATGACTCGATCGAAACAATGAGACCGCGATCGCCACGCACAAGATCACGCCGAAAATAACCTGTAGCGCGATGTGGCGACGGAAAGCAACAAATGAAATCCACTGCGTGATCGCTATAAGCAATAGAACCGCTGCGCCCGTTCGCCAGTCCGGCTGACCATTCAATAAAAGGCCCCGGTAGAGGCCGACGACGATGCCAGCCGCACCCAGGACCAAGCCGAAAAGAACCTGCGAGACAGTCTTCATTATCTCCCCCCTTTATTGTGCGGTTCGCACAACCGGAGCAGAGTCAGTGTTGCTCTCGCCGTTCTGTCCGGCAGGTCTAAAGCCCCAGTCATTTTGTGTGATTTGCCCACCATAGCTTCCGGCTGTATTTACCGAAGCGGTCTGTCCTGGCGCCACAACGATTCCTGAGTGGCCGAAGTCCCCATGCGCCTGCGCAATTACGTCGCCGGGCTGTGCCTCGCTCAGCGGCTTCGGGCCCGACAGACCAGGTATGTGTACCTTCGGATCAGCTAACTCGTGGGCGTTTGGCATTCTCGTGCCGCCCTTACCGTCCGGTACTTCCGGTCGAGTCTTACCAGCTTCAGCAAGCGTGTCACCCACGAACTCGTTGCACTTGTTGCTTGGATTCTTGAAATTCTGTGGATGGCCTATATCTTTGCCGCTGGAGTTCGACGTATTAATAGCCCAATCCATGCTACCCACATGACTCTTTGCGGTCTGTGCCACGCTCAAGCCCTTCACTTGCGCGTTAGTCTTCCATCCCTTACCTGAAAGGAAGTTCTTCAGCTTCTGCGGGATGTAGTCTGAGTGCCCATCGAGATCCGGCCTGGATAGTGGGTTGTTCCGCACGTAGGCATACAGGTTAAGCGTCTGCGGATCGCCGAGATTCGCGTACGCCACCGGCTCTGGTGCAGCCGACCAGTCCGGACTGGTAAACCGCCCCTGCGCTGATGAGAAGTACCTCGCCCCGAAGTAATCGAGGCCCGTTTCGGCGTCTCGTTCTTTGCCGGTGAACTTTTGTCTGGGGTTGTCGGTCTCGCCGTACGACGCGGAGCGGCCACTGATGCCGGCGAGGATTTCGTATCCGAATGGCTGGTAGTCGTGAAACACCGTCTGGCCACTCGGGCTGCCGAGACCGCCCGTCACCATCCGCGTGCTGCCCAGATGGTCCGTCGTCAGGTATTGCGTCCCGGATACGGTGAGAGCCCCCGTCGTGTACTCCGCCGCCAACTCGCCCGACACGTCGTAGACATACGTCGACGTTGCGCTCGACTCAATCTTCTGCACCCGGCGCCCTTCCCCATCGTACACGTAGGTTGTCTGCGTCGACCCCGTCGGCGTATAGTTCACCTGCCGATTCTCCGCGTCGTAATTGATCGGTTGTCCGCTGGGGCTCGCGATGATGTTACCGTTGCTGTCGTAGGCCCAGCCCGTGTCCGTAATGCGGTTCGTGGTGGGGCTGATGGAACTGACCGTCGCCAGCGTGATGCCGGTCTGGCCCGCCACGGTGAGGTTGCCCGCCTGATCGTAGTTGAACTGCTGGCACCAACTGCCGCCAACACTGCCGCTGCAGGCGCTGGTCGAGGTGAACGGCCCGGTGCCGTTTTCCACCGCAAAAGTGAGGCGGTTGAGATTGTCGTAGCGGTATTCCTGCGTCGCCGTGCCCGTCATGCCGGACGATTGCACGACGTCGCGCCAGATGTTGCCGTTGTTATTGCTGCACTGCGTCAAACCGCCGTCACAGGGAAAGAAGCTCAGCGAGAGACTGCCCTGCGAGCCGCTTGCCTGAATGCCGGTCTGCTGCAGGCGGTCGTTCCAGGAGTAAGTCTCGGTGACACCGTTGCCGAGCGGAATGCTCGAAAATACTCCCGCAGGCTTGTAACTGACTTGCTGGCCCGACGCCGTGTAGTAAGCGCTCGGGGATGCACCGGTCACCGTGATCGGCCGGTCCGCGATGTCGTAGGTATAGGTCACCGTACGGCCGGATGGATACTTCATGCTCGTGAGCTTGTCGGAAAGCGAATAGGTGTACACGAACGGCTGGAATGTCGTGCCGGCCGTGCTTTGCGTGCTGCCGGTCACGCGGCCCAGCTTGTCGTGCGTGTAAACAGTCGAGTTATTGCCGCTGGCCACCGAATACAGCGTGCCCTTGGTGTCCTGATCGTAGACGTACTGAACCGAGGGCGTGGCAGCCGCGAACGCGCCGATGCTGTAATTCTTAGCGCGGGGCCTGCTCAAGCCATCGTAGGCTGGAGCGCCATTGGCCGCCGCAGACGTGCCCGGGCACGTGCCGCCGCTGGGCCCGTCGCCCACGCACATGATGGTGTTGTTGGCATCGGTGCGCTGGATCAGGTTGCCCCGGGCGTCGTAGCCGTAGGAGATTTGACCGCTTTCCTTATTAGTCGCCGTCAGCAGCCGGGACAGGCTGCTGTAGGTGAACGAGCGCTGCTGGGTGACGCCCTGGTTGGGCATGGAAACGCCTGTCAGATTGTTCAGCAGATCGTATGCATACGTCGTAGTGTTACCGTTCGCTTCCTGAACGCTGGTGAGGCGGCCCAGGCCGTCAACCGTGTTCGTGTGGCTGATGCCAGCTTCGTCGGTGACCGTGGAAGTGGCGCCGCTATATTGCGTTTGGACTGTGCCCGTGGCGGTTCCGCACTGGCCGGAACACCAGGGCGAAGGCGCAGCCTGGGCAACGGGCGTGGGATACGGAGGGGCATTAGTATTTGGCGGCGTTGGATTCGGCGGCGCGCTCAGGTTGGCTGGCGGCTCGCCCCCCGCGTAGTGCGCCACGCTCGTCACCCGGTTCATCGAGTCGCGCGTGGTCAGCGTCCAACCCATCGTGGAATCGCCATTGTTCGACGTGCTGTTTTCCGCATAGGGGTTTGAATCCAGTTCGTAGCTCACGCCATTGCCATACCGGTAGGCCTTCTGCACGAGGCCAACGCCGTTATCCACCAACCTGACCCGGCCAAGGGGATCGTAATAGGTGGTGGCCGTCAGGTCCGGGTCCTGCTTGACGGTTTCGATGAGGTTGAGGTCGTCGTACTGGGTTTGCTTCTGGCGGGTGATGCTGTCGGCCGAATCCGTCTGCACTTCCAGCGTCTCGCGGCCGATGTCATCGTAGGTATAAGTGGTCTTTACGTTGCTGTTGTCCGTGTCGGTCTTGCTCTCCAGCAAGCCGCTGCCCGAGTCGTATGAATAGGTGGTAGTGCGCGCCTCCGACGCGCCCTCCGCGACCACCTGTTTCGTCGGGTACAGGCAATTGCCGTCATAGTAGGTGTGGGTGGCGAAGCTATTTGGATCGACGACCCGCGCCAGATTGCCGTGCGGCGTGCCACACGTATTGTAGGACGGGTTCGTGTCGTAATCCCAGGTAGAGGTGACGTATCCGGTGCCGTTGGGAGCGTTATCCCAGCGTTGCTCGGAGGTGAGATTGCCGGTGGTGAGCCGGCCATTTCCGTAGTCGTAATCGTACTGCGTTTGAGCAACGTAGCCCGGGGCGCAGCTTAGGTTGCTTGCCGCACCGTTGCAAACGGTGGTCGATTTCTTGGTGCGCAGGTTGGTCGCAGGGCTCTGATTCCAATAACCATATGTTGTGTCGGCGTAACCTGTCGTGGCCGCCGGCGTGCTTGCGTACCAGGTGTTGAGCGTGCTGCGCTTCAGTGTGCCTGGGATCGTGGTCATTAATCCGCTCGGCGTGCACTGTCGAGACGTGGATGCGGCGCTCCAATCGTATTCGTCGGTCTCCAGGTTGTTTCCGTTCTTATCGACCACGTATGCTCTCGCCGAGGTCGATGCTAAATTGCCGGACGCATCAACCACGGTAGTCGCCTCGCCGGCAAGATAAGGGTTCGCCGTCGTGGGTGCGCCCGCGTTGTTCGGGTTTTGGTTTACAACAGGGTTCGGGTTCGCGAGCCAAATACGGTCTACTACTGATCCGTCCGGGTTGATTTGTTTGTAAATGCGTCCACCAGGATAAGTGATGCCCGGCGGGCTGGCGAGACAGTAGGTGGTCGAGGTCCCGTCAGGGTTCGTCTGAACGACCTTTGACTCAGCTCCGTTCCCATCGGTGGCGGCGTATCCGTAGTAGGTCGTGGTCTCCGTAATCGGCGTTGTCGTATTGTCCCGGATTTCGCTGTAGATGTGCTGCCGGGTCACTAGCGGATTCACGATAATCTCCGCCGTTCGGCCCGTTCCACAGTCCCACCGGTAGGTGTACTGGGCCTGGGCCCCAGAAGGAACTGTAACGCTGTGCAGTTCTCCCCAGGAATTGGGCGCGCCCCCGCTGGCACAACCTGTGGAAGGCGTCGAATAGCCGAACGTGTATTGCCACTGGGATGCGCCGGAGTTCGACGGTGCCCCAGTGGTGTCCGTTGGTAACTCGATCGAGCTGATGACTGGATTCGGCACCGCTAAGTTGCATCTGTTTCCCCCAGGGACGGTGCTCGGAGCCAGCCCTCCGTTGCCATCGAAAACGCAGTTGTAGCCTAGGCCGCTCGATATGGGGTCGTTGGCCCAGTTCACATATGCGGTCAGAGTAGGGCTATTGGGTGGTCCGGGCCACGTAATCTGATCCTGTTCGCCGGTTCCTGTGGTAAGGGTAATCGCCCGGTTCAGGTCATCCGTGATCGTCTCCGTGCAGGGTGAACCATCCGGACAGAACCCGTTAAAATGGATCGTATTTCCATTTCTGTCGGTAATTGCCGTAACGCTGCCCGCCGTGTAGTGCGTCACTTGGTTCCCCGTTCCGCCTTGGCTCGGTGGATTCTCAGGGCCCCCCCCCGGAAACCTGGGTTCCATCCGGGAGGTACACGATCCAGCTTCCACTGGCCGCCGTCGTCCCCGGCGGAGTAATCTGCGTTGCGGCTGGCGTTACAACGACCCGGATGTAACTGCCATCGAAAGTCGAGTAGACCAGCGGTGTGGTGGGCAGAGTCGCGTAGCAATTGCTGTTCACACTTGAAGGCACATCCAGATACGGCGAAAACTTGTAGTATCCACTCGAGTCGGACGCCTGGCCCTCGATTCGGAGAAAATGCCGATTGCCGTCCGGGAGCACAATGTAGGGCAGGTAGTTGAAGTACTGGCTTGTGCTGTTCGAACCACCGGATACGAGCATGTTGTCGTTCGCGACGCAAGCCTGATTGCTGGGCTTTTGATCCCACCCCAGCCAGTAGTTGACCCCATACTGCCAGGCACCGCCGGTTTCGCTGGGAATAAAGACACTATTCCAATAGATTGCCTCGTCAGGTGGACTGCTTCCTCCCGCGTTTGACGTAACCGAGCTGTTGAAAGACGTCGACAGGTCCCAGATTGTCGAGTTATATAGCATGCTGAGCTCGAATGACGAGCCAGCGCGCCCGGGGGGCAGCTTCGCAACCGGAATCTTCAGGATGACGTTGCCCGTTACGTTGTCGACCGTTTCGATCTCGCTCAAAGAATAGGAGCCTCCTGGATAGAAGCCGCGTTGTGGCGCACTACTCGGAGGGTTCGACATGGAGACCGACTGCGCGAGGACCGCCGTGGAAGCGAATGCGAACAGAAGCGCGGCGGCGACTCTGTGCGGAACTGAGACTCGAACTGGTTTCATACTTGCATCTCCTCGTGGACAGCTCACTGGACGGTAATGGTGGCAGGTGACACCTGCGTGCCGACGCTCCCCTGCTGAATCTTCAAGCTGAGCACTTGCTGGCCGTTCTCCAAGCGGGCGATAGTGCCCGGATACCACTGCCCAGCCTGCTGGAACCAATTGGAAATCTTCGTCTGAGTAACGCTCTGGGAAGGTGTGCCCATGTTCTCCACGACGCGGATTTCGCTCAGGAGTCCGCTCTGTTCATCGATAGCGATGATGACTCGCTGCTGCAACGGCTGGCCCGCCGACAATCCGGTCCACGGCCCTGGCGAAAAGCCATAGACGGTCCACCAGGGCCCCTTGTAGTTCGGCGTCTTGCCGTTGTCGGTCCGAAAACCTGTTCCAATGCGACGGAGCAGACCGCCGCCTCTCGCGATCTGAAGCAGTACCGCATCCGGGAAATGCGCCAGGAGGCTTTCAGCCACACGGCTATCGTCGGTCGAAAGGCTGCCGCTGCCGCTCAGGAAGTTCGTGCCGTTGAAGGTTATCACGCGGCTTTGTCCCTCCTGATACCGGAGGAGTCCTGGCGCCTGCACTGTAACCTGCGCAGCGCGTGAGCCCTTTTCATCCGTGACGGTCCCAGTGACGCTAACGTTGGCATTCGTAGCCGCGGTCAGGCGCCCCCCGAGTCTCTGGAGAAGGGCCGCAAAGTCCGGCGGCAGATCCCTGGGGCCGATGAAGTCACCGCCTGGCAGCCAGGCGGTCTGAGCCATCGCCGGGGCTGCGCTCCAGAACGCGAGCACGCAGGCTGCCACCGCCAGCGCGCCAAAGCCCTGCCGCCAGCCGGCACCGAAGGCCATGTTGGGGCTTGTCGCGGTTGGGCTCATCTCCGCTCGTCCGGCTCCCGCAGCCATCCGGACCGGTGTCTCCCGCGTTCCACCGCGGGCGTCCATTGTTGCAATTGGTTTCAATCTCATATGCCGATTCCGATTTGTGGTTTCACGCTGGCCCTCAGAGTCTCGCCTGCCAGCCCATTGCCTTCCTGCCGCTTCCGTCACCAAACACCTTGGTCTATCACCGCCGTAGAGGTGGTAGAGCCATATCCCCAGCCGGCGCCAAGCGCCGCCCTTCCGGTAGCCACCAGTAACCGGCGGCGCAACAAACAGCGGCGCGGATCAGGCCGTCCCCGTGTCCCGTGCCGGCCCACAACTCCTCGCCGAATGGCAGATAATCGTACCGCCGGATCACATTCCCGTTGCTATCGGTAACCAGCCGCGTGCTGCCAATCTGATCCACCGAAAGGTAGCACGTCGCGGTCCCGCAGGCGCTTTGGCTGTTGCCCCCATACTCTGCCGCCGCTTTCAGCCGGTTTACTCCGTCGTATGTGTAGAACGCTTGAATCGCCTGTTGCCCGCTGTGGGTAATCGTACTGCTCCGCACGTCTCCGTTATTGTTAGCACTTCCGAAATCGTAGCCTGTCGTGAGCGAACCCGCCTGAATCTGCGACAGCTGCATCCGAGTGTTGAAGCTGACGGTTTCGACGATGCCCCTAACGTCATCTGCTGTATTGCCGGGTTCGGCGCGTATGTGATCGAAGCGCAGGCCGTTGGGTTCGCCGACGCGCTCAGAGCGCCCGCCACGCTTTGCACCCGCCCCCGCGCTGTCAAAGCCCATCAGCTCAACTGAAGAACCTGTATGTGCTGCCACGTTTGACTTTTGGCCTCCCGGTCTCACGTTTCAGAGCGCACTCCTGAGGCGCGTCACGCCTTCTGCCGACGCAGCACCGGCAACTGCGCAGCATTCAATCTCCAATCACTACATACCCGTTTTCGGTTGGCTGTCGTCGCAGCGGAGCGACCGAAGTCAGAACATTATTCTCAATTGAAATGTCGAAATTGAGATCGCGGCCGTGACAATGGGGACAGATTCGATCGTATCCTTCCACAAGGACCCGCAAGTCCTCCGGCCTACCCACGTTCGCCTTCTCGGGGCCCCAGCGAAGATCGTCGCCGAGAGAGTAGAGGTGCATCCAGCATTCTCCATAGCGGAAATCAATGCGGAATGTCGACAGTTGCGCGCAGACGGGACAGTTGGTTTCTGTGACAAGTGTGTTGATTGTTGCCATGCAGCTTCTCCCTCTTCAGTGCTTCAGCAGAATGCCGAGATCGCCGATCTTGTTGCCAAATCCCTTCGCATCGAAGAGAATCAAACGGACGCCACTTTGGATCGCCGAAGCCGCGACCTGCGCGTCACCTGGCTTGAGACCTAGCCGAATCATTGCCTGCACGAGTGCTGCGCTTCCGGATGCGGCTACACCGCCACCGCGGCTGACCAAGAATTTGCGCAAAGCTTCCTTGCTTCCTTTGACGAGGAACTCTCTCACGGCTTGGCGCGAAACGATGGGCGCGTTCTTGCCTAGAACCTTCAGAACGGCCTGTCCGGCCGCACTGGTCGGATTCTCAATTGCTGCGATCATCGCATTTGTGTCTAGTGCAACCGCGTCCAACTCACCGAGCTGCGTCAGCTCGGCACCGATTGTTGTGACTCCGGCGCCGTAAAGAGCGGCGCCAGCCAAGGCAGAAGCACCATAAAACTCAGCGATAAACCTCGGGTCTGTGACCGGACTTGCCATTTGACCAGCCTGCTGCAACGCCATCAGGCCGGGGTCCGGCCCAAGCGCGTAGGAAGCAGAAGTCCTGTCTTCCCCGTTCGTTGTTCCAGTTAGAATCAAAGACCCGTAAGCGAACCGAGCCTGCGTGACAGTCCCATCCACCCAGTACCCACCCGACTTCCCGCATTGTTTCGAGGTAGTCTCATTATTGATACTGCCGACCTCTGTTCCGCTGCTGTTCAGGTAGACGCAGTCGTTGCCTGTCAGATCGGTGAACATGAGTGGATTGTTGCGGACGTAGCTGTAGAGATTCCAGCTTTGCGGATCACTCGGATCTTGGTCAAGAAGCGGAGCATCCGGGCTGGTAAACCGCCCCTGCGCTCCCGAGAAATATCTTGCCCCGAAGTAATCGAAGCCTGTCTCCGGATCCCGCTCTTTGCCGGTGAACAGCTCCGTTACGGCCTCGCTCTGCCCATAACACGCAACCCCGCTCCGCGGCCCAGTCGTCGGGCTCGGCAGGAAATCGCCGAACGGCAAGTAGTCCACGCATTCGATTGGGTTGCCCTGGGCGTCCACCACTTGCCTCGTGCTGCCCAGCATGTCCGACGTCAGATACACCAGTCCGGCTGGCTGGTTCGGATCCACGCAGTCCGCTGAACTCTGGCAGTTCTTGTACTCTGCTGCCAACTCTCCTGTGGCATCGTAGACATAAAGCGTTGTCGCGGACCCAGAAGAGCCAACCACGCAGGCAACGGAACTCGTCCCGCCGGGGCATACCGTCTGTATCACCCGTCGACCATCGCCATCATAAGCATACGCCATCGTCCTAAGCGAGGTCGATGCGTTCACCAGTCGGTTCTCCACATCGTATGCGTATGTGCCTCCCGGCGCCGCCGTCAAATTCCCCGCTGCGTCGTACCCCCAGGAGCCTCCCGCAATCTGGTTCAGCGCATTGAACGCGCCCGGCGTGGTTGCCATCAGGCCCGCCAGATTGTTGTTATCAGTTATTGTGCGGTTCCCGAATGCGTCGTAATCGTACTGCTCGCACCAACTGCTCGAACGGTCGCTGCAGTCCGCAGGCGCCGCTTTCACCGCTGGATTCTCCGCCGCCGCTTTCAGCCGGTTTACTCCGTCGTATGTGTAGAACGCTTGAATCGCCTGTTGCCCGCTGTGGGTAATCGTACTGCTCCGCACGTCTCCGTTATTGTTAGCGCTTCCGAAATCGTAGCCTATCGTGAGCGAACCCGCCTGAATCTGCGACGGCTGCACCCGAGTGTTGAAGCTGACGGTCTCGACGATGCCCCCTAACGTGATCTGCTGTATTGCCTGGTTCGGCGCGTATGTGATCGAACTAGCGTAGGTGGTTGGGTTCGCCGGCGCGCTCATAGCGCCCGTCACGCTTTGCACCCGCCCCGCGCTGTCAAAGCCCATCGTCAGGGTCCGCCCCGAAGGATACGTCTCGGACTTTAGCCCTCCCGCTAAGTTGTAGTGGTACAGAAAAGCCGGATAGGCGGTTCCGGCGATGGTTTGCTGGCTCTGTCCCACACGGCCCAGCTCGTCGTAGTTTCCGTATGTCGTCATCGCTTGCGGCGAAGTCACCATCGTCTGGCGATCGATCAACAGCGATCCCGTGGGCGCGCCCACGCATGAGCGCGCAGGCGAACTGTATGCGCCGGTATCCCCGTCGTAGCAGTACGTGACCGCCGTCCCATCTGGATACGCCTTTCTAACTAGGCGATTGAGTGCGTCGTAGGCGAATGTGATAGTGCTGGTCTGGTCGGAGCCTACCGTCCCTGATGGACTGATCTTTGAGAGGAGATTGCCGGTCTTGTCGTAACGGTACTGGATGGTCCCCAGGGTCACGGTGCCGTTGACGATCATGCCATTTTCCGGCTGTTGGCTCTGAGTCAGGCGCCCCAGCGAATCGTGTGTGAAGTTGCGTGATCGCCCCGATTGCAATACGGTCAGCAGATGATCGCTAGGATTGTACGTATAGGTTGTGGAGTAGTTCTTCCCGCTCGGGTCCTCGACCACCGTATGCAGCCGCCCTAGGCCGTCGATCGTGGTCTGTTTGACGACGTTGCCTTCGTCGGTCGTGGTGGCAACATTACCGGAGTAGCTGGTTTTACTTCCCGAGGCCACCGTGGTGTTAGCCCCGAAGGGATACGGCGGCGCGGCGCCATCGAAATGGTCCACTGCCACAGCGCGGCCATTGGTGTCGTACTTCGTCCGCGTCCACCCCATGCTGGGATCGCCGGTTGTGGTGTAGGGATTGGACACGGCTTCGTAGCTGAAGGAGTCTGCGACGACGCTGAGTCTTCCCAGTGTCTGCACGGTCGCTCCGGAGCTCTGGTGAACCGCCACCGTGCCGCGCTGGTCATACTCGCTGATCTCAACGATCATCCCGTCCTGTTTCGTGTCGCGGTCGCGCGAGGTGGTGACAGTCAACGGGATCGCCGCGCTCGCGGAGGAATCGGCCTCAGAGTAGACTGTGCTAGTCCAAAGCTCGGTGGCGCTTCCATACGCCTCCTTGACCAGCTTCGGCCGCCCGAGCAGATCATACAGCGCGTAGTTTGTTACGACATGGTTTGGATCCGTGCTTGTCAACAGCAGACCTGTCGCGCAGTCCCAGGTCTGAGACGTCGCGCGGCTGAGTGCGGTTCCTTGAGCGCGCGTCATCGATGCCGGATAGGCTTGGTGCAGAGTCCCGTTTTTGTCCGTGTACGAGCAGAACGGCGAGACGTACGTCGTCACTACACTGTTAGCGTCTGTAGTGGAAGTCAGGTTGCCGTTGGCGTCGTAAGTGTGCTGCACGTTGATGGAATTGTTGTCCGTCAACGGGTTGGAGTATGCCAGCGGGTTTCCATTCTCATCCACACTTCGCCAGCGGGTCTCCTGCACCACGTTGCCTGTAATCGTCGGATCATTGCTGCGGTCGTAAGTGTATTCGACGCGGCTGATGGTTCCGAGCGAACCTGCAACCTCAGTTGAAGTCACGGAATTCAAGACAGCGCCGGGACGCGAATTCCAATAGGCTTTCGCGTCGTCCACGTTATGGATGGCGTCGCTGCCGCACGAGTCACCAAGCGGCGGGCCAGTGAGAAGCCCGAACGTCTTCGCCGTTGTGCGCGTGGCCGCCAAGCCCTGCGGTATCGAGGTAAGGCCGGTTTGCCCGACCCAATCGTACTCCGCCTTGGCCAGCAGATTTCCATTCCGGTCGTATGAATAGTCGGTAATCGCCGTCTGGCCGCCGGAGGTTCGGAATTCGGTCTTTACGTAGGGATTCCCAGACTGACTGTCCCAGATCTGGAAGGGACAGTTTCGCCTCCAAGTCCGCTGGATCGTGTCACCATTCGGAAGTGTAGTGCCGCACTCCACCAAGGATTGATAGGCATTCACGTCGCACAAGGTGTGGGTTGTCTTGCCCCCGTCCGGGGCTGTCACAGTCACAGGAGCGGATGATCCAAGCCCCCAGGCAGCGCTGGCAAGAGCAGACCTATCATAACTCCATGTCTGCGCTCGTGCTACACCCTGGGCATCCTTCCAGCTAAGGGTCTTTTGGTCGTCTTTCAAAGTGGTTGGACCGGGAAAAGGTCTGAAATCTGACAAATCGGCGGTGTTGCTGTCCGTGCCCGGAGTGTCTCCCACAATATAGTGATAAGTCGACACTAAGCCATAAGGTGTAACAGCCGTCTGGAGTTGGCCCCAACCGGGGTTGACATTATATCCAAACTGGTACGTCAGCACTTCTCCGTTGGCGCTGGGGAGAGTAATGCTCTGAATGAAGGTACCACCAGGCACAATCGGAGTTTTCTCCGACATGCCCTGATTGTCCGTATCGTAATAGTATGTTTGATCCGTTGACCTAAATCTAGCCCAATTGATTGTCCATGTGAGTGGGCCCCCAACTCCGGGAGCCGTAACCGTGTCTACCAGAAACGTAGCGAGATCGGGATCGTTGGACACTGCGAGCTGCGATGTGATGGTCACGGTCCGTCCCAGGGAATCGGTGATCGTCGTCTGCGGTTCCATCGTCTCGCTCGATACACCCGGACTGATGAAGATCGAATTTCCGTTACGGTCCGTGATCTGTGTTGCGTCGCCTGGAACTGTAGCTCCCGAGACCTTAGTACCGTTTGGAAAGAATAGGGTCCACGAACCTGAACTCGTGCTCACTTCCGCTCTGACATAGGTGCCATCGTCCGTGTAATAGACGAGCGTCCCGGAAAGCGTAGGGGGATTGTTGCCCGGGCAGACATCCGTTCCATTTGGCAGCGTCAGATAGAAGCCGCTTGCATCCCCCGCTTGATATGCCCCCAGAGCGTCAGTGGTTGTGCCCTTGAGGTGCAAAAGGTGCCGGCTTCCGTCGGGGAACACTACGGAAACGCGCACGGCCGGCTCCGGTGGTGTTCCCGGCCACTCAGCGCAAATTCCGCTATTCTGTTCCATCATCATGTTGTATTTGAACGAATACATCCATCCCCCGCCGGTGGTCGATTGCGCGATGCTGCCGAATGAGTCGACAATGTCATAGATGTTTGAGTTATAAACCAGGGACACGCCCATCGATTGGCCGCCTGCGCCGGCGGGAAAGTTGTAGATCGGAACCCGATAGGTGACGTTCCCAGTTTGCACATTCACGTCCTCGGTTTGGGAAGAATCGTAGGAAGCGCCTGGAAGAAACCCCCGCGCCGGAAAGTTCTGCGCGCTGACGAGGAGTGGCAGAAGCGCGAGAAACACTAGGCCGCAGCGCGCAAGACAGGCGTGGGTCGACTTCCCGACAGGCGATTGGATTACCGATGTGTTTCGCTTGTTCATGCTCGCATTCCTGTTTATTGTTGGGTGAAGAAGTTGTCGTTCGCAGCCGAACTGAAGGTTGCACCAGACACCTGGAACACCAAGACTGAGTTGCCGGCCTCGGACCGGGTGACCGCTCCAGGAACCGACTCGCCACTGATCTTGCCCCACTTGGTCCATGAAGTCTCGGTCAGCACGATGCTACTGTCGGCCTTCTTGACGCGATAGCGCACCAGCATGGGCAACGCCGTTTGAGCATCGAAGTAGTAGTGCTTTTGGCGAACCGTGCCTGCGGGTTGAGAAAGAGGATTGCCGACAAGCTCATAGATATTCGCCCAAGGCCCGGAGTACGTGGGCGCCTTGCCATTATCTATTCGGGAATGCCTGGCGATCACCCGCAAAGTGCTCCCCCGCGACAGCGAGTAAAAGGTAGTTTCCGCGACGTCGTCGAGGAACGACTCCATTTCAGACAGGTCTTGCTCGGAGAAGGAACCGGAGGAAGTCCATGTGGCGGTGCCATTGAATGCCATCGAACGCGCATGGGCTCCGCTTTCGTCAATTCGAATGATATTCGGCAGCTGATACGTCAACGTGGCGGGATAGCTTTGGCCCGACTGGGTTATCGTCCCTGTCAACGTCATTCGCTCCTTCCCAGGAGTTTGCAGCCGGTCTCCTAGAGCCCTTGCGTATGGCTGAAACTCGATTGGCAGATCGGGTTGCCATGTCGGTTTGCCTGCCGTCGCGGTCGTCTGCTGGCTAAGGAGGCTTAGTGTCCCTAAGACCACAAGAGTTAGCCACTTCGCGATCTGTCCGCTGACGGTACTCATAGGCCGGGCAGGCGCTGGGTCAACCTCTCTGTGTGACGGCGACAGGCGGCGGAGGCCGAACCACGGCCGCGGGCGCTTTTGTGACTTGTTTGGCGCGAGAATTCCGGTTGCAAACTCGCCCCGCCGTTCGGCGTTCCGCGGTCGCGGCACATCTTGCTGCTTAGAAAGCTCATCTCGCGTGAAACTACCCATAGTTAATCCCTTTCCGCCGTCGCGCCTGACCGGGGCTCGGGCGCCACCCGGAAGGTACTTTGATAAGCCCGATGATCCCACTGGCTTCACTGCTTCCCTTTCTCCTGGTTGAGTCCCGGCCCATGGTGCTTCCTATCTCGACAGCTGGCTACAAGATATTCGGATTGATCACCACCATAACCGCGGCCTCACTGCTTTCGACCGTTATGTAAGATGGTCGCCTGGCGCCGCGCCGCTGAAGGTCGCACCGCCAAGCATCAATCGCGCCGGCTGCCTCTCATTGGTTACGACCCGTGACAGTGAACGTCGCGTTGTAGTACTCCTGCCCCGCCGGTATCGTCACTGTGTAGGCGGTCTCGGCGCCGACGGCTGTCCCATTCGCGTCGGCGCACTGAAACATCTGGCTGAAGACACCAAGATGCACCGGAACGGCCGTCGGTAGGAGCATTTCGAGGTTCGTGCCGGTAGCGTCTTTGCCCACCAGATGCGTCGTCTGCAAGAAGCCGGACGGCGTTCGCGCGGCGATCACCATCTGCGTTCCCGGCTTCACATTCAGGTTGCCCGGCAGGAATCCATTGGGATCGACAAGGCGGAGCTTCAGCCAAGCGCCTTTTTGCAGCGTAATTCGCAGCCCCGTGCTGTTCTCTCCCGCAGCGACCGTCACCGCGGGCTTTGCCGACCAGACGCACGGATCGAGCATACCCATTTCCTGTGCCTGAACACAGATCTGATATTTGCCGGCACCGACGTTGGAAATGGTGAACGTTCCATCCGGTTTCGTCCGCACGAAGCCATTCAGAAGCGCGCTAGCTTGTGAGGACGATGGCTCCTCGAAGTAAGACACTACAACGCCAGGCACCGGCTTCCCGCCGAAGCCGAGGACCGTTCCCGAAATCGAAGATGTGGCTCCGGGCGGGGCGGCCAGCAACACGCTGGTCACGCAGCCGGCCAATACGACTTGAATGATGCTGCGCACACGTTTTCTCCTTAGTTCGCCACGGCAAGCCTACGGGTGTTTTCCCTGAATGGTCAGAGTGAGGCTGGGGGAGTTCGACAAGGCGGCGGCGCCTGTAACGCTCGGCGCGTTGACCGTGACTCCGACGTTGGGCGAGGAAAACGAGTCGCCCTGACCGTCCTTGAGCGAGAGGTTCGCCGAGTAAATCAGGAAGTTCGCGGGCGCACCTTGGGGAACCACCATGGTCATCGTTCTTCCGCCGCTGTCATGCGCCGAGACGGGGACCGGAAGGGAGATTCCGTTGGTGGGCTTGACGCCGATCACGATGTCATCGAGGCTGGGGTTGCTCGTGAGAAGTCCGTTCGGGTCTTCGATGCGTATGTTCATGGCGACGCCGGTCTGCGCCGTAAGGGAAACTCCGGAAACCTTGCCTGCCGGCGCAACGGTAACGGTGTTTGCGCTTGCCGACCAGAAGCACGGGTTCAACAGCGCGGCGGAGGCCTTTTCCGCGCACAGAAGATACTTGCCGGCGGGCAGTGCATTCACAGTGAACGAACCGTCGGTTCCGGTTAAGGCGTTAAAGACCGGCGGAAAATTTCCGCTCGTTCCCGGCGCCTGAAGATACGCCGAGACGACCGCGCCGCCGACGGGGCTACCGTTGCTCTTCAATGTTCCCGAGATCGCCCCAGTACTCTGCGCCGACATAATTACGGCAAGTGCGTACATGGCGATTAAGATCTTACTCATATGTTCTCCTTTTGCAAGTTGTTTGATTTTGTCACTTCGAGTCCTTTAGTGGCTCCACGTCAGACCGTTGGTCACCCACGGCGTGTTGCCGGTTGCATTCGATGCGTCCACAAATTCGTACCAGGTTCCCGCCGTCGGGAACGTCAGGTTGAAGAAGAGCGTCAAGTAGTTCCCGCTGATCGAGGTCGACCATGAGTTTACTTGGCAGATCCCGTTGGAGCTGCTTCCGCTCCAGGAACCGCCGTAAGGCTGCGAGCCGACCCAACTGAAATTCCCCGCCGAGCTGTCCAGATACAGCGCGTTGGCGCTCGCCACGTATTCCACGTGACAGCTATTGGCGGTCGTGCTCAGTGTGGAACTCGTGCTCAGGAACGGTTGCAGATACGTCACAGCGGAACCGCCTCGATAGTCCTCCACCTGCACCGTAAATGTCTGCGTGGCGCCCGTTCCGCTGGGGATGAACTCGATCACCGTTGGAACCGGATCGGAGATCGAGACGCCGAGTGCCGAGGACACTGGCGAAGTCACCGAGGTATTCACCGACGAGCGCGCCTGCGCCGTCACGCTGAACGATCCCGTCGAAGTCCAGGTGTGCGAGGCCGATGTCGTCCCGATCGCCAGCCACCCCGAGTTGGTTCCGTCGCCCCAGCTGAACAGATACTGCACGGAATAACCGCGGTTGTCGACCGACCCGCCGGTTGAGTATGTGTACGCCGTGCCCGCCACTCCGCTCGTGGTTCCGCTGGGAACGCTCGGCGTTGACACCGTCTCGGGCGGCAACGAGATGGTCACCGATAGCCCACC
>PMKM01000221.1 GCA_003157745.1 Bryobacterales bacterium | reverse complement strand
CCAAAAATCTGAGGAAACTCCTGTGAGGATACCGGTTGCCGTCCGCTATCGGAGGACCAATACAGGCCAATATCGTATTTCCCTTTCAAGCCTGTTGCATCCGTAACCGGCTTGCCGAGCTGCCCCGCCAGATCGGAGCACAGTCCCTCCATTGTCAATTTTGGCCAGTACGTGCGATAACGGCCATTCATCGCTATCATCCCCGGACGGCCAGGCGCCAGTTCCGGATATCCGTCCTTACCGAGCTTGGGGGGCGCCGGCGTGGATGGGCGGGATGGCGCTGCGTCCGCCGCGTTGTCCTTGGGCGCGACGTCCTCCACCGACTCCTTGAACTTCGCCCCCCCTTCGCGACAACCAACTCATACACAGGCAGGTCCTTCGATTCATGGTGCACCGCCAGTTTGAAGCGGTCGGCCAACAGACTCTGCAGCATCAGTTTGAACTGATCCTGCGTGGCCCCCTTCGGCACCTTGGCATTGACGTCGAACATTGATGCCTGAAGCCAGTCCACACCGGAAAGCTGGTAGTGTTGGATGCCGTAGGCGATCGTGATCAGATTCGACAGGCTGCAGTTCTCGCAAGTGAACAGGGTAGGGTCCGGTCTCCCCGGACCGCCGCTCATCCTGACCATGAGCATCCCTCCAACTGGTGGCGGGGACGGTTTGACCGAGGCGACTTCGAACTCGTTGCGTTGCGGCTCGGGTTGGCCGCTGGCTACTTCACAGGCCAGCGCAACAAGAATGCCGCAGCCGAAACGTCGCATGAGCCCGCCCGGTCGCCGGTAGTTTTGCATCTGAATATCGCCCATTCGTCGAATCTAGCATCATCCGCCCATCCCCGTCAGCGCCTTCACCACGATCCACGACTTTTCGAACGTCGACAATCGCACGCGCTTGCGGAAAATGTCGTAGTTGCCGGCTTCGATGCGATCGAGCAGGCGCGAGTATATGGTGATCAGCGCCCACAGCGAGCTCCGGCTGCGCGGATGGATCAAATCGAGCAGCGGGCGCGATTCGCGATAGTATGCGTGCGCGCGCTCCGCTTCGAACTGCATCATTTCGAGGAACCCTGCCGTGCGATTGCCCTTGGCCAGGTCGGCTTCCGAAACGCCGAACCGCGTCAGGTCTTCCTGCGGCAGATAGACGCGCCCGCGCCCCGAATCCTCCCGGATGTCGCGCAGAATGTTGGTGAGTTGAAACGCGATCCCGCACTTCTCCGCCAGCGGCGGCGCGCTCGGCGTATCGAATCCGAAAATGTAGATCACCGTCAGCCCCACCACCGACGCCACCTGGTAGCAGTACCGGTAGAGTTCGCCGAAAGTCTCGAAGCGGCGCGGCTCCAGGTCCGAAACCACCCCGTCGATCATCGCGCGCAGGTAATCGTTCGGGATGCCGAAGCGCCGCACCGTGTGGTGGAACGCGGGCCATAGGGGATGCCCGCTGAAACGCCCGCCCAGCGCGTCTTCCATCTCTTCGCGCCAGCCGTCGAGCGCCGCGCGGCTGGCGCCCGGCTCGTCGCTCAAATCGTCGCAGATGCGCATGAAGGCGTAGACCGCGCACATGGCCTTGCGCTGCTGCGCGCTGAGCAGCAGGAACGAGTAGTAGAAATTCTTGGCGCGGCTGCGCGCCACATGGCGGCAGTAGTCGTACGATTGTTCGATCGCGTTTCTCATGCGGCCCGCGGCATCGCCAGCCGCGCCAGCGAACCGATCAGCAAGCGCACCCGCTCGAACTTCCCGATCGCCGGCCGCGCCCGCAGCACGTCGTAACCCTGCCCCTCGATCTTGTCGAGCACGCGCATTCCGCCCCGGCTGAACAGGTCCAGATCGAGCGCCAGCCTGCGGTCCACCATGCCCACCAGCGGCAGCCCTTCGGCGAATAACTCGCGCGCCCGATCGACGCTCTCGCGCATCGCCTCGCCAATGCCCGGCGTGAACCGCCGCGCCAACACGTCCTCCACCCGCGCCCCGTTTCGCTTGAGCACCTCGAGCGGAATGTAGACCCTGTCCTTGAGCAGATCCACCGTCACGTCCTGCCAGAAATTCGCCAGTTGCAGCGCCGTGCACGTCGCGTCCGCCAACCGCTGCCGCTCTTCGTCCGCGTAGCCGCACAGGTACAGCACCAGCCGGCCCACCGGGTTCGCCGAGCGCCGGCAGTAATCGAACAGTTCCCCCCAGCCCGCATAGCGCGTCACCGTCTGGTCCTGCACGAACGCCGCGATCAGATCGGCGAACGGCTCCCGCGGAACCCCGTGGCGGCGCACCGTTTCCTCGAGCGCGACGAACACCGGATGCGTGGCGCGCCCCGCGAACATCCCGTCCAGTTCCCCGCCCCACCATGCCAGCAGCCGCAGACTTTCCGCGCGGTCGCCGATTTCGTCGCCCAGATCGTCGGCCCACCGGCAATACGCGTATACGTTGTAGAAATCCTGGTGCAGACGCTTGGGCAGCAGGAAGCTAACCACGTGGAAGTTTTCGTAATGGCGCGTCGCCAGCCAGCGCGTGTAAGCGCGCGCTTCCTCCGCGGACCAGGCGCGGCCGAGCGCTTCGGGAGCGTGTACGAAATCGGCCGGCGGCAGAAACCCGGTAGTCTCTGCGCACGGCATCTTAGGGCAGAATCGCCGTTTTCAAGTGGCCGTTATGGCTCATCAGGTGGCGCATCACTTCGAGCAGGTTCGACAGCGGCTCTTCGCGGTTCACGAAGAACGAGGCCCGTATGTGCCCCGCCACAACCAGGTCGAGCGCCTTGCGGATGTGCGTCGGCGTGTGATGGAAACTCGCCTTGCAGGTGATCTCCGAGTAATGCAGCAGGGCCGTATCGATATTCACCGTGGTATCGTTCGGGCAGCCGCCGAAGAAGTTGACCACGCCGCCGCGCCGCACCATGCTCACTGCCCACTGCCAAGTCTGCGGCTTGCCCACCGCTTCAATCGCGATGTCGACACCGCGCCCGCCGGTCAGCCCGCGAATCGTCTTCACCGGGTCCGCCCCGTCCTCGCCCACGATCAGATCGTCGGCGCCTAGGGCCGCCGCGCGGTCCAGTTGCGTCTTGCGCCGGCCCACCGCGATCACGCGGCAGCCGTGCAGTTTCGCCAGCTTAACGAACATCAACCCGATCGGCCCCAGCCCGATCACCGCCACCGCGTCGCCCGCGCGCGGCGCCGTCTCTTCCCAGCCGCGAACCACGCACGCCAGCGGCTCGATCAACGCCGCGTCCTGATACCCGACGTGTTCCGGAACCAGGTAGGTGTTGCCCTCCACGATGCGCGCCGGAATCCGGATGTATTCGGCGTACGCGCCGTTATTGAACAGCAGGTCCTCGCACAGATTCTCGAAGCCCCGCTTACAATAGAAGCAGTTGTTGCAGGGCGCCGAATTGGCCGCCACCACGCGCTGCCCGATCTTGAACTTCGTCACATCCTCGCCAGTCGCGACCACGTCGCCGGCTAGTTCGTGCCCAAACACCGCAGGCGGAACGATCATCCGAGCGTGATAGCCCCGGCTGAATACCTTCACGTCGGTACCGCAGGTAAGGGCTACTCTCACCCGAACGAGGATGTCTCTGCTTTGAATGCTGGGAATGGCCACCGGCTCCACTTGCAAGTGTTCCTTGCCATAAAGCACGGCAGCCATCATGTGGTTATTCACTATGACCACCTCTGTGGCTGAACAATTATTTTCAACGAATTAGATCCTGGATGCAATGCCAAATCGATTCCTGAACGAATCTTAACCAGCGGCAGGCGGTGGGATATTAACTCCTCTACCGGTAACTCGCCGCCAAACACCAGCCTGGCGGATTCTTTTTGCAGATCCACCGAAGCGCTATAGCAACCGAAAATTGTGCGTTCTCCTACACAGATGTCCGCGCCCGAGGCTTCGATGCGCTCGACCGCCGAAGTCTGCGCGAAAAGAAGAATCCGCGCGCCCGGCCGCGAACACGCGATCGCCTGCTCCACGATTCCCGGCGCCGAAACCGCCACCACCACGAAATCCGCACCCCGTCCGCCCGTGAGCTTCTTGACCTCCGCGGCTACGTCCACCGTGCGCGGATCCCACGTCAATTCCGCGCCGCACCTTGCCGATATCGCGAGCCGCTCGGCCAGCGTATCCGTCGCCGCCACCCGTGCCCCCGTGCGCCGCACCAGCATGGTGAACATCAATCCGATGGGGCCCTGCCCCAGCACCAACACAAATTCGTCCGGCTGCGGATCCGCCTGCGTCACCGCCTTCAGGCACGTATTCAGCGGCTCCACCAGCGTGGCGCGCTCGAAGGAAACGCCGTCGGGGATCTTCTCCACGCCGCGTTCCACGATCCAGTCCATCGCCCGCACGTACTGCGCAAATCCACCGCCGGCGGGCTCGAAACCGGCCGTGATGCCCACTTTCTTGTACACCGGGCATTGCGCGTACAGCTTGTGCCGGCAGTAAAAACAATCCATGCACGGAATGTGGTGGAAGGCCACCACGCGGTCGCCCGGACGGAACTTCGTAACCGCGCTCCCGGCCGCAACCACCACCCCCGCCGTTTCGTGGCCGAAAATGCGCGGCGGCGCCAGCAGGTTGTGCTCGATCTTCTTCAGGTCCGTGTGGCAGATTCCGCACGCCTCCACCCGGATGAGGATCTCGCCCGGCCCGATCGCGGGCGTTGGGACTTCCTCAATCTCCACCAGGCTCGCGCCGCGATACACGGCTGCATGCATGGTCACGGGTATGGCGTTCGATTCAGAACCGGCAATCTGCAAAGAATTCCCCCAATGCGGACGCAGCCCGCACAGAACGACCCCGCAGCCGCACGAGCTCCGGCAGTCGGTCCAGCGGACGACAAAAAATGGAACCTAAGATTCCTATTGTATCGAAATGTCCGTCCGAACGCAGCGCTGCATTCAGATCGTTCGCCATATCTTCGCCTGCCAGGTCGGTGACCGCTTTGATGCAATAAAACGGCAATCCCAGCGCGGCCGATCGCGCGCCCACCGCTGCGGCTTCCATCTCCACTGCGCTCGCGCCCGTCTCGCGCAGGCTGCGTTTCTCCGCGGCCGTCTGGGCGACGTGATCGATCGTCACTACCACCCCACGATGATACGGCATGGAAGCCACCGGCGTTCCCGCTTGGAACCGGCCGTTGGCGCCGCTAACTTCCGTGCCCACCACTACCGAGCCAATTCTCAACGTCTCCTCCAGTGCGCCGCAAAAACCGCTGCTGACGATCGCCTCCGGCCGGAACGCCGCCGCCCTATCTACCGCGGCTTCGGCCCGCGCCGCTCCGGCGCCGTTGGCCACCAGCAACAAATCGTGTTCTCCCAGTTTCGCCATGCGCGCCCAGTCCACGCCCAGTTGCTTGGGTTGACAAACGAAAGCCCCTAGCTCGCCACGAACCTGCCGCCCAGTGGGGCAGGCGCTTCCGCCTGCCAACCCCTGCTTCCCTCCCGCGCGCTCCAGGATGCCGCGCAGTTCCCGCTTGTCCGCCGCCACCACCAGCAGCCTCACGCCTGCCCCTGGCCGCGCGTGAACCATTCGACAGCGCGCGTGAGCGCCTGCACGGCCGGCCCCGGCTGGTAGCCCAGCTCCGTCGCGGCCTTGGCATGCGTGACCCACATTTTCTTCTTCGCCAGCCGCACCGCTTCGAGCGAAACCCGCGGCGGCGCGCCCGACAGCTTCGCCCACCCCGTGCCGGCCGCCCCCGCGCACCACGCCACGAAATACGGTAAACGCACGCGCGGCGGATTGCGATGGGTGATCGCGGCCAACTGGCGCAAAATCTCGGCCAGCGTGAGATTCTCCGATCCGAGAATGTACCGCTCGCCGCGCCGCCCGCGCTGGCCAGCCAGCCAGTGGCCCTCCGCCGCATCGCGCGCATCCACCACGTTGAGACCGGTATCGATGTAGGCCGGCATCGCCCCAGCCAGAAAATCGGCGACGATCTTGCCCGTGGGCGTCGGCTTGAAATCGCGATCCCCCATCGGCGCCGTCGGATTCACGATCACCACGTCCATGCCGTCGCGGGCGAATTCGAGCGCCACCTGCTCGGCCAAAAACTTCGAGCGCTTATAATCGCCCTCCATGTCCTCGAGCGATACCGGCGTGCTTTCCTCGCCCAGCCCGCCGCGCTTGAGCCCGATCGCGCCCACCGTGCTCGTGTAGACCACGCGCTCCACGCCCGCCCCGCGCGCCGCGTCGAGCAGGTTGCGCGTCCCTTCCACGTTGTTGTCGTATAACTCGCGCGGGTTCCTGCTCCACAGCCGGTAATCGGCCGCCACGTGAAAGACCATGCCGCAGCCGGCCGCCGCGCGCGCGAGCGATGCCGCATCGCGCAAGTCCCCGCTCACGATTTCGACCGGCAACTCCTGCACGCGGCTTCCCGGCCGCACCAGCGCCCGCACCGCGCACCCGTGCTCCAGCGCCACCCGCGCCACGTGCCACCCCAGGAACCCCGACGCACCCGTCACCAGAACCGGTTTCATCGCACCGCGCCTCCGTGGCGCAGGCTGTCCAGCCTGCTGTGTCGAGATTCCTCTCGACATTCTTGGATGCGCGGCGCTCTACCATTGCAGGCAGCGCCGCCCGCGCCGCGGCCTATCGCAGCATCCATGCCAGCATCTTGATGTTGTCGCCCACTCCGGCGCTGATGCCGTAGGCCACCGAAGGCTCGAAGCCGCAGTGCATCATGCAGTGCTCGCAGCGCGGGTCGTTGCCGGGCCCATAGCTCTCCCACGGCGTGCGCGTCATCAGGTCCGCGAAAGTCTTGTGCTGCCCGTCCGTGATCAGGTAGCACGGACCCTTCCAGCCCTTGATGTTGTACGTCGGATTGCCCCATGCCGTGCACGGCAGCTCGTGCCGCCCCTGCAGAAACTCGATGTAGAGCGGCGTCTGGTGCACCGGGTACTTGGCCGCGATCCGGTCGAAGCCGCGGAACTTCTCCCGTATGTCCTCGCGCGTCAAAAAAATCTCCCGGTCGTCGACCGCCGAATATCCGTACGCCGGCGCAATCTGGTGCCCGTCCACGCCGAATTGCCGCAGGAATTCGAACAGTTCCTCGATCTCCCGCATGTCGGTCTCTTTGTAGACCGTCGTGTTGGTGCAGACCTGGAACCCGGCCTTCTTCGCAAGCTGAATGCCCTCGACCGCCAGGTCGAAAACGCCCTCGCGCTCCACCGCCAGGTCGTGCGTCTTCCGCATTCCATCCAGGTGGACGTTGAAGTAGAAGCGCTTGTCCGGCTTGAATTCGTGCAGCCGCTTCTTCAGGAAGATGCCGTTGGTGCACAAGTAGATGTTCCGGTTGCGCTCGAGAATCGCCGTCACCAGCGCGCCCACCTGCGGATACATCAGCGGTTCCCCGCCGCAGATCGAAACCACCGGCGCGCCGCATTCGTCCACCGCCGCCAGGCACTCCTCGAGTGGCACCCGCTCCGTGATCGTGTCCTCGTACTCGCGTATCCGCCCGCACCCCGTGCACGTCAGGTTGCAGGCGTGCAGCGGCTCCAGCATCAGCACGATCGGGAATCGCTTCGCGATCATCGGATGCGGCGCGTGCTTTTCGCCCGCTTTCGGCGGCAGAATGCGAAACGGGTTGGCCGCATCGGCCGCGCCCGCGTCGTTCTTCTGCCACTCCGGCCGTGGCCGCATCTTGTTCTTGAAAATGTATCCGGCCAGGCCGGCCGTCATTGAGAGTGGAAATTTCATAACCTGTCTTTCGAGTTGGCTCGCGAGATCGCGAACGAGCTCAGCGCGAGTAGCGGGAAGTAGTCTTTGTACAAGTGATAGTTCAAATAGAACACCTTGGGGAAACCGGTCCCCGTCGCCAGTTCCTCTCGCCAGCTTCCGTCCGGAAGCTGGGTATCGAGCAAATATTCGATGCCGTGGCGCACGCTCAAGCTCGCATCGTCGCCGCCCGCGATCAACCCCAGAATCGCCCACGCCGTTTGCGACGGCGTGCTGGGCGCCGCAACGAAGGTGCCGGCGTCGTAACTGGCGCAGCTTTCGCCCCACCCGCCATCGGCGTTCTGAATCGAGCGCAGCCATTCCCCCGCGCGCAGCACGTGCGCCTCGCGGTCGCTTTCCCCCGCCGCCGCCAGCCCGCGCAGCGCGAAGCACGTCCCGTAAATGTACGCCACGCCCCAGCGTCCGTACCAGCTTCCATCGTCTTCCTGATGCCGCACCAGCCATTTGACGCCGCGCGCGACCGCTGCGTGATCGCACCCCAACCCGTGCGCCGCCAGCGCTTCGAGCACCCGCCCCGTAATATCGGCACAGGTCGGATCGAGCATCGCGTTGTGATCGGCGAACGGCACCTGGCTCAGAAACTCCCAGTTGTTATCCGCGTCGAATGCCGCCCAGCCGCCGTCGCGCGATTGCATCGCGAGCAGCCAGTCCAACCCGCGCCGCCCTGCTTCCCGCTGCGCCGCATCGTCCGCGCCGCGCGCATTACCGAGCGCCAGCATCACCATCGCCGTATCGTCTATATCCGGGTAGATCTCGTTCTTGTACTCGAACGCCCAACCCGAAGGTTCCACGCCCGGCCGCTTCAGGCTCCAGTCGCCATGCCGCCGCACTTCGCGCTCGAGCAGCCAATCGACCGCCCGCCCCGCCGCGCCATCGCCCGCTTCGCTGTGCGACACCGCATAAGCGCCAATCGCCGTATCCCACACCGGCGAAAAGCACGGCTGGAAAAAGAACCGCTCGCCATCGTCCACCATCAGCCGCTCGAACTGCCGCAACGTCTCGACGCGCAGCGGATCGTCCGCCGCATAGCCGAGTACGTCGAGCGCCATCACCGAATACATCATCGGCGGGTAGATCGCGCCCAATCCGTCGGAGTGCCGCAGCCGCTCGATCATCCATTCCGCCGCTCGCGCAATCGCTTTGCGCCGGATCGCTTGCGACCCGTTCCGTTCCCACCATTTCAGGAATCCGTCCGCCGCGAGAAACGTGTTGTGCCACGATAGCAGCGAGCCGTCGCGATGAAATGCCGGGCTCACGCCTTCCACCCACAGCTCTTGCAGGTCGAATCCCTCCGGCACCGGCCGCCGCGGGTTGGCCGCATGCACGATCGCGAGCGACACCGCAATCGCCCGCGTCCACGCCGACATCTGGTACAGCAGCCGGAACGGCAGCAGCACGATCTCCGGCGGAATGCTCGGACAGTATTGCCGCGGATACAGATCGAACAGCCCCAGGTTGATCTTGACGTAGCTGTTGGCCGCCTGTATGCCGCCCAGCTCGAGGATGCGCCCGCGCAGCCGCGCCATCCGCGGATCGTCCGCGTCCACCCCCGCCAGCTTCAGCGCCACATACGCCTTCACCGACGCGCTGACTTCGCTTGGGCCCCCGGCGAAAATCTCGAACCCGCCATCGTCGAGCTGCCGCTCGAAAATCGATTGCACCGCCTTTTCGATCAGCGTTCGCGTCGGCGGCGCCCACCGCCCGCCGCTCGGCGGATAGAGCCAGAGCTGGAACAGTATGTAATCGGATTCGAGCGTGGTATCGGCCGTCAGTTCGCCGCACCAGTGCCCATCCTCCGCCTGCAATTCCACCAGCCGCGCGCGCGCCCGCTCAACTGCGTTCTGCGCGCCAGTGTCGATCGATCTCGCCGTTTCGAGCTCTGTGTTCATCGGATACTGATCATCAACTCCGAGGGCAGCGAAAAGCGCACGTCCTCGTCCACCATCTCAATTTCTTCCAGCGCGTGGAACCCGTCGTCCTTCAGGAACGCGATGAGTTCCTCGACCAGGTGCTCTGGCGCCGAAGCGCCGGCCGTCACCCCCACGTTCTTCACCGATCCGAGCCACGCGCGATCGACCTCGCCGCGATCGTTTACCAGGTACGAGCGCACGCCGAAATTCGTTCCCACCTCGACCAGCCGCTTCGAGTTCGAGCTGTTCCGCGAACCCACCACCAGCAGCAGGTCCACCGCCTCGGCAATCGCCTTCACCGCCATCTGCCGGTTTTCCGTCGCGTAGCAAATGTCCTGCGCCGGCGGCCCCTGGATCATCGGAAACCGCTGCTTCAGCCGTTCGATGATGTCGCGCGTCTCGTCCAGGCTGAGCGTGGTCTGCGTCAAATAACGAACCCGCGCCGGGTCGGGCAACTCCAGGCGATCGGCGTCCGCCACAGTTTCCACCAGGAAGCTCGCGTGCGGCACTTCGCCCAGCGTGCCAATCACTTCGTCGTGATCCTTGTGGCCGATCAGCACCACACTGAACCCGTCGCGCGCGAACCGCGCCGCTTCCAGGTGCACCTTGGTCACCAGCGGGCAGGTGGCGTCGATCACGTCCAGGCCGCGCCCCTTGGCTTCCTTCCGAACCGTCGGGGCCACCCCGTGCGCGCTGAAGATGGCGCGCCCGCCCTCCGGCACTTCGTCCAGTTCCTCGACGAAAATCGCGCCCGCCTGCCGCAGTTCGTCCACCACGTGCTTGTTGTGCACGATCTCCTTGCGGACGTATACTGGCGGCCCGTACAGGTCGAGAGCAATTTTGACCACGTCGATGGCCCTGACGACCCCGGCGCAGAAGCCTCGCGGCTTGAGTAGAAAGATCTTCTTCTCCGCGCCGGAATTAGGTGCGAATGGCTGTAACGGCATAATGTCGGGTAGGTACAATTATAACAAGCGAGCGCTGACCTTCGCAGAATTCATTGACAGCGAAGCACTTGTGTACTCGCGAGCACATCGTCCCCTAACCCCGGCCCCCTCATGTTCGAGTCTATGGAAGAGATGTTCTCGGGCGACCTCCGGTTGCTATTAACCGCCGGCGTGGCCGGAATTCGCTCGATCGAGTTCGCCCCGTTCGCCCCGTCCGCCGCCGCGCCGAACCCGGCCCACCCGCTGCTGGCCGAAGCCGTCCGCCAGTTGCACGCCTATTTCGACGGCCGCTTGCGCCGCTTCGATCTGCCGCTCGACCTCGCTGGCACCGATTTTCAACGCCGCGTCTGGCTCGAATTGACCCGCATCCCCTACGGCGAAACCCGCAGCTACAGCGAACTCGCCCGCGCAATCGGCGCCCCCAAAGCCGTCCGCGCCGTCGGCGCTGCCAATGGCGCCAACCCCATCCCCATCGTCGTCCCCTGCCACCGCGTCATCGGCGCCCACGGTAATCTGATCGGCTACGGCGGCGGCTTACCCTTGAAACGCCGCCTCCTCTCGCTCGAACGCGGCGGTTTGTTCGAATAGCAACCGCGCCGCATCGAAGTGATCACAACTCTCCAGCACTGTGTACGAAACCAGCTCCGATCCACGTGAATACCGCAACCCCCAAGTCGCCTGCGAAACCAGCTCCGATCCATGCGAATACCGCAGCCCCAAGTCGCCTGCGAAACGAACTCCGATCCATGCGAATACCGCAACCCCGAGTCGCTTACGCAACAAGCTCCGGAGGAGCGCAAGAAAGTAGCCCAAGGCGCAAGCCTTGGGACGTCGTACCTCGCCAGCGAGCCCCGGAACGGGGCGTAAGAACGCCGCCGTCCAGTAAGGCCTTCCGCCCCGTTCCGGGGCTTCCCAGCGGTCCGTGCCATTCCCAAGGCTCGCGCCTTGGGCTACTTTCTTGCGCCCTCCGGGCTCGAACGCGGACGCGTTCCAGCAGCGCCCGCGCGATAATGGATGCTTGGCGCGCAGAAGGTTCTTTGTCGACGAGATTCGCGGCGGCGCGGCGGAGTTGACCGGCGACGACGCCCGCCACCTGACCCGCGTCCTCCGCGTCGAGCCCGGCCAGCGTTACGAAATCTCCGATGGCCACACCGCCTGGCTTGCCGAAATCGCCGAAGCGCACGGCCCGCGCGTGGTATTTCGCTTGATCGAGCCGATCGAAACCGCCGGCCTGCCCGTCCGCATCGTCCTCTGCGCCGCGCTCATCAAGTTCGATCGTCTCGAATGGATGATCGAAAAGGTCACCGAACTGGGCGTCGATTCCATCCAGCCCATCGAAGCCGCCCGCAGCGAAAAGGGACTCCTGCAGGCTTCCGCCAAGCGCTCCGAACGCTGGGTGCGCATCGCCCGCGAAGCCGCCGAGCAGTCGCGCCGCCTGCGCGTTCCCGAAATTCTGCCCGCCGTGCGCCTCGACGTTTGCCTGCGCGAATTCCAGGGCTATCGCCTTGAAGAAGATACCGCGCCGCCGCTGCTGGGCCTGTTGGAGCAGTCCCCCGCGAGCGAAATCCGCTTGCTGGCCGGACCCGAAGGCGGATGGACCGATGCCGAACGCGAATCCGCCGCCCGCGCCGGATGGCTGCCCGCATCGCTTGGCCCCCGCATCCTGCGCGCCGAAACCGCCGCCATCGCCGCCGTCGCCGTCGCCGCTGCATTCGCCTCCGCCGCCCGCTACAATGGAACGAGGGATGGGGAAAGTCCTGCGAAACCCTTGCCGGAAGGCCTTGCCGCGAATTAGCCATGCCAACCCGCGGCGCACGCACTCATGCGTGCCGTGTCGCGACTCATCGCGACACCGGTTCCCCGACGGAGAACCCGCGTCACTCACTTCCGAGGCCATCCACGCGTGAAGTTCGATTTCGTCTTAGTCGCGATTTTAGTTATTGTCCAGTGGCGCATCTCCGTGTTGTGCCTGGGCGCCGCGCGCGCCCGGCTCGGCCCGCGGCTGCTGGCGCTGATCTGCGTTGGCGTGGTGGCGTTCGATCTCCTGGCCGTGTTCGGCTACCTCTGCACCTACTATTCGACCGCCAGCCGTCTGAAACTCCCCGGCTGGCTGGTGGAGGACGTGGGCGCTGGCGCCATCGCCTACCTGCTGGCCGCTGCCGGCGTGCTCGCCGTTTATGAAATCATCCGCCACATCGGGCGCAGCATTGGCGCGGACACCAACCCCACCCGTCGGCATATGCTCCACGCCGGCGGCTCGGTCCTGATGGCCGCGCCCTTTGCCACGCTCGGTTACGGCATGTTTATCGAGCGGCTCGATTTCCGCGTGCGCGAGGTGGACGTGCCGCTGGCAGGACTCTCCGCCGATCTGGACGGGCTGCGGATCCTCCAGTTGAGCGACATCCACCTGGGCGCGTTTCTGGCTGAAGCCGATCTGGCCCGCGTGGTGGACGCGGCGCGCGAAGTGCGCCCCCAAATCGCCATCGTCACCGGCGACCTGATTTCCGCGCCCGGCGATCCGCTCGACGCCTGCATCCGCCAACTGGCCCGCCTCCGCGCCGATTCTGGCGTCTTCGGCTGCATGGGCAATCACGAGCGTTTCGTCCGCGCCGAGAATTACACCGCCGCCGCCGCCGCCCGCGCCGGCATCGAGTTCCTCCGCCAGCGCTCCCGTCCGTTGCGCTTCGGCGATGCCACCCTCAACCTGGCCGGCGTGGACTATCAGGAATTGGCACACCGCGAACTGTACCTGAAGGGCGCCGAACGCCTCGTCGTGCCCGGCGCCGCCAACATTTTGTTGTCCCACAATCCGGACGTGTTTCCGGTCGCGGCGCACCAGGGTTACCATCTGGTAATGGCGGGTCACACGCACGGCGGCCAGATTACGGTGGAGATCGTCGACCAATCGATCAGCGCCGCGCGCTTCTTCACGCCCTACGTTTACGGTCTGTACGGCGGCCCGCGCGCCGCCGCTTACGTCACACGCGGCATCGGCACCATCGGGATTCCAGCCCGTATCGGCGCCCCGCCCGAGATCGCCGTGCTGCGATTGAGAAAGGTTTGATCCCGGGCCCCCGCGTGCGCTACCTCGTTCTCAGCGACATTCACTCTAACTGGCAGGCCCTCGATGCGGTTGTCGCCGATTCCGCCGGCCGCTATGATCGCGTCCTCTGCTGCGGCGACCTGATCGGTTACGGCGCAGATCCCAACGCCGTCGTCGAGTGGGCCCGCGACCACTGCGCCGCCCTGGTCCGCGGCAATCACGACCGCATCTGCACCCCCGACGAGGATCTCGCCTGGTTCAACCCGGTGGCGCGCTATGCCGCCCTGTGGACAGCGCAGGCGATCACGCCCGAGAACGCGGCTTTTGTCACCGCGATTGCCAAAGGCCCGCTGCTGGTCGATGGCTTCGGGCTCGCGCACGGCTCGCCCCACAACGAAGACGAATATATGATGTCCGCCGCCGAAGCCGGGCAGGCGTTCGAATACCTGGAAACGCGCCTGGCCTTCTTCGGCCACACCCACATCCAGGGCGGCTTCCTCTGGAATCACGGCCGCGTCGAGACCATCGCTCCTTTTTGGCAAGGCGACTTTCCGGGCGTGATGGAGGTGGACCCCGACTGCGGCTATCTGGTGAATCCCGGCTCGGTCGGCCAGCCGCGCGATCGCGATCCGCGCGCCGCGTACCTGATCTACGATTCCGATACCGCCACCGTCGAATACCACCGCACCGAGTACGACGTTGCAACCGCCCAGCGCCGCATTCTCCTCGCCGGCCTGCCCGACATCCTCGCCGACCGCCTCGCCGACGGCCGCTGAAACCCCAGTAAGCCGGCGCTACTGCCTTACCGCGGCTTCACGTCTCCGCAATCCGGCCCAAGGTACCTCGTGTTGATCGTGATGTCGATCTTCGTGCCGTTGTCCTGGCTCATCTGCATGACGACCCTGCCGGATTCCGGACTCAGCGCGTCGAACGTCATGTTGCCGGTGAGTTTGCCCTTATCCGTCGTGCAAACGATCTCCACCTGCTGCCTGGTCGAGGTCGAATTGACCAGGTTGTACTGGCAATTCTTCCGCTGATCGGTGGCGCCGAAGTTGAGCGCCTTGCTCAACGACTCCTTGGTCAGGCACGACTTCACCACCGTCGGCTGCCCCATGCGCCCCGCCATCATGGCTTCCATCTGCGCGCGCCTGTCGGGCGGTATATTGGCCAGCATCGCTTCCGACAACTGCATCTTCGTACTCGCGGTAGCTTCCCACAAACCGGGCTTCACCGCCAACGGCGTGAAGTCTCCCGCCGTCGCGAGCAGCGGCAACAGCAGCAGGGTGCCAACCATAATCTCTTTTCTCATGACTCCTCCACCGGTCCCGCAAGAGGCCCGGTCAGTCAAAGCATCGCACCTACCAGCCCGCCGCGCAACGTGGGGCAGTACACCAGCCTGCCAACCGGGCGTAGCCCGGAATCCACCGCCCCAAAACCACGTTCACAACCAATCGCCTCAACC
>PMKM01000082.1 GCA_003157745.1 Bryobacterales bacterium | reverse complement strand
CATCTGCTTGTTGACGTCGGTGATAATGCCGCGAGGATCGGTGGTCATCAGCGCGTCGATGTTGGATTCGATCAGAGATCGCGTGTAGAACTGCTGGTCGCGCAGGCGCTGGTCGAGCTTCTTCTGGTCCGCTTCCACCTGCTTGCGCGCCGTGTTATCGGTGCCAATCAGCAGANNCGCGAGGCCTTGAACACCAGCGCATCGAAGCCCGGAGCAATCCCGGTTCCCAGTTCCAGACTCAGCGCCTTGGCGCGCGCAACGACTTCCTGCGGATCCGATATGTCGGCCGGAGTAATCTTATTCAACACTTCGGCGGCCGCGTAGCCCAGCATNNCTGGAGAAGTTGGCGCTATTGAAAATCGCGTTCTGTAAGGCCCCCGTCTTGAGCAGAGCCTCTTCGCGCCGGACCTCGGTGACGATGTCCAGCGTGCGGGCGGCGTCGTCGGGAACGACAGGATCTTCTCTCTTCATGGACATGATCCAACCTCCATCGAGCCGGCAGGCCGATACCTGAGGATACCGAATTCGGAGGCCGATTTCCCGGTCCCCTATTCGCATTCCACGGTGGCCTGGTGCTGCCGGTACTCGGCTTCTATTTCCTGCCGCTGACCACGATCGTGTACGCATGGGAACTGAACAGCGGAATGCCTACAACGGGAGTCAATCTCTTGTGGCTGCTGTTGGCGGTGGTCGTCGATCTGGGTAGGCTGAGCAGCGGCGCGCATCGCCAATCGCGGCGCTGGTTACTCACCGGCGGTTTTCAACGACAGCGTCACAGCCAGTTGCGGCTAAGGATGCATATGGCTATGCCGAACCCCCCGATCGCCAGCCCGGCGAGGCGGTTCATCAATAGTAGGGTGCGATCGTTGAACCGGCCGCGGAATTGGTTCACTATACTGCTCAGCACAATCCACCACGCCATCGAACCGCAGAAGATCCCGATTACCAGGAACACGGTCAACCACCATTGCCTCTGATTCCCCATGCCGAGCGCCGCCAGGAGGCCGAGAAACGACAACACCGTCGTCGGATTCGTGAGGGTCAAGAGAAATGTCGATCTCAAATCCGAATACGCGCTTCCGCGGTTTTGCTGGTGCGCGCTGAGCGGCTCGGGCCGCTTGAAGAAGTATGAGATGCCGATAACGACCAGCAGAATGCCGCCGAGAAAGCGAATCCAGAATTGTTCGCGTATCAGGAACTGCACGACGAGCGTGATGCTGAAGCCCGCGATACCACCGTACAGCATATCGGCCGCTGCCGCTCCGAAGCCGGAAATCACGCCCGACTTCCATCCTCCTTCGATCGTCCGCTGCATGCACAAGATGTTCACCGGTCCCACGGGGATCGCAATCATCAGCCCGACGATTATGCCCCCTATCAACAACTCGACTTCTCTCATTCGTCGTCTACCACCTCAGCCAGAATCCCCATTTTGGACTCCCGGGTCCTGTTCAGCATACACCCGCCGCCCTCCTCCGATCTTCTCAGTTGCATCTTTCCTCTGGGGTCCGTTCTCGCGCTTGCGAGAAGATCGTCGGCGACCTTTTGACCGGGCCGATGTGCGTTGAAACCTACCGGCGCATCGCTTACGGTCCGGCGTGTCTTCTCCGCAGGAGGCATCGGAGCGGCCAGCACAGTATGTCTGCCAACGGCCAGCCGGCCGGATCGTCCGTGCTTCTGCGCCCAGGGTAGGCTCATTACGCTTGCGGCGGCGCCATGCGCGTTCCGGGCGTGATGATGACTTCTCCGGTCGACCTCAAGCAGATTTCGTACACCCGGTCGGGCTCGAGACGCATGTAGGGCGCGTCGCCGTGAATAGCCCGCACGCCGCTCGCGGTCGCCAATTTCTCGTCGTTGGCAAGGTCCCAGAAGCGTTTCCAGAGATCCTTCTCGAATCCGCTGGCCGCGTGCCGCTCCGCATAGACCTCGGGCACCTGGCCATCCTTGTCGACGACGAAGCCATCTTCGGGCCGCATGGTGCTCGAGAAAACCCGGCGAAACACCATAAGCGCTCCGCCCTTGGCGGCGTCGCCCTGCTCGATGAAGTGGTCGTCGAACTTGATCACTAGAGTATCGAAATAGACTTCCTGCCCCGGCAGAGTTATCTCTCGAGAGGCATCGATCGGCTTGCCGGCATCGTCGACCTCGGTGAACCTGATCGTGGTCTGCAGACTCCCCTGCTGGTCCTTCGCCTGTCGAAGAACCTCAACCCGCCCCCGGCGGTCGATGCGCTTCAAAATCTTGAGGTAGGCTTCGAGGCGCTGCTTCTCTTGTTCGAGCTTGAGAATGGTTTCCTTCTGCCCGCGGATCTGGTCCTGTAGTGCCTGCCGCGGCTTGACGACCAGTTCATACGACAGATAGACGCTGGCGGCGGCGACCGCGGCCAGCACCACGGACCAGACAAAGGACCGAACGGGAAAATCACGGACTCTGCTCATAGGACCCTCGACATCGACCAGACTTTCCGTTGGTCTCGTCTCTGCGATTGAGTATATACCCGCGAGGCGCCGCACCGCACCGCGAGGCCAGGTGGCGCATCCCCGTGCTTGCCCGTATCGCAGGGATGCCGGGCGAACGCCGCAGGCATCCGTTCGCAGTCGTTCCTGCCGACGCGCGCCAGCGTGACCGGAAACTTCATCGCCACAAAGGTGTTCGGCCGGACGACCTCTGTCGGCGCCGCGCGCTTAAACCTGCGGCTGGGTTTTTGCGGCGCGCGCCAGGCTCAACAGGACGGCGGCCAGGGTGAGACTGGCAGCGCCTAACACCACATATATCAGCCAGGGCGAGCGCTCCGAAAAAGGCTTAGGCTCGGGACGATAGACGGGGTTGGCGTTCTGCGGCGAAAGCGCCATCCGCAGCGGAGACCCGGCATTGGCGGGAATCCGCATGCCAAGATCGTAGCGCGGCGCAAGCGCCTTGGGATTGCCATAGTAGAGACGCAGCGGACCGGCGGAGGCGGGCGCGGCTTCGAAGATGACCTGCCGGGCCGCGCCGATGGCGGTGATGCCGGCGAGCGGAAGGGGCGGATTGCGGTCGTCGACCACGGTCAGTTTCAGACGCCGTCCGACGCGCTCGGCGAAGGCGATTACCAGCGGCCGGCCGGCGGTATCGGTCTCCCGGGCCAGTTCGCCGGAGGCGATCGGCACCGGCGCGGCCGGGTCGTCGACGATTTCCAACTGGAACTGCCGCGAGAAGGTTGGCACGCCTACATCGAAACTGAGGCGCTCGAATGGGACGCGGACTCCCAGGTCGATGAGCCAGACGGAAGCGGGGCGCCCATCCATGCGGTCGGCATCGCGTTCCTGGCGTTCGGCCGGGAAAGCCACCGTCTCGCCCTGCACCCGTACGGAGCGCCGAACGCGCAGAGCGGTAATCTGAGGCGCTTCGGAATCCACTTGCGGATCGCGGCTGACGCGGACGCGCAGATAGCGGTACCGGCTTACGGGATAGGGAACGCCGGATTGCTCCACGGAACGGCCCACGGCGGAGAAGCGGAACAGGATCGCCTGGGAAGCCAGCGTGGACCAGGCGGAGCCATCGGCGCTGCCCTGCACATCGGCCAGGCGGCGAAAATTATTGCCGGCGGTTTCGATCTCGACCAGATTGTGTTCGGCGGATTGCACACCCAGGTCGCAAGAGACCTCGGCGCCGCCCGCCACCGAACGGTTGAACTCGCGAACGACGAAATCGCTCTGGGTGTCCACATCGTGCCGGACGCGCAAAACGTAGGGTATTTCGCGACCGGCGCCGTCATAGAGGCGGAGATCGGCCTGGTCGGGCCGGGCCCGGTTCAGGACCTCGCCGTCGAGGACGAAATCGCGCAGCGTGTTTGCCGTCCGGAAAAGGCGCAGTTCCTTGTAGTACGGCCAGGCGCTCAACGGCTCCAGCGCGCCGGGGGCCTGCGCCCGGATCTTGGGCAACAGGGCGAGGACCAGACATCCAATCAAGAAGACTCTCTTCATCGCGTTTGCTCCCGGCGAAGACCTCGCTGATAGATCCATGCCGCCCCCAGTAGAACGAGTCCCAGCGCCAGCAGAGCGACGATGCGGTAGAACTGGCGCAGTTCCGGAATATCGAACAGAAGCACTTTGACGAGCGTGACGGCGAAGACGACCAGTCCCGCGGAGCGCAGGGCGCGGAGCCGATACCGGAAGCCGGCAGCGGTTAGCAGCCCGGCATATGCGGACCACAGCACCGACAAGGCGAGCTGGCCAGCCCACTGCAAGTGGCGAATTTTGTCGCCGGTATCGGAAAGCGTGGAATATGCGAGTGTCTCCGCTTGCACGCTGAAGTACGTGAAGGCCTCGACGCTCGAACCAATCCACAGCATGGCAAACGCCGCCAGGCCGGCGAGGAGCATAGCGCGCTCTCTCGCGCGCCCGCACAGGTACGCGGCGCCAGCCAGACATGCAGTGAGCGCCAGCATTCCCAAAAAGTAGCGGTTGAGTACGGGCGTGAAGGCTCCGCGGAAACCCCAGGGCGTGTCCTCAAACAGGAAGCGGGTCAAGGCCAAAGCGAAGACTATTGTGGAGAGAGCGCGCAACGGCCGCGCGCCGGTTTCGAGACTGGCCCACAGTAGCGTCACGGCCTCGACGGCCCAGGCGATGGTGATCCAGTTCGATTCCAATTGTATCGGTATCGCGATAGTGACAAAGGTCAGCGCAGTCCCGAGCGTCACCAGAACCATGCGGCGGTCCGACGGGCGGAGCGCAAGTTCGGTGCGCGCCAGCCCGGCGTAAACCACCGCGAGGAGCAGAGCCAGCGCGGCCATCCAAACGTGCTGATCGTCGTTGAGCAGCCCATAGCACGTGGCGTAAAAGACGAAGGGATTCACCGCCAGGCGGACCCACTCCTCCAACCCAGCGGCTCGGCGGCGCAGGTGCGGTGCGAGGTCGGCCAGCAGGAACAGGAGGAAGATGGCGGTCTGAAACAGCAGCGCGGCCGGCCGTTTTTCGATGTGGTAGTGTTCCGAGTACCAGCTCCAGAACAGCAACTGCGTACCGGCGTACGCCAGCGACCCGACCCAGCGCCACGAGCGGCCGATCACCACGCCGAGCATGCCCAGGTCGAGCATCACGATATACGCGAACAGCGTGCCGTACTGGTCGCGGCCGGTGGAGAGCAATATGGGAACCAGGAAGCCGCCCGCCAGGGCCATTACGGCGATGGTTCGAGCACCATAGGCGGCGGCCAGCAGAAACGCTTCGGCCACGATGATGGCGAGGAAGATGAAGGCGCCGCGCTGATCGATGAGATGGTAATAGCCGAAGGCGCCATAGATGGAGAGGTAGAGAACGGCGATGCCGCCGCCAGTGAGGATCTGCCAGAGGTGGCGCCACCCCTTGCGATAGCGGTCATGGCCGAGCCAGACGAGGACGAGCGAGGCGGCGACGCCAAGCACGACGCGGCCGAGTTCGCCGATCCACCGGTTCTCGAAGGCGTACTTGAGGAAGTACGCCGTGGCGCCGAAGATCAGCAGCATGGCGATCCATCCCAGCCACTTGCGGCCGATGACCTGTTCCAGGCGCTCCCCGGTCTCTTCGATTCCGGGCGGCGGCGCGGAACCAACGGGGCGCACGACGGGGATGGGCTGAGCGACTTCGGCAAGCGGAGGCGCGGGCACGGCGGGGATAGGCTGTGCGACTTCCGAAGGCCGGGAGTCGGATGCCCCGCGCTCGCGGACCAGGCGGAGAAGGGCGGCTTCCAGACCGGCCACGCGACGCTCAAGAGCGCCGATTCGCCTTGTCCGGACGATGGCGACAATCGGCAGCACGATCAGCGCAATCAGCAGCAGGGCGGCGACAGCGATCACTTCACCCATATCTCCCATGGCGACGGAAGTCCCGTATCAGGATACACGATTGTGAGGAGGCGCACGCGGCGTCGAGGGATCTGCGGACGTTATGGTTCCTTATCGGTAGCCAACCCGGCAAACAAGCCGGCGGCTGCCCCATCCATGGCACACCCACGCCAACGCCAACATGCCCAGGCCCCAGCCGCACACGCCGTTCCATTCCCACCGGCTCCAGGCCATCGCCGATACCGCCGACCCCAGCGCGCCGCCTACAAAAAACACAATCATGTAAACCGTGTTGATCCGGCTCCTCGCGGTTCTCGAAAGATCGAAAATCCGGGTCTGGTTGGAGATCTGCATCGTTTGCTGTCCGAGGTCCAGCACGATCACGCCGGCGATCAACCCCGCCAGACGATACCCGAACGCCCACAGCAGCACATACCCGCCCGTCAGCAGCCCGAGCGCCAGCGTCAGCGTAACGCGCGGCCCGTGACGGTCCGCCAGCTTACCCATCGGCGAGGCAATCATCGCACCGGCCGCGCCCACCATTCCGAAACTGCCCGCCACTCCCGCTCCCAGGCGATAATGCGGCGAACCGAGAAGGAATGTCAGGTTCGTCCAAAACGCAATGAATGCGGCGAACACCAGAAAACCCAACAGCGCGGCCTCGCGCAAGACCGGTTGTTCGCGGATCAAATCCCATAGCGATGCCAATGCCTCACGGTAAGACAATTCTCCTGGGGATGGCATTTCCGGCATGCGCCGCCGCAGCAGCGGCACAACCGCGATTGTGGAGACCGCAGCCAGCAGAAAAACCGCACGCCAGCCCAGCGCTTCCGCCACCACTCCCGAGGCAACGCGCCCCAACAACACGCCGAGCAGCAGGCCGGTCATCACGATCCCCAACGCTCGTCCGCCCTGGCCGGGGCCTGCCAGTTCCGGCGCCATCGGAACGATAATGTGCGTGACGGCGGCCGTCATCCCGATGGCCACGCTCGCGGCCACCAGCACCGGGAATGAAGGCGCCAGACCGGCAACCACCAGCGCCAGCGACACCGCGCTGAACAGCCGCAGCGTCAGCCTGCGCCGCTCTTCGACATCGCCCAACGGCACAAAGACCAGAATCCCGGCTGCATATCCGAGCTGTGTTGCGACGGAAATCGCCCCGCCGCTTCCCTCGGGCACATGAAATGTGCGCGTGATTTCGAGCAGCAGTGGCTGATTGTAATAGATGGTGGCAACGCTGGTCCCGCACGCCAGCCCTAGCAAAGGCAGTAATCCGCGCCGTTTACGAGTCTCAACGGGAAAATCGGACGAGTGAAAGCCCCCCAACTCGTAGGTTATCACCAGCAGGATTTCGACGCGTGCGTACCGGCGACACGCTTCTTCCCGTTTGGGTTGAGCTTCGTCGACCAGTCGATCTTCAGGCAAATCGCCGGGTCGGACATAGCGTTGGCCACTCGGCTATCCTGGACAGTTTGCGGCCGCTCATCTCTCCGGTTCGGACTTATGCCAGGAGGTGACCGAGGAGCCTCCCGGTTGAGGGCTTGATCGGAACGTTAACCACGCCCGGCGTTCTCTGATGTCGATGGTTGATGCTGCGCGCGGCAGTTGCGGAAGATGCGGAAGTTAGCGTCACCTTGAGACTCCGATCACGCACGGGGTACTGGTATGGCAGTTATCTTTAACTCGAAATTGGTACTCTTCCACACGGCTCACGCTGCCGCCGTACAATAAAGGACAGTGCCATCCCCGATCCAGGCCGCGCGCACGACCGGCTCCGCGCCCAGTTTGCCGAAAAACCGCATCAGGGGGTCTCGAGTTAATTTCACAACCCGCACCGGGCCATCGAGCGATTTAAGCCCAATGCTGCGACTGGGAGGCGGCCATGCTTACGACAAAATCGCGTCGGCGCGACTAGTTTATCCAAACGGTTTAGAAAGCCAGTTCACTTACGATACCTTGAACCGCATCACCGCCATGAACGCGGCTAAGGCGAGTTATAGCTACACGCTAAGTCCCACCGGCAACCGCACGGGAGTGACCGAACAACTGGCTTCGAAGCCCAATCCCCGAATCGTCGCTTGGAATTATGACAACATCTACCGCCTGACCAACGAAAACATCACCGCCGATCCGAACTCGAAAACCGGTAGCGTGACTTATGGCCTCGATCCGGTC
>PMKM01000236.1 GCA_003157745.1 Bryobacterales bacterium | reverse complement strand
GGTCAAATCTCCAGCCCCACCGAGCGCATCAGCTCGATGGCGTTGCTCTTGCGGACCACGCCCGGCTGCATCGAATAATCGAAGAGGATCTTGCCATCTTCGATGCGATCCTCGAAGTGGACGTTGCGGGCGCGCCCATCGAGCGCGTCGACGATGCCGGCGAGCGCGAGGTCGTGAGTGGTGATGAGACCCATCGCGCCGCGCTCGAGAAGGCCGCGCACCAGCGCTTCGGCGCCGATGCGCCGGTCGTGCGAATTGGTGCCGTGCAGGAATTCGTCGATCAGGAACAGCACCGGCAGCGCGCCGGCGGTCTCGTCGAGAATCCGGCGCAGGCGCAGAATCTCGGCGTAGAATCGCGAGACGCCGCCGCGCAGCGAATCGTTAATCTGGATCGACGCGCCCACCGCGAGCGGCGAGAGCCGGAACCGCGCCGCGCGCACCGGCGCGCCCGCCTGCGCCAGCACCACGTTCACGCCGAGAGTGCGCAGCAGCGTGCTTTTGCCGGACATATTCGATCCGCTCACCACGAGCAACCGCAGGTCGCCGCCGAGCGAGACGCAATTGCGCACCAGCTTCGCTTCCGGAATCAGCGGATGGCCGATCTCTTCGGCTTCAAGCCATGGCGACGCTTCGGCGAACTCGGGGAACGTGTCCGCCGGGTGCTCATAGGCGTGGCTGGCCAGCGAGCAGAGCGCCTCGATTTCGCCCGCGGCCGTCAGCCATCGCCGCACGGCGGGTCCCGAAACGCGGCGCCATTCTTCGACGCGCAGGGCCAGGTGCGGCGTCCACAAAATGAAAATCTCCGCCATCCGCACGAAGACGTTGTCGCGCGAATCCAGGTATTCGATCAGGCGCTTGAGCTGTGCCAGACGGCGCGAAGGCGGCGCTCCCTCGGCCGCCAAGGATGCGCCGATCCTGGCCAGCAGCGGCGCCTGGAATCGTTCGCGCTCGATCAGCACCAGCACTTCGGAGATGAGACCGAGTTCATGCGCCGCCCGGTTGACGGCGGCCAGGACCTCCTCCGCGCGCTGGTGCTGGCGGTAATAGAACCAGCCGTTGACGATGAGCGTAGCCAGAAACAGATCGCGCAGCCAGAAATGCGCGGCGCCGCCCAGCGCGGTAGTGCCGGTCAGATTGAGCAGCAGCGCCATGCCGGCTGCCGCGCCGGCCACGCCGAGCAGCGTGCAAAAGCACAATGCCAGGCGTTGCCCGCGCCCGCCGAGCCGCGGCGGCGCTTCGCCCCAGGCCGCGAGCGCGTCCGCGTCCACCCCGCTGCGCGCGTCTTCGGCCAACACGGCCAGGCGCTCGCGCAGATCCAGGCGCGGACCCAACTCGGTCACCGCCGCCTGCCGCTCATCGACCGCGGCGGGCGCCGCCGGCTCGAGCAGCCAATGTGCCAGCGTCCGTTCGCCCGCGCGGGTGCGAGCTGTCGAAAGCAGTTCGAATAGCGAGCCCACGCCGAACAGGTCCAGGTCCTGCGCGTACGGATGAGCGGGGTCGAGATACGCGTCGCCCGCGCTGCCGGTGCCGGGCCAGGTGCCATCCAGGCGCGCCAGGCCGCGTTCGAAGAAGCGCGCCGCGCGACGCTGTCTCTCGAGTTGGCGGGCGATGCGCGCATGCGCCACCAGCAGCGCCACGAACACGGCCGCCGGAACGAGCGTCCACAGAATGGTGATGCGCGGCCCGGTGAGCGCCAGCCAAACCAGCGCGCCGGCGGCGGCCACGATTGCCAGGCGCCAGTAGCCAAGCCCGCGCTGGCGGCGCTCGCCCGCCAGGATCGAGGCGCGGCGCTCTTCGCGCAACGCGGTATAGGTGTCACGGGGCTCGGGCATCATTTTCGTCGGCGTAGACAGGAGACTCATTTTTCGATCGCGCACCGCTCTCTGACTGTCGCGGCTCCGATTGGGCACGCGGTGCGCCGGCGCAAATATCAGCGCCGCCACCTTATTCTCGCAAACGTCAGCGTGCGATTCTGCGGAAGGTGCGAAAAACTACGCATGCCGGGGTCCGCGCCAGTCGGCATGTTATATTGATTCCATGCCGGGCGGTTATCTTCCCATCCTCATTTTCCTGGCAGTCGCTATCGCATTTCCGGTGGTGGCCATCGGCTTCGCCAAGCTGCTGCGGCCGGCGGCGCCGTCGATTGCCAAGCTGGAAGCTTACGAGTGCGGCATCCGCGCGGCGTCCGATTCCCGCGGGCGTTACACGGTCCGCTTCTACATCATTGCCATCCTGTTCGTCATTTTCGACGTGGAAACTATTTTCCTTTTCCCGTGGGCCGTGCGCTACGGATCGCTCGGTTGGTTCGGCGTGGCGGAGGTGGCCGTGTTCCTGGCGATCCTGGTGGTCGGCTATATCTGGGCGTACAAGAAGGGCGCCTTGGAGTGGGTCTGAATGACACAGACGCGCCCCTCCTCGCCCCAGCAAAACGCGCCGGTCGTCGCATAGGATTGTTTCAGGCGCGAAGGTCCCTCGAAAAAATATATTGAGCTTTGTCGGCCGTGGCTGTAGTGGAAACGGCTGTTCGCGGGTCTTAGTATCGGAAGGCGCCGGAGCTTGTCAGGCAAGTGGAATCGGAAGTGCTCACCACGATCCACGTAGCCGGCTTGTATTACGGCGCAGAAGACATCAGAAAGGTACACTGCAGTGAGGATGAAACTCGTTCGTTCGGCAGTACTCTCGATTTTGGCGGTAGGAGGCGCGGGCGCGCTCAGTGCCACGCCCACGCTCCGCCTGGTAAGCGCAACGGTTGGACCCATTGCCATCGCTTCCGGCGCCAACGGGATCAACCAGACGGTGGAAGCCTATAACGCCGGCGATGGCGCGCTGGCGCTCGCCGTGAGTTCGTCGGTAACGTGGATCGCGCCGAGCGTCGGCAACGCCGCCGCCTGCAAGACGACCACCCTGGCCGCCACGTGCACGCCGCTGGTTTTCGCATTGAACACATCGTCGCTGGCGGCATCTTCAACGCTGTATACGGGCGTCGTAACCGTCACTTCGCCGGGTGCGGTCGACGCGCCGCAGACGATCACGGTGACGGTGGCCATCGGTGGCACCGTGCCGTCGAGCGTAAGTGTTTACGTGCCGCCGTACTCGGCATCGGCCCCACCCAGTGTGTCGATTCCGTTTACCCTCGGCAAGGCCAGTTGCCCCAATCTCAACGGCTGCCTTACGGCTGTGGTCACTCCGCCGAATACTACCGCCAACCCCGGCTGGCTTACCCTGACGCTTAGCGGCGCCGGCAGCGCCCAGTCGACGCTCCCGTACTCGATCACGATAACTCCGCAGCCTTCTAACACGGCGGGTAACACGTATACGGGCTCGATTGTTACTTCAGGGTCCAACTTCGCACCCGACAATAAGACTATCCCGGTGACCATGAACGTGACCACGCAACCTATCGCGCAACCTTCCGTCACTCAGGTGGCCGAACAGCTCGCGACGGGCGCGCCGGTGGGTTACGGGGCCGTCACGGTGACTAACTCCGGGCTGGGAACGCTAGCGATTTCCGGGGTTTCCGTGAGCTCCTCGACCACTTCCGGCAGTACGCAATGGCTCACCGCGACCATGTCCGGCAACACCGTGCTGCTCGCGTTCGACCCGACCGGACTTACGCCCGGCACATATAACGAATCGGTGACGATCGAGTCCAACGCGATTAACAGTCCCACCGTGGTTCCGGTCGTGTTCACCGCAGAGGCCGCCGGGCCGCCCTTCACTTACTATCACGGCGTCGTCGATGACGCCGTCTTCGGGCAGAGCGGCCTCACCGTCACGCCGGGCGATATCGTGGCGCTATTCGGCGACCAGCTTTCGTTCGTGGCGCCCGTTGTGGGACCGCAACCTCCGCTAGCGACGACGCTGGGCGGAGCTTCGGTCACGGTGAATGGCGAGACCGCGCCGCTCTACTTCACCTCGTATGGCCAGATCAACTTCCAGATTCCGACAGACACGCCGACTGGAACCGCGCTGGTGCAGGTGGCCACTTCACCCAACCCGTTGACGGCGTTGACGCAGGCCGGCAACACGGTATCGATCAACGTGGTCAACCGCGCGCCGCGGCTGCTGCTGCTTACCGACGGCTATGGGGCCATCGAGGACGCCTCGCAGGGTTACTCGCTGCCGGTGCCAACCACGCTGGTTTTCCCGGGCTTTACCAGCAAGCCGGCCAAGCGGGGCGACGTGCTGACGATCTTCGCGATCGGGCTTGGGCCCACCAGTCCGGCGGTCGCGGCCGGTCAGCCCGCGCCCGCATCCGAGCCCCTGGCGCGGTTGACGTCCACACCCACCGTGGTGTTCGGTTCGCAACTGAGCGGGTTCAGCTCCGTGAACGTCAGCATGACTCCATCCTATGCGGGCCTGGCGCCGTACTTCGCCGGCCTGTATCAGATCAACGTGACGGTTCCCGGCGGTTGCCCCATCGGTACGGTTCAGGTCTCCTTGCAGTTCCCGGACGCGACCTACAGTAACGCGGCCTACATCGAAGTACAATAGCCCCGCGGTTCCGGCGCGGCGCCAGCCCGATGGCGCCGCGCCACGCTATTATGTGGGTTGGACCCTTTGAAGCCCTCTTCCACTCCCTGGCCTCAGGTTTACCTGTGCGTCGCCCTGACCACGTTGGCCACCCTGTTGCTCGAGCTATCGCTGACGCGCATCTTCTCCGTGGTGTTTTACTACCACTTCGCGTTTCTGGCGATTTCGATTGCGCTGTTCGGCCTCGGCGCCGGCGGCGTTTTTTCGTATATCGTGGCAGGCTGGAAGACCCCTATTTGGACCAGCCTGGGCCGGCTCAGCATGTTGAACGGCCTGCTAGTGGTGGTCGCCCTGGTGGTTCTGCTGGCGCAGCCGAACGTTCCCAGCAGTTGGGACCTGGCGCTGATCTACTTTACGGCGTCGCTACCGTTCTTCCTTTCCGGCACCATCGTCTCGCTCGCTATCGGGGAGACGATCACCCACGTCCACCGGGTCTACTTCTTCGACCTGATGGGCGCCGCCGCGGGATGCCTGCTGTTATACCCGCTGCTGAACGGATTCGGCGGGGTCAGTGCCGTGCTCGCCGCGGCGATCATTTTCGCCGTAGCCGCCGCGATCTGGCATAGCGTTTCCGGTTCCGTGCGCGGGCGGGTGGGGTCGGTGGCGCTGGCGCTGGCGCTGGTCGCATTTCTGATTGTGAACCAGCGCTATCACGTGATCGACATCCGCCACGCCAAGGGGCAGACGATCTCGAACGAGTTGTTCCAGCACTGGAACGTGTTTTCGCGTATCGGCCTGCAGGACCTGCGCAGCCAGGGCCGCTACAGCATCGTGATCGACGCCGACGCCTCCACCGACATCGCCACCTTCGATTGCGACCGGCTCACCGCCGGCCAGCGCCACGAACTGATGGAACAGGGCCCGGCGCTGCCCTATGCGCTGCGTCCCGGCGCCAAGACCCTGATCATCGGCCCCGGCGGCGGCTGGGACGTGGCGCGCGCGCTCGCTTTCGGCAGCCACGATATCACCGGCGTCGAAATCAATCCCATCATCGCCCAGACGATCATGCAGGATCGCTTTGCCGCGCTCAGCCACGGCCTCTATCTGCGCCCCGACGTCCACATTTACGTCGAGGATGGCCGCAGTTTCGTGCGCCGCAGCAACGTGAAGTACCAGGTCTTGCAGGCGACGCTGGTCGATACCTGGGCTTCCACTGCCGCCGGCGCGTTCGCGCTTTCGGAGAATAACCTCTACACGGTGGACGCATTTCGCGACTACCTGCAACACCTCACCGACGATGGCGTGGTGGCCTTCACGCGCTGGGGCTTCGACCCGCCGCGCGAAAGCCTGCGCCTGATTGCGCTGGCCCGTGAAGCGCTTTCCGAGATGGGGGAGAACGAGGCGTGGCGTCACGTGATCGTCGGCCGCGCCGGTTCCGTTCAGGGATGGGGCGCGCGGGATACGGCCATTATCAGCCGCAAACCGCTCACCGCCGCCGATTGCGACCGCGCCCGCGCTTTTCTGGCAGCCGCCAACATGCAGGCCATCTACCTGCCCGACGCCGCCGTGCGCAATCCGTTCTACGATCTGCTGCACACTTCCGATCCGGCCGGCTACGAGCGCGACTTCGTCTTCGACATTCGCCCCGTCACCGACAACCGGCCGTTTTTCTTCTATACCGTGCAACCGCGCGACCTGCTGACCTTCGTGCGTACCGCCTCCCACGAAAACGCGGATTTCAAGGTGAACACCGCCGTGCCGCTGCTCTTCGGAGTGACCCTGATTTCGATCATGGCCACCTTGTTCATCATGGTGCTGCCTCCGCTCGTGCTGGGGACGCGGCTGCCGCGCCAGCCAGGCGTACGGAAGTTCCTGCTCTTCTTCCTGTTCATCGGCGCCGGCTACATCCTCGTCGAGGTGGCGCTGATTCAGAAATTCGTCCTCTTCCTCGGCCATCCTACGCCGGCGCTCACCGTCGTCATATTCTCTCTGCTGGTTTCGAGTGGCCTCGGCAGCGCCGCCGCCGGGCGGCTCTCGATCGATCGGGAAAGCCGCCTGATCAAGATCCTCGGCTGCGTTGCCATGCTGGCCGCCACGGTTGGCCTCGTCCTGTCCCCGATTCTCATGGCCTTGATCACGCTTCCGTTCGCCGTTAAGGCGGTGATTGCGGTGGCGCTGATCGCGCCGCTCGGTTTCGTCATGGGTATGCCTTTCCCAAGCGGGCTCCGCCGGCTGGAGCGGTGGCACGCGCCTTCGGTGCGCTGGGCCTGGGCGCTCAACGCCGCCGCCAGCGTGCTCGGTTCGGTCTGCGCGCTGGTTTCGGCCATCTATCTGGGCCTCGCGGAAACCATGATCATCGGCGGCCTGTTCTATCTGGCCGCGCTGGCCGTGGTGGCCAGAGTGCGCACCGGCGAATCCCCCTCGCCCCAGCCGGGCGCCAATCGAGTCGTTCTGGCGGCTTGAGCGATCCGGCGCGCGCGCGACGCACGAGCGGCGGGCCGGCCGCCCCAGACGGGGTTGCATTTGGGATACACTTACGCAAGAGGCAGAGACACGGCTTTCGCCGTGCCGGCATGCCGATCGGCCTTCGGCGGCGGCGAACCAGATGGGTCCGCCACCCCGGTTGCCAGACTTAAGGAACTTACAAATGGAACAGAAACTAAAGATCGCCGTGTTTATCGATTTCGATAACATCGAGATCGGCGTTAAGTCCACTCTGCACCGCGAATTCGACGTGGCTGCGGTGTTGGACGCGCTCAAGGAACGCGGCGAGATCGTCACCAAGTTCGCTTATGCGAACTGGGGCAGGCAGGAGGCGGCCACGCGGCCGCTCTCCGAACACGCGGTGCAAATGGTGCAACGCGATCCTTCGCCGCGCGGCGATAAGAACGGCGCCGATATCAATCTGGCGCTCGACGCGCTCGAAATGGCCTTCACGCACGACCACATCAACGCATTCGCCATCGTCAGCGGCGACAGCGATTTCATCGCGCTGGTGAATAAGCTGAAACAATACGACAAGCGCATTTTCGTGGTAGGCGGGCGCGCCTTCACCAGCACCATCCTGCAAAAGAACTGCCACGAATTCATCGCCTACGAAGCCATCATCGACGATTCGCCGCGTTCGCGCTCGCATGAACGCCCGCAAGCCGACCGGCAGCAGCACCAGCAGCCGCAGCAGCAACCGCAGCAACAGCCGCAACAGCAACCGCAACCGCAACAGCAGCCGCAACAGCAGCAGGCGGCGCAGGGCCAGGGGCAGCAGCGCTCGCAGCACAAGCGCGTGGCGCTCGATCTCGCGCAGTCCATGCCGCTGGTCGAGCGTGCGCTCGGCGTGCTCGAGCGGCGCGAAGTGCGTCCGCAACTTGGGCTCCTCAAGTCCACCATGCTGCAACTGGATTCCACGTTCAACGAGAAGGCCTACGGCGCCAGTTCGTTCACCGATTTTGTCGAGAAGCTGCAAAAGGCCGAATTCGTGGACGTGTCGGGCGGCGAGGGCCGCTACATGATCCGCCTCAAGGGCAGCGTGGCGACCGACAAGCCCGGCGCCAAGCCGGAAGAGGCGATTCCGCTGCTGCGCGACGTGCTTGAAACCCACCGTCTGGAGATCGACAACGGCGCACTGGCCGACGACCTGGCCGAGTGGGTGAAGGCCGACCACCCCGCCTTCGACTGGCGCCAATACGGCTTCCAGGAATTCAGCGAGTTGCTCAACTACGCGCAGGATAAGAGCCTGGTGCGCATTCAGGCCGACGAAGAGCGCGGCCTGATCGTGTTCCTCGGCGCCGAGTTCCATCCGCCGGCCGCGCCGCCGGAGCCGGAGCCCGAGCCGCGGGTCGAAGAGGAAGAAGAGGACGAGCCGCAGCCGCTCGTCCCCGGACAGCCCACCGCGACCGGCGAGATTCCGCTCCCCGCGCCGCCGCCCAAGGTGATGCGCCGTCCGCGCACTCCGCGCAAGACCGCCGGCAGCGGCGACGGCACGCAAAAGAAGCGCGTGTCGCGTCCGCGCAAAAAGCCGCCGGTAGGGTAGCGCGTTCGTATCGGTGGGATGGACGAGCGGCTCTTGCCGTCCGCCGGCGCGTCGCGATCGAGCGACGCCGGGCCGACCACGCGAGGCACCGGTCCATCCCGCCACGCCGCACCGCTAGCGCGCCACAGCTACGTTAGAATAGTTTGGATTCGCATACATGGCAAACATCATCATCCTCGGNNNTCATCGGCAATGGACTCGTCCTCGATCCGGCGGCGCTGCTCGAGGAAATCGGTTCTCTCGAAGCGGCCGGCGTGGACGTGACGCGCAATCTCGCAATCAGCAATCGCGCGCACGTGCTGTTTCCGCAGCATCGCATGATGGAGCGCATGTCGGAAGGCCGCGCCGGGCGCATTTCGATCGGCACCACTTCGCGCGGCATCGGGCCGTGTTATGAAGACAAGATCGCGCGCCGCGGCATTCGCGTCGCCGACCTGCTCGAGCGCGACGCCTTCCGCGCCCACTACGATTCGCTGATGGAAGAGAAGCACGCCATCGCGCGCACCTTCTCGATCGACGAGGAAGACGACGACCGCGCCATTCGCGACCGCTACGAAGCCATGGCCGAGCGCATACGCCCCATGGTTTGCGACACGGCCCTGCTGCTCAACAACGCCATCCGCGGCGGCAAACGCGTGCTCTTCGAGGGCGCGCAGGGGACCATGCTCGATATCGATCACGGCACCTACCCGTTCGTCACCTCGTCGAGCGCTTCGGCCGGCGGAGCGTGCACCGGCACCGGCGTCGCGCCGACGCGGATTAACGGTGTGATCGGCGTTTCGAAGGCCTACATCACGCGCGTCGGCGGCGGCCCGTTCCCCACCGAAGCCCACGGCGAAGAGGGCGAACTGATCCGGCGCAAAGGCAGCGAGTTCGGCGCCGTCACCGGACGCCCGCGCCGCTGCGGCTGGTTCGACGCCCCGTTGCTGCGCTACACCGCCGCCATCAACGGCTTCGACAGCCTGGTGGTGACCAAGCTCGACGTGCTCGACGACTTCGATACGATTCCCGTCTGCATTGGCTACCGCGTGGGCGAACGCGTGCTCGACGAAATGCCGGCGCGCGTGTCCGTCATCGAAAAGGTCGAACCCGTCTACGAGCGCCTGCCCGGCTGGAAGACGCCCACTTTCGGCTTGTCCAGCTACGACGAGTTGCCGGCCCGCGCCAAGGACTACCTGGCGTTTCTCGAAGAACGCACCGGCGTCGAAGTCGGCTCGATTTCGACCGGTCCCGAACGCACCCAGACCATCGTCCGCGCCGGTTCGCGCCTGGAAAAGCTGCTGCACTAAGGTGAGGCGGGTTTCTCGCCTGCCAACGCCCGCCTGCGGGCGGATGTTCTTCGTGGTTCGCTAAGTTCGAGTGGGCTTACTTCCGGCGATTGTCTCTGATATGCTGGCCGCATGCCAGCTAAAGTCACCGTGTTCAGTAACGGCCCGATCCGCATCGAGGGCGAGTTCGAGATCGTGGACCCCAACGGCAATGCCTTTGGGCTCGCCGGCCGCACCGCCATCGGGTTGTGCCGCTGCGGCGCATCCGCCAATAAGCCGTTTTGCGATGGCGCGCATAACCGCGCCGGTTTCATCGACGCCGTGGTGGCGCGCGAGTTGCCGCCCGCCAAGCCCAAGGCGTAATCGGCGGATGGCGCCGAAGCGGTCGTCCCACGACCGGCGGACCCCGCTCAATTGAACAACCGCTGACGGTCGCGGCTCCGTTACCCGATCCGAGCCGCGACCGTCAGGGAGCGGTCGCCATCGATCAATCCGAGTAGCGCCTAATTGCCGATGTTGACCACTTCAAAATGGAAGCGGTCCGGCGGCAGCAGCATGACGGCAGCAGGAACCAGATTCGACCACGTCCGATAGGCCGTGTCGGCGACGCTCGAGTTCAGATAGAGAAGAAACTGGTTGGAGCAGCAATCGATCGGCGGCGGCTGGCGGAAGGTGAGCCGCAAGCCCACCGCACGTTCGAGCGGCATGCCGGCCGTGGCGACTTGCTTTTCCTCGAGCAGGGTGACGAAGCTCGAGCGGCTGGCGTGCGGCCACACGTCGGGATGCAGCAACTGGCGCAGCCCATCGGCGCCCTCAAAGGTGATCTCGCACTGCCGTATCCATTCGAGAATCGAATCGCCCCACTGCCACTGCGCGCGCAGCCCCTTGTACCGCTCGGCTAACTGCACGGCGAGCTCGAATTTGCGTTGCTCCAGAACCTCCTCGGTAGCGTCGCTCGCTGCCAGCATGTCCTCGGCTTCGGGCATCAGCGCAGCCAGGTCGGGCGCCGCCTCAGCCGGCGCGAGGTCCGAAAGCGAACCGACCAGCAGCGGCGGGAGTTCGTGAGTCCGGTTGCCGGGAATGTCGATATATCGCTCGTCCGTCATCACCAGCCTCCTTTACTTCATATCGACCCAATCGCAAGATGCCTATATAGTGGCACGGATGCGGGTCGCGTGGGAACTAAATAGTCCTGATGCGGCGTATGGCTTTGGGTGATGAGGCGCAACCACCCGCCCGGCGCGACGGCCGCCATTCAAGTTTCGGCCAGCCGTGACGAAGAGCCTATTGAAAGGCTGTGACGAGTGGCCAAGAGCGCGGAGCAGGATCGTGCGCGACATAACGTTCCGGTAATCGGCCTCGACGCGACCGAATTGCGCTGGGTGCGCATGCTGATCTCCCTGCTGCGCCACCCGGATCCCACCGTGCCGGAGCTCACCCGGCGCGCGCTCGAGTACCTGACCGATTCCGCCGCGACCGGGAAAGCGCCGGACGATGCGGAGAACCCTCCCTTGGACAACGCGGGCTGAGGCCTGCGCGCCCAGCGTGAATCCCGTTTCGCCCGATCCGCGCCGGTCTCCCGGAAGCCGTTTTGGCGGCGAATCCCGCGGCACGTCGAGGTACTATGTAAGGAACAACGGCTGCAAGATCGACTGTATGAAATCCGTCCTGGTTCTAATCGCGTCGGTAGCGTGCGCATGTGCGGCGGCCGGCGGCGGGGCTCTCGCCGAGGCCAATGCAGGCCTGGCGCAGGCGCGCGACGGCAAGTACGAACTGGCCATTTCGCACTACCGGGCAGCGATTTCTCTCGATCCTCACCTGCCGGGTGTGTACCTGAACCTGGGCCTCGCTTACTTCAAGCTGGACCGGTTCCCGGAGGCTGCCTCCGCTTTCGAGCAAGCGGCAAGCGCCGACCCCTCCAGCTTCCAGGCGCGCGTCCTGCTCGGCATGAGCTACTATGGCTGCCGCCGGTTCGACTCGGCCGCGGCCCAACTGAAGCGCGCGGCCGCGCAGCAGCCCGACAATATGGAATTGCGCTTCAAGCTGGCCCAAAGCTACCTGTGGTCGAAACAATACGGGCCGGCGAGCGATGAGTTTCGCGCGCTGCTTGCCAGGGACCCGGATTCGGCGCCGGTCCACCTGCTGCTGGGCGAGGTGCTGGACGCGGCCAACCAGGAAGAGCAGGCGACCGCCGAATTCGAAGCCGCCGCGAAGTCCGCGCATCCCGAGCCCGAGGCGCATTTCGCGCTGGGCTACGTCTATTGGAAGCAGAAACGCTTCGAGGAGGCGCGGCGCGAGTTCCAGGCGGAGCTCGCGAGTCAACCGCGGCACACGCAGGCCTTGACGTACCTGGGCGATGCGGAGATGCATCTCGATGCCGGGAAGGCCGCCGAGGAACACCTGCTGCTGGCGTTGAGTCTCGATGCCAACAACAGGATCGCCCACCTGGATCTCGGCATTTTGCTGGCCGCGCGCAACGACGCGGCCGCGGCCGCCAGCCATTTTCGCGAGGCGATCCGCCTGGACGCGACGCAGCCCGACGCGCATTACCGGCTGGGCCGGCTGCTCCGTTCGATGGGCCGCGAGCGGGAAGCCGACGCGGAGTTTGCCCGCGTGAAGGAACTGGCGGCCGAGCAGCCGCCGGCGCCGCTGGTCGCATTGCCCGGAGTCGAGAGGCAGCAACACCCATGAGCGGCATGCCGGCCCGTTTGACGTTGGCGGCGGCCGTGGCGCTGGCTGTGGTGTGGACCATCGCTTCCGGCCAGAATGCCGCGGCGCCGATCCACTTCACGTACCGCCCGATCGATTTCCGCCTCGAAAGTTGCGAGACGCCGGAGCGCCACGCGCCGGAAACCATGGCGGGCGGAGTCGCCGTATTCGACTATAACAACGACGGCTACCTGGATATCTTCTTCACCAACGGCGCCGACATCGAAACCCTGAAGAAGTCTTCTCCCAGGTATTCCAACCGCCTCTTCGAGAACGATGGCAAGGGCAACTTCAAGGACGTCACGGCCAAGGCCGGCTTGGCGGGCACGGGTTACGACATGGGCGTCGCCATCGGCGATTACGACAACGACGGTTACGAAGACATGTTCGTCGGCGGCGTGCATGGCAACCATCTCTACCACAACAACGGCGACGGCACGTTCACCGATGTCACGGCGAAGGCCGGGCTGGATCGGCCGGACACCCAGTTTGGCCCTCTGTGGTCGGTCGGCGGTGCGTGGGTGGACGTCAATAACGACGGGCTGCTGGACCTGTTCGTGGTCAACTATCTGGCCTGGGACGGACACCACGAGCCGGTCTGTGAAGCGGCGCCGGGCAAGCGCGACTACTGCCATCCGAAGTTCTACAAGGCGACCGCCAATCAGTTGTTCCTGAACAACGGCGACGGGACTTTTCGCGATATCTCGCAGGAGTCCGGCATCCGCGCTCATCCGGGGAAGGGGATGGGCGCCGCCATCGCCGACTTCGACCTGGACGGCCTGATGGACATTTTCGTCACCAACGACAAGATGGAAAACTCGCTCTTCCACAACAAGGGTGGCGCGAAGTTCGAGGAGATTGCCTTCGATGCCGGGGTGGCGCTGACCGAAGATGGAAGGTTCATATCGGGAATGGGCGTGGACGCGCGCGACATCGATAACGACGGCCTTCCCGATATCGCTTTCGTGGCGCTCGATAACGAGACCTTTCCCCTATTCCGCAACCTCGGCAAGCGCGCCTTCGCCGACATCACCGGGTCGAGCGGGATGGCCCGGCAGAGCATGCCGATGGCCGGCTATTCGCCCACCATCGCCGATTTCGATAACGATGGCTGGAAGGACATTTTCGTGACGCGCGGCCACGTGCAATCGCTCGACTACGCGTCGCGCGCACAAGTGGCGCAGCCGAACACCGTTTTCCGCAACCTCGGCGGTGCGCGCTTCGCGGCGCTCACCGAGGAAGCCGGTTTGACCGCGCAGCCGCCCAGCCGCCATCGCGGTTCGGCCGTGGGCGATCTGAATGGCGACGGGCGCCTGGACGTGGTCGCGACCGCCCTCGCCGCGCCGGCCGAGATCTGGCTCAACGATAGCCCGGGCGGCAATCACTGGATCGAATTCCAGTTGCAGGGGACCAGGAGCAATCGCGATGGCATCGGCGCCCGCATCAAGGTAACCGCCGGCGGCGCCGTTCAATATAATCACGTCTCCTTCGCCGCCGGCTACGCTTCTTCGAGCGCCGGCCCCACTCACTTCGGCCTGGGCTCGGCGAAGTCGGTCGACCTGGTCGAAATTCGCTGGCCTTCCGGGGTCGTTCAGGAGTTGAGAAACGTGGCGGCCGACGCGCGCGTGAAGGTCACCGAACCGCAAACAGCCGTGCCGGCGAACTCCTCCGCGCCCGGGTCCACCGGGCGGTAGCGCGCCAGGCTGGCCGGCTGCGTCTGCACTCCTGGGTTGGGCGAATCGTATCGGGGAATCGGCTTCAGCCGTGTTCCTTGCCCATCGGACGGGCAATGATCGGAATGAAAACAAAGAACTTGCCAAATGGGATGCCCGGCATCTTCGAGGGTGCCGCCTCGGAGGCCCAGCCTGCCGCGTCGAGAACCCGCGCGGCGCGCACTTCCGCTATCGACATGATCGGCGGACGCCGTTAAGTCCTATATGGCTATCGGACTTGGGAAGCCCCGATAACACCTCATTTCGTGTTCCTTGCCCACTGCGGCTCGCGACGGTCCAAATGAAAACAAAGAACTTGCCAAATGGGACTTCCGGCGTCTTCGAGGGTGCCGCCTCGGACGGATCTTCCCGGATTCTAGTTGCAAGATATTGATTCTACACGCGGCTACATGACTACTGTAGTCATGTGTGGCACACAAAACAAAAGACTTACAGTATATTTTCGGGAAGATCGGTCGGAGGCCCAGTCTGCCGCATCGAGAACCCGCGCGGCGCGCACTTCCGCTATCGACATGATCGGCGGACGCCGTTAAATCCTGTATAGCTGTCGGACTTGGGAAGCCCCGATGACACCTCATTTCGTGTTCCTTGCCCACCGCGGTTCGCGACGGTCCAAATGAAAACAAGAAACTTGCCAAATGGGACGCCCGGCATCTTCGAAGGTGCCGCCTCGGAGGCCCAGTCTGCCGCATCGAGAACCCGCGCGGCGCACACTTCCGCTATCGACATGATCGGCGGACGCCG
>PMKM01000156.1 GCA_003157745.1 Bryobacterales bacterium | reverse complement strand
CTGGCACCTCTCCGACGATCAGGGTTTTCGCGTCGAGAGCAAGCGCTATCCGCGCTTGCAGCAACTCGGCTCCGGCGGACACTTCTACACGCAGGCGGAAATCCGCGCCGTGGTGGCTTACGCGCGCGACCGCGCGATTCGCGTGGTGCCGGAGTTCGACGTGCCGGGCCATACGACGAGTTGGTTTCCCGGTTATCCGCAACTGGCGGCCGGTCCGGGCCCATTTGAAATCGGCGGCGACTTCGGCGTATTCAATCCGGTGATGGACCCGAGCAGCGAGGCGACCTACCGCTTTCTGGACACCTTCCTGGGCGAAATGGCGGCGCTGTTTCCCGATCCGTATTTCCACGTGGGCGGCGACGAGGTCAACGGGAAACAGTGGCGCGAATCGGCGCGTGTGCGCGGGTTCGCCAAACAGCACCGTTTGCGGGACGCGCGCCACATCCAGTTGTACTTCAGCCAGCGCATTCACCAGATGCTGGCGCGGCGCGGGAAAGTGATGGTGGGTTGGGACGAGATTCTGCAGCCGGGATTGGGAGCGAGCACGGTGATTCAGAGCTGGCGCGGGCGCGCGTCGTTGGCGGCCTCGGCGCGGCAGGGCTACCGCGGCATTCTGTCGTGGGGCTATTATCTCGATCACCTCAAGCCGGCCAGCTATCTCTACGGCATCGATCCACTGGAGGGCGACGCGGCGAAACTGACGCCGGCGCAAGCCAAACGCATTCTCGGCGGAGAAGCGTGCATGTGGGCGGAACTGGTGAACGCGGAGACGGTGGATTCGCGCATCTGGCCGCGCCTGGCGGCGATTGCCGAGCGGCTGTGGTCGGCGGCGGATGTGACCGATGTGGACTCCATGTACCAGCGCCTGGCAGCGGTCAGCCGGATGCTGGAGGCGACCGGCATCGAGCACCGGTCGAGCTACGCGGTGCTGCTCGATCGGTTGACTGGCGGGAAGCCCACGCCGCCGGTGCGCGTGCTGGCCGACGCGTGCGAAGCGCTGGGACTGGGACCGCGCCACGCCGATAACAGAACTGCCGAAACGCCGTTCGACAGGATGGTGGACGCCGTTCCGCCGGAGAGCGAGAGCGTGCGCGCGCTCGCATTGGCGGCTGCCCGCGTGGTGGCGAACCCAGCCGCGGCGGCGGACGATGTGGCGGCATTGCGCGCGCAGTTCAGCCGCTGGGCGGCCAACGACCGCGATTTTCAACCGCTGGCGAATGGCAACGCGCTGATCGAGGAACTGCGGCCGATTTCAACAAATCTGTCGACAGTGGGCGCGGTGGGATTGCAACTGCTCGACCTGATTGCCGCCGGCAAAGCGGCGCAGTCCGATTGGCTGGCGGCGCAGGACGACGAGTTCAAACGCATGCTGGCGCCGAACGCCGATCTGCGCCTGGCGGCCGTGCGTCCGGTGAAGATTCTGCTGGACCGGGTCGCACGCGGGGAGCCGTAGGCCGAGCCACTGAGAGCGTCGAGCCACCACCGTCAGCTCATCACGAGTCAGTGAGCCGCAACTCTGGCGGCGGCCTTCACGACCGGTTGCGATGGAGTCTTACCCGCCTGCTGTTGCGCGGTCATGTGTTCGGCGATCAGCTCGGCCTGAAAACGGCTGATGGTGTCGGTGTCGGTGAAGATAGACTGCGTGTTGTTCTGCGCCGCATAGCCAGCGCCGCCCGGCTGGCCGGTGATGACGAAGGTGCCTTCGCCCGACGTCGACCAGTTGACGGAGCCCTCTCCGCCTGCTCTGCCGTCGGCCACGAAGCCCTTGGTGTGGCTGATTTGCCTGGTGGCGGATTGGCCGACCACGAAATGAGTGTTGTAGGCGGTGGGGTTCTTAGTGATATCGGAATTCAGCAGTGCCTTTTCGTGGACGCCGCCGGCCTGGCTCTTATCGAGGGTGATCAACATGGTGACCTCGGGGTCCAGCGCCTTAGCCATCAGGATGTCATTCAGCTCGTCATCGTCGTATCCGAACATATTGAGATACAAGGAGACGCTGACTCGGGAGAGAACATACTTGAGAATGTCGTGGACGTCGTCGCGGCCAACATAGAAGAGATGAAAGTCCCTGCTCGCGGTGGTCGAGTAGGATTTCTCCCTGGTGTACTGCTGCAGGTCCAGCAGGTCGAAGGTTTGCAGGCTTTGCGATGGAGTGCCGAGCGCGTTACTGGCGCTCTGCTTCTTCTTGCTCGTCTTCTTTGCGATTGCCATGATGAAGTCTCCTCCGTGTAAGCCGGGATTGCCGGGTTCGCATCCGAGGCTCGTCATAGTCTACACCAGGTATTCGACTCCTGGTAATTCCAGCCGAGGGGTGCGCAGCGGCGGCAGTGTGGCTGGCCGTCGGCCATTTTCGGCACTGTCGTATCATGCTGATTTCTCGTGAGATGCGGCCGTCGCCTTGCGGGTTTCCTGAATTGGGAGTAAGCTGCGAGATAGAGGAATACTCGGATGAGGGCGCTATTGAGAGTTACACTTTCGTTGGCTTTGCTGGCGTGGTGCGGCATGGCGCAACGCGGCGGCGGGCACGGTGGCGGGCACTTCGGTGGCGGTGGCGGATCGCATGTCGCGATGGGCGGCGGATTCAGCCACGGCGGAGTATCGAGCGGGTTTCGCGGCGGCAGTTATGGAGCGGCGCGCGGCGGAGCCATTGGTGGAGGGTACCGCGGCGGCTATGGTTACGGCGGTGGCCGCGGTTTTGGTTATGGTGGTGGCCGGGGCTACGGTTACGGCGGCCGGAGCTACGGTTATGGTGGCCGGGGCTACGGGTATCGTGGAGGGTACTGGCCGAATTATGGCTGGGGCTATCCGTGGTACGGCTTCGGTCTCTCCTATTGGCCCAATTATTACTACGGGAATTATGACTATTACCCGGACAGTTACTATTACCAGGACACTTATGGCGATCCGGCTCCCGTATACTCACCTGCTCCTACGGTGACTTACGTGCCGGCGCCAGTTACGAGCTACCCGCAAGCGACGGTGCTGGACAGTTATATTGGCCCGGTGCATTCGGTAACTCGCTCGTATGACGAGTATGGTCAGGAGACTGCGGCTTCCGGCGGGAGCGCCGGCAATGCCTCGCCCATCTATCTCATCGCACTGAAGGGCGGCGCGATTCAGGGCGCCGGCTCCTATTGGATCACGGGCCAGACGCTGCACTGCGTCACACTGGATCGTCAAGAGAAGCAGTTCGCACTCACCTCGATCGACCGCACGCTCACGATGCAGTTGAACCGCGAGCGGCGGGTTTCGATCCACCTGCCGCCAGCGTAGGATCGTATCCTCCTGTAGATAACTGAGGGCAAGCTAAAGCATGCCCCACCTACGCTGCGGCTTCGGCGGGGCCGAAGCGGACGGCGACCAGGCGCGAGACGCCGGGTTCCTGCATGGTCACGCCGTACAACGCCTCGGCAGCTTCCATGGTGCGCTTCGAGTGGGTGATGACGACGAACTGAGTTTCGCGCGACATCTCCTTGATGAGATTCGCCAGGCGGCCGATGTTGGCTTCGTCGAGCGGCGCGTCCACTTCGTCCATCACGCAGAAGGGGCTGGGCTGGTAGCGGAAGATGGCCATCAGCAGGGCGACCGCGGCCAGCGCCTTTTCGCCGCCCGAGAGCAGCAGCACGTTTTGCAGGCGCTTGCCGGGCGGCGAGCAGACGATGTCGATGCCGGAATCGGCCAGGTTGGTCTCGTCGGTCAGGCGCATCTCGCCGGTGCCGCCGCCGAACAGCGTCTGGAAGCACTCGCGGAAGTTCTCGTTGCTGCGCTCGAAGGCCTCGGCGA
>PMKM01000059.1 GCA_003157745.1 Bryobacterales bacterium | reverse complement strand
TGCACTTCAAGGTGCGCGTCGGCCAGCAGAAGCAGAAGAAGGCCAAGTAGCGGCTGGCGGGGCTTCCCCGCACGCTTCCTCAGCGCCCCTGCAATACGGTTGCCGCCCGGACGGCTTCTTGCGAAACGGCCGGGTCCGGATCGTTCGCCAGTTGTTTCAGCGGCGCGATACTATCCTTGTCTCCGCTGCGCGCCAGCACTCCGGCCAGGGCAATTTTCTCTTCCTTCAGCCCGCTCAGCAGCGGCCCGTAGAGCGCCTTGCGGACGGCCGGTTCGCGCGCCAGTTCCACCAGCAGCGGAAACGCCACACCCTTGTACATGGCCGAATTCAGGTTGTTGACGATGAACGTGAGGGGGCTGAACTGGCTGGCTTCCGTCCGCCCGTCCAGCACCAGCGCGAAACTCAGCGACAGCCGCGGCAACGGCTTCCCTTCGTTTTTCAACGCCTTTTCCAGCAAGGGGACGTCGCCGGGCTGCCGCAGCCGGCCGAAACCTTCCGCCGCCGCGGCCCGCATTTTCTCGTCCTTGTCGTTCAGGAGCCGCGTGTATATGGCCCGGTTCTGTTCGCTCGGCAACATGGCCAGCGAGGTCAGCGCCGCGCGCCGCACGCGGTCGTCGCGCGAATTGTTCAGCAACTCGATCAGGTCCCCAATCGCCTCGCGGTTGAGCAGCAGGCCCATGGCCTCCACGGTGGCGATCTGCACCTTCGGATCCAGGTCCCGGATCCGGAAGCTGATGCGCGGGCCGGCGGAGGCGTCGCGGATCTTCTGCAACGCCACGATGGATTCGTAGATCACGTCGGTGTCCTTCGAGTGCGCCGCGTCCACCAGCGCGGGCACGGCGTCGCGTCCACGCAGGATACCGAGGGCGCGCGCGGCGTTGGCCTGCGCATCCGTCGACGCGCCGTTCGCCAACACCTTCGCCAGGGCGGCGATCACCTCCGGCCGCGGCGTGATGTAGGGATCGATCGCCTGGTCGTTGGTGTCGGTGAACTTGCTCTTGATGCTCGTCTCCGCCCGCCCCAGCGCTCCGCCGACGCCGCGTTTCACATAGCCCGGCAGATAGAAGTTCACCAACCCGTCCGCCGCCGCCATCTCGATCACCGCATCGCCGTCGCGACTGGCTTGAATCAGCGGATCCAGGCTGTGCGGCGGACCGATGTCGATAATCTGCCGCACCACCTCGACCCGCACTTCGATCGAGGGATTCGACAGCAGTTCCTGCAACTTCGGGATCGCGCTGGCTCCCCCGCGCCCAATCTCCCGCACGTCCTTCGGCCGCACAGCAGCCTGCCCGAACGCCCCGCACACCATCACAGAACCCAGGACCCAAGCTGATAAGACGCGCATAATTCTACTGTATCGCGCCGCGCAGTGCCCGCAGGGATTTCGGACGCCCCGCCCGGCCGTGTCCGTCTCCAGCAGGTGCGTATGACGCGCCCGGAAGTTCAGCCCGAAAGGGCGGTTGTGAGCCTCGCGCCCCTAGCGCACGAATTCCACTTCCACCCGCTTCGAAATCAGCCCCGCCTCGAAGCCCATGTCCAGCAGCTTCTGCACGGCCTTCGGCACCACCTCGCCGCAATCGAGCGTGTAGTGATTCACGTACATGCCGACGAATTTCTCCGCCAGCCGCGGGTCCATGTCGCGCGCAAACTGCAACGCGTACTCGAGCGCCTCGTCGCGGTTGTCCAACGCGTATTGAATGCTCTCCCGCATCAGCCGGCAGCACTCGCCCTGCATCTCCGCGCCCAGCGACCGCAGTAGCACGTTGCCGCCCAGCGGCAGCGGCAACTCATAGGTGCTCTTAAACCAGCGCCCCAAATCCACAATCCGGTGAAACCCCTCGCGGTCGTACGTCAATTGCGCTTCGTGGATGATCAGTCCGCAATCGACCGCGTGATCGCGCACCGCTTGCGTGATCTGGTCGAACGGCGTGACGACCGCTTCGAAATCCGGCTCGAACAGTTTCGCCGCCAGATACGCCGTCGTCAGCGTGCCCGGTATCGCGATCCGCTTGCCCTTCAATTCCTCCGGCTCCATCGGCCGCATGGCGATGATCATCGGCCCGTACCCGTCGCCGATACTCGATCCGCTCGCCATCAATACGTATTTATCCGCCACGTATGGATACGCGTGATAGGAAATCGCGCTCAGGTCGTATAGCCCTTCCACCGCCTTCCGGTTGAGGCTTTCGATATCCTCGAGCAAGTGGCGGAACGTCACTTTCGACGACCGTACCTTCTTCGTCGCCAGCCCGTAGAACATAAAAGCATCGTCGGAATCCGGGCTATGCGCGCTGACAATTTCCCTGGGAGTGACTGAAGTCATATGAGGAGCAACAATTCAGTTTACACTACCGCGCCCGCAAACCCCCACGCACCCAAATGCGGGGATGCAAATTTTTTCGCGCCGCCCGCTCTCCGTTTTCGCGCCGCGCGCTATCGGATACACTGTTTCTTCACTCGGAGAATCTCTGGAGACGCGAATGGAAATCGAAAACCGGTGCCCTGCGCGACGGTTGTTATTGAGTGGCGACGAGGCCGTGGCACTGGCCGCTTTCGATGCGGGCACGCACCTCGGCACCGGCTATCCCGGCACGCCCTCAACCGAAATTCTGGAAGCCTTCACCGCGCTCGGCGGCCACGCCCAGTGGGCGCCGAATGAAAAGGTTGCGCTCGAAGTCGCCATCGGCGTCTCCTTCGCCAGCGGCCGCGCCCTCGCCACCATGAAGCACGTCGGCTTGAACGTCGCGGCCGACCCGCTCTTCACCGCCGCCTACACCGGCGTCTCCGGCGCCCTCGTCATCGTCTCCGCCGACGATCCTGGCATGGCCTCCAGCCAGAACGAGCAGGACAATCGCCGCTATGCCGTCGCCGCCGGCCTCCCCATGTTCGAGCCCGCCGATTCCCAGGAAGCGTACGATTTCGCACTGCGCTCGATCGAGGTCTCCGAACGCTGGGGCATTCCCGTCCTCCTCCGCATCACCACGCGCGTCTGCCATTCGAAAACCATCGTCGTGACGCCTGGCTTCCCCGCCCCGCCCCCGCGCGTGCCCGTCTTCGAACGCAACATCGCCGCGCGCGTCATGATTCCCGCCTATGCCCGCCCCGCGCACCGCCGCTTGCGCGCGAAGCTCGCCGAAATCGCCCGTTGGAACGAGGCCGAAGGCCCAACGATCGTTTTTGATGGCGATCCCGCGCTCGGCGCCATTGCCACCGGCATCTGTTATCAGCACGTGCGCGAAGCCCTGCCCACTGCCAGCGTCTTCAAGCCCGGCATGACTTTCCCGCTGCCCATCGAACGCATGCGCGCGTTCGCCGCCCGCGTCGGCCGCTGTCTCGTCGTCGAAGAGGGCGACTCCTATCTCGCCGATGCCGCGCGCGCCGCCGGCATCGCCATCGAAGCCGCCCCCGAGCCCTTCCGCTTCGGCGAGCTCAGCGTCTCCCGCGTCCGCCGCATGGCCGCCCGCGATCATTCGCCCGAGCCCGCGCCGCCCGCCGGCAAGCCGCCCGAGCTCTGTCCCAGTTGTCCGCACCGCGCCGTTTTCACCGCCCTGCGCAACCTCGATTGCATCGTCGCCGGCGATATTGGCTGCTACTCGCTCGGTGTGCTGCCGCCCTTTCAGGCCATGGATACGCTCGTCTGCATGGGCGCCGCGCTTGGCGTCGGCCTCGGCATGCGCCACGTGCTCCCGCCCGCTGACGCCCGCCGCGTCGTCAGCGTCATCGGCGATTCCACCTTCGTGCACAGCGGCATCACNNGCCATGACCGGCATGCAGGAGCATCCCGGCACCGGCCGCACGCTCGATCACCAACATACCGGTAAGTTCGTTTTCGAAGACGTCGCCCGCTCGATCGGCATCCGCAACGTCCATGTGACCGATCCCACCCTCGAGCCCGCCGCCTTCGAATCGCTGATCAAGACCTGTCTCGACTCCGGCCAGTTGGAACTCATCATCGCCCGCCGCGATTGCCTCTTGGCCGCCGGCGCCATCCGCAAATACGAGAAGATCAATGACCAGCCAAGCTAGTGTAGTGCGTCCGAGATCCCGACCGGTATCGCGCGGAGAAGTGGGGCAGGCGCTTCCGCCTGCCAACCCGCGAATCCC
>PMKM01000164.1 GCA_003157745.1 Bryobacterales bacterium | reverse complement strand
GGAGCGTCCGGCGCGGCAAGAACTGGGGGCTGTGTGGAATCTGGGGTCACGTTTCGAACTCCTTATTTGGTTAGCGCTGCGTCTATGCGATTGATGAGCTTCTCGAGAATGTCATAGCTGGGTGGATCGATGACATCCACCACGGTGTGCGGAATGACCAGCTTCTTGGCTTCCACCGCCGCGAAGAGTTCCGTGCTGTCCTGCGCCCGAAAACCGTAGCGTTGCGCAATGGAACCGATCTTCGGGTTGGAGATCATCGCTTGCGCGAAACGCTCGCCGTTGTCGGACAGCGCCACGATCGTGTGCTTGGACAATATGGTCGGCACCGGATACAGCAACACCATGTCGGGATTCGGATTGGGGCGCGAGAGAATATGCTGCAGGAACTGCTGTTCGTAAATCATAACCAGCGGCGCTTTGCCAATCCCCATGGATGTATAGTCCTCAAATGGCCCGGCGGAGCTGGATTCCTGGAATCCTTGTCTGGAGAACAATCCCAGCATGCTGTCCGCCACTTTATCCGCGTCCGCCTCGTTATCGACGACGCTGTTGCCATTGGCGAGGTAGGCGGCCAGCGCCAGGTACATCCCGCCTGAATTCGACTTGCGAACGTCGGTTGAAGTGACCAGAACCGACTTGCCGACTGGGTAGGCGGTGTTGCCGGGCAGGTCTTTCCAGCGGGTCCCCTTTTGCATTATGTCGATCAGCTTGCCCATGTCGACGATGAAGCATGCACCGTCCTTACGGGACACGAGACCGGCTTTCTCAAGCACCGGGACGAGCGTTTTCCAACTGGCGACCGCCATCGGCGTGTAGAACGTGGAGAAGATCCGCTTGGAGCCGGTGGTCTGTGCGATCTTCGCCGCCGCGGCGGCGCCGGCGGGGTAAGCCACATCGAAACTCTTCAGGTCCGGCCTGGTCGCGATCTCGCGCGAACCGGCCTTCTGCACCGTGATGGCGACGCCTTCCGCATCCAACACCTTGGCCAGTTCGGCATCGTTGAGAAAGTTCTCTTTCTCCGAACCGGTCAGGATCTTGACCGTGATGCGGTCCGCCGCACCCTGCTCGTTCTTCCTTTCGCGCAGGGAAGACCGGATGGCGAGCGCGACGCCTCCCAGTAAAAGGACGGCCAGTAGAGGTCCAACGGCTTTACGGAGATTCATTCTTGTGGGGCTCCCGGCGCAAGTCGGCGCTCGCGGCTTCAGACTGAACAAACCGGCACGGCATTCAGTGAGTATGGGTTCGCACCATCATAGCTTCCGAGTGTTTATTCTGTGTTACAACAGCCACCCGAGCTCGGGCGGTCCTGCACGTCGGTACTAGACCAGCGCCCGCAGAAAAGACGCACCCTGCGGCGGGCAGGCTGGCAGCGGCCTTGGCAGTTCGGAGTCTGGGGCGTCCTCGACCAGCAGGAACCCGAACTGAACCGGCTCGTTGCGTTCGTCGAGCCAGTCCAGTCCATAACGCCGCAGTTCAATCGCGTCGTCGAAGCCGGCGGGTGCCAGCCGCACCCGCGATCGCGTGATGTCGAGCACCACCGCTTCCACCATGCTTCCGTCGCGCTGCCGAATTACCGTGTACACTCTTGACCTCTCCTCGCCCGGATGGCGTACTGGCTTCGTCCGCCGGGTCGGTCCGCCCTCTTCTCGCGGTCTCGTGATCAATGTCGCGTGGCCGCCGACGGCGTGACCGAAGGTCTCGTGAAGATCTCGTGAATGTTCCGTTACAGGCGCCGCGATCACGCGGCGTTTCTTATTTGTCACGATCGTCCTCGCCGTGCGACAGACCTTGCGTGAAAGCGTTTGAGACCCGGCGCCATGCGAAGAACGCCCGATTGCCCGACGGGGATGGCCACACGCGGAGAACCTGGATCAAGCTCTCGCTCTCCGCTGTCGTCGCTTACCGTGCCGCCGTAGGAAAGGAATCCCCCATGTTTCAGCAGATCTTGGAACGCAGCCTGAGTGAGAAGAAGAGCGTGACCGTCTATATCGGCGGGCAAAGCCTGGCAGGCGGCGTAGTGAAGCTCAACGGCGATACCGTGGAGTTGCGCAGTCTCGAACATCCGCAAATCGTGATCCGCCTCGAGTCCATCGATGCCGTCGCGCTCCTCTGAGACCGCTCGCCCGGCGTCCGCTGCTCGAAGATCATCGCAAAGCAGGGCAGCCGCGAAAAACCGCGTTGGTCTCTCGCGGCTGCCACTTACTTAGAACGTGATGCGAGCGCTCACCTGCAGACGCCGCGCCTGAGTTCCATCCGGGAAGCCGCCGTCGGCGGTTCCGATGCCCCAGGTCGAGGCAGTCCCGGTGGGCGATGGCGTCAGGATGCTGTTTTTCTCCGTGTAATACTGGGTGGACATCGAAGTCGGCGACCAGCTATTGCTGATGTTGAAGGCTTCGACCGCGAGCGCTACTCGCAGGTTCTCTGAAATCGGGAGCACCTTCGTCAGGCGGAGATCCGCGCGATATGCGGCCGGAGTCTCGATTCCGTTCACCGGCAGGAAGGGCACCCGGCTGCTGCCGCCGGAGAAGCCGTCCAGCACCGAACTCGATAACATGCCCGTTACCGGCGTATCGGTCAGACGCACGCTGGCGCTGCCGACCGGGCGGCCGGACGCTATCGTGGTGATCCCGGCGAACTGCCAGTTGTTGAGAACGTATCGCGAGAACGCATCCGTGCGGTGAGTGAACGTGGGCTGCCAGACGAACGAGTAGACCAAGCGCTGCCGCTGATCGAGCAGCCCAGTGCCTTTCTCGAACGTGTAGTTGCCGTTGTAGACGCTGTTGAAGCTGTTGTAGTAGAGCGCGTTCGATCCAGCGCCCTGGCCGTCGTCGATCTCGTGCGACCACGTGTAGGAAACCAACATCTGCACTCCCCGCGAGAGCCGCTTTTCGAACGTGGCCACCAGCCCGTCGTAGTAACTACTCTCCCCGTTGGTCACTTCGTAAACCGTGCCGTACTTGGTATTGGGCCGCGCCCCGGTGTATACCGGCGTGGTGAACGACCCCACTGCGTTTCCGTTGAGATCGTCAATCGTATAAGTGTGACTGACAGTCGCAGCCGGCGCGTTCAGGTCCTGCGAGTCGTAGAGATTGACGCCGTGGCTCCATACGCCCGACAACGTTAAGACCATGTCCTTCCCAATCTGGCGCTCGACTCCGATCGTGCCTTGCTCGGAGTATGGCGTCTTCAGATTAGGCGCCGCGAATTCGACGGTGGACGCGGAGACGGTGGCGCCGGTGGGCGCCGATCCAAGCGCATTCGGAAAGACCGGTCCCGCCGCAAGTTGCGCGGCGTTGGTCGAACTCAGCGTATCGGCGATCTGATAGATACCGTTGGTGGTCCAAAGATTGTCCACCAGCGAACCCAGGAAGCGGGCGTAAAACGTGCCGAAACCTCCGCGCAGCACGGTCTTGTCGTTAAGCCGGTAGGCGATGCCGAGGCGCGGCGCCAGATCGAGCGGCCCGGTGTGAATGACACCGGTCTGCGGCCAGTCCGTATTGGTGATCGGCGGCTGCGGAGCCTGCGAGTACTCGTAGCGGGCGCCCAGCGTCAGCGTCAGTTTGTTGGTGGCGCGCCATTGGTCCTGCGCGTAGAATCCGTATTCCCGGATGGTGGCGTTGACCACCGGGTTGCCGAAGGTCTGCACATAACTCTGCCAGTTCTGGGCCCCGGTCGTATTGCCCGAGTAATCGAGAGCGAACTTAGTCGCTGTCTGATACGTATAGGAACCGAACGCATTGCTGATGTAGTAAGTGTTGTCGTTCGTGTTGGCGATGTCGACGCCAAACTTGAACGTGTGACGTCCCTTGGTCCAGGTGGCATTGTCTGCGAACTCGGCGCGGTTTTCGTTCGGCTCCACGCGCGGCAGGTAGCTGGCCGGACCCAGCGTCACGCCCGCCACCGAAACCTGGAGGTAGCCGACGCCTTGCCCTAACTCCGCCTGATCGAAAGTATCGGCCTGCCGGTCGGAGTCCCAACCGAAACGGAATTGGTTGACCAGTGCGTTGGTGGGAACCGCGGTCCAGGTGACGTTTCCGTTGCGGACGCGCACCGAATCGTCGCCGTTGCCGTTCAATGCCGAGCCGCTCGTCGAGACCAGTCCCGTCTGGATGCCGTTCGGCGAGAGCCAGCGCAGGAAGTTGAAGCTGGCGGTCAGCGAGTTGCGCTCGGAAAGATGGTAGTCCAGGCGTCCGAAGTAAAGGTCATTGTCGTTCTTCCGCGGAATGGCGCCGTAGAAACGCGGCAGCAGATTGTTGATGGCATTGCACTGCGCGACCGTGGCCGGCGCCCCGCAGCCGATCCACTGATAAGGCGCCGTAGTGGTCAGCACGCCCGCCTTGGTATAACTGTCCACCATGGGGAAGTTACGCCGTGTAATATCGACGCTAGCGAAGTAGAACAGCTTGTCCTTCACGATCGGGCCGCCCACGGTACCGCCCATCTGATCGCGGTGCTCGCTCGGGTTAAACGTGGCGAACGGATCGCGCGCGTCCATGCCGGTCGACCGGAGATAGCCGAAGGCGGAGCCGTGTAGCCCGTTGCTGCCGCTCTTGGTCACCGTGTTGACCACGCCGCCCATCGCCAGCCCATACTCGGCCGACATGTCCGCCGAGACCACTTCGAACTCCTGCACGGCGTCCTGCGAAATCTGCGACTGGATGCGCGTCCGGCCGGCATTCTCGTTGTAAAACTGTTCGGTGTTATCGTTGCCGTCAAGCAGGAACGAGTTATTCCCCGCCACGCCGCGGAAACTGAGCAGACCGAAGGTGGCGTCGTTGGTCACGCCGGGCGTCAGTAGTACGAAGGAATCCACGCGGCGGCCGTTGATGGGCAGATCCTGAATCTGCTGCGCGTTCACCACGTGCGATACGTCGCTTTTGCTGTCGTCGACCAGCGGCGCGACGGCGGCCACCTCAACCTGGGTTGCGGTTTGCGCGATTTGCAGCTTTACGTTGAGATCGAGATTCTGGCCGACCTGAAGGTCGATGCCCTTGACCTCGTAAACCCCGAACCCGGCGGCCTTCACGGTCACTTGGTAGCCGGGTTCGGGAATGAGTGCGGGAGCGCTGAAGACGCCGGCATCGTTGCTGACGATGGAGCGGATCTGGCCCTTGCTCGCGCTGGTAATGACGACCACCGCGTTTGCAACCGTTGCGTTCGAAACGTCCCGCACGGTACCCGAAATACCTGCCAGGCCGCCCGCGGCCTGCGCGAATAGCGAGACGGATGAAAACAGTAATAGCGTTGTAACGGATTTCCAATTCATGGTTTTTTCCCTGAAGAGAGCAGCGTATCAGGCGCGTTGTTACGGCTTCATGAACGGCACGAGAGTTTGCGTGCAGTTTGCCGGACCGACCCCAATGCTGTTCACTTATGTCGTGGCGCTGTCTGTCCAGCCAGCAGAGCCGAGAGTCTGCTCCCGGCGGGCGCGACGCTCTTGGTCGGCCCGATTGGTCGAGTAGACCCCGGCCGCGTCTCCGCAACCTATATCATGGAGTGGTGTGCGGAACCCGCCGTCTGACGATGGCGCTCATGGCCTTCGCGGCTGCGATCCCGGCGCAATCCTATACGGCGCCCGCCGGCGACCGCCCGGCATTGCGCCGCAGCGGGCCGTCGATTCTGCCTGGCGGAAGAATCGTCGCTCCGCTCGGTGAGGAGTTCGCAACTGGGCCCGGCGCCTTCGCGATCGCCGTCAGCACTTCCGGCCGCACCGTGGTCACCGCCAACAGCGGTCCCTTCCGCTACTCCTTCACCGTGATCGAGCGCGCGTCGCCGGCCGCCCGTTGGCAGGCGCGCGAAGTGATCGCCGGCTCGCCGGGAACTTCCACGCAGCCGGATTCGGACCGCTGGGCCGGCGTCTCCCAAGGTATCGCGCTGTCGGGCGACCGCGATATCTACCTCGCCGAGGGCGACACCGGCCGTGTCGTCCTCTTCGATTCCTCCGAGGACCGGCGGCGCATCTTCGATCTCAACCAGGGCGGCTACGCGGACAGCTTTTCGGGCGACCTCGCGCTCGATCGCGCCCGCGGAATCCTCTACGTCGCCGATCAGGCGAACTTTCGCATCGCCGCCATCGACCTGCGTTCGCACCAGGTGCTCGGCTCCATGCGCGTCGGGCGCCTGCCCTTCGCGCTCTCCCTCGCACCGGACGGGCGCAAACTCTACGTGGCCAATTGCGGCATGTTCGAATACCGCGCCCTCGCCGGCGCGCCGGACCGCGGCCTCTCGTTTCCGCCGTTCGGTTTCCCCAGCGCCCAAGCCGTGCGCGGCGTCGAGCTGGGCGGCATTGCCGTGCCCGGCCTCGGCGAGCCCAACGCGCCCGCGGCCGATTCGGTGGCTGTGGTAAACGTAGCCAATCCCGCCGCCATGAAAGTGGAGGCCTTCGTCCGCACCGGCCTCGATTTCGGCGGCGCCATCCACGGCGCGAGCGGCCCCTCCGGCATCCTCGCCGCAGCCGGCCGCGTGTTCGTCTCCAATTCGAACGACGATTCCATCAGCATCATCGACCCCGCCACCAACCGCGTCGAGGCGGAGATCCCCATTCGCATCCCCGGTCTCGAAACGCTGCGCGGCGTCATCCCGCTCGGCCTCGCCTGGCACGAAGCCTCCGGCTGGCTGCTGGTCGCGGAGGCCGGCATCAACGCCGTGGGCGTGATCGATGTCGCCCAGGGGCGCGTCATCGGCCATCTGCCCGCCGCCTGGTTTCCCACCCGCGTGGCGCTGGCCGGCGGCACCGTCTTCGTCACCAACGCCCGCGGCCACGGCGTCGGACCGAACGCGCCCGGCTCCTACGCGGCCAGCCTGCTGCCAAGCTGGCTGTATCGGGGCACGGTCTCCGCTTTCCCGCTGCCCGCGCGCGACCAACTCGCGGCACACACCGATGCCGTGCTTGAAATGAATGGCTTCCACCCGCGCCCGCCAACCGCGCCGCCCATGCCGCCCATCCGCCACGTGGTTCTCATCGTCAAGGAGAGCCTGAGCTACGACGAAGTGCTGGGCGATATCGCGGCCGCGCGCAATGGCCCCGTGATGGGAGACGCCCGGCTGGCCCGCTTGGGCTCCCGCGGTTTCGCCGACGGCCAGCACCGGCGGCTCAGCATCAAGGACGTGAACCTCACGCCCAACCATCACGCCATGGTCAACCGCTGGGCTTCCAGCGACAACTTCTATGCCGATGGCGAGGCCAGCGTGGAAGGGCACCACTGGCTGGCCGGTGTCTATCCCAACCCTTGGCTGGCGGCGTCGGTGGCCGCGGCCTACGGCGGCCGCAAGGATTTTCGCCTCGGCGCGGCGCCGGGCCGGCTCGGCTTCGCCGGTATGGCGGCATCGGTCGTGCCGGAAGACTCGGGTGAGGCGGGCACGCTCTGGGATCACCTGGCCGCCTCCGCCGTTTCGTTTCTCAATTTCGGCGAAGGATTCGAACTGGCCGGCGCGCGCGAAGGCCCCGGCCTGGGGCCAACTGGCGTGCGCCTGTCGACCAACATGCCCATGCCCGCCGCGCTCTTCCGCAACACCGCGCCCGCCTATCCCGGCTTCAATCTCGCCATCTCCGATCAGCAGCGCGCCTCGCGTTTCATCGCGGAGATCGAGGCCCGCTACGGCAAGTCCGGCGCGGACCTGCCGGCGCTCCTCTTCATCAACTTGCCCGGCGATTACCTGGCGGAAGCCCGCCCCGCGGATGGATACCCGTACCCGGAATCGCGCGTGGCCGACAACGATTACGCGCTCGGCCGCATCGTCGAATACCTTTCCGGCACGCCCTGGTGGCGCGACATCGCGATCTTCGTGACCGAGGCCGATGCCCACGGCGGCGCCGATCACATCGACGCGCACCGCACCGTTCTGCTCTGCGCCGGCCCGTGGGCCAAGCCGGGCTACGTCTCCCACCGCAACGCGAGCTTTCCGGCATTATTGAAAACCGTCTTCCGCCTGTTGCACCTTCCGCCGCTCAATCTCTACGACGCCACCGCCGCCGATCTCGCCGATTGCTTCGCCAGTTCGCCCAACCTCGCCCGCTATCAAGCCGTCCCCGAAGACCCGCGCATTTTCGACCCGCAACAAGCCAAGCCCTAACGGAACCGCCCTCGTTACTTGTGTACCGTTTTCGGCGTTGCCGTTTCCGTTTACTGGCCGGCTGGCGCATAATTGAATCAATCGTGCTCGGAGGTCCCATGGCGAATCGATTGGGCGTGCTCGCGGTCCTGGTTTTGGCCGGCATGGCGAGGGCGCAAAACCGAAGCCTGGGATCGGACCACATAATTCAGGACAACCAGCGTATCCGGCCCGAGTTCTTTTTCACGGGCCAGGTACAAGTCGAGGGCGGATCCGCGCCCGCCGACCCGGTTGCCATGACCCGCGTCTGCAACGGCCAGTCTCATTTCGAAACCTGGACCGATGCCAAAGGGGACTTCAGTTTCCATGTCGGCGTTGCCACGCAGAACTCATCGCAGTCCGATGCATCCGAAAACTCCGTGGCGCGGCAGACGGCCCTCGGACCGGCCCTAACCCCGATGTCGGACACTCTGCCGACGGTGGTCGATGTGCTGCGCAATTGTGAGTTGCAGGCCAGGCTCGCCGGCTACCGCGCGGACCCGGTCAACATATCCATCAGCAGCCATTTCGACGATGGACGCCTCGGCGTCATCACGCTGCACCCGATCTCGAAGGCCAGCACCTTGAGCGTGAGCGCAACCACGCTCGCCGCGCCCTCCGGCGCCAGGAAGGCCTACGAGAAGGGACTCGACGCGCTGGCCAAAGCCAAGTGGCAGGCCGCGGAGAACCAGTTCTCGAGCGCCGTCGCCGCGTACCCGAAGTTCGCCGGCGCCTGGTATCAACTCGGTCTCCTGCGCCAGAAGAACAACGACGAAGCGGGCGCGCTCGATGCCTGGAAGCACGCCGTGGCGAGCGATCCCCTGTTCCTCAGTCCCTATGAGAACTTGACCATACTTACCGGCGGTCACCAGGATTGGGTATCGTCCGCATCGTACTCGCGCGCTTGGATCCATCTCGATCCCGACGATTTTCCCGGGGCATATCTATTCAACGCGATTGCCAACCAACGGCTGAATCGCTTGGCCGAAGCCGAGGCGGCGGCGCGCGATGGCTTGCGCATCGACAGGTTTCACCGGGTGCCGAAGCTGAGTTTTGTGCTGGCGATGGTTTTGATGGACAAACACGAGAACGCCGAGGCTGTCCAGCGCTTCCGCGATTACCTCGCGCTCGCGCCCGACGCCAAGGACGCCGCCACCGTGCGCCAGCAAGTGGCCCTTCTCGACGCCACCATCGCCGCGCACCCAAAGTAGCGCCAGCCAGCCCGCGATTTTACACCCCGCTCTGCCATCGTGGCCCCGAATCTCCACCTGGAGCCGCGGAGGAAGCGGTCGCCCCAGCTATTCCGCGCCGTCTTCTACTTACTCGGCCGGAACATAATTCCCAGTTCGCGTAACTGGCGCTCCGGCACCGCCGCCGGCGCTTCGCACATCAAATCGGTGCCGCGCGCGGTCTTCGGGAATGGAATTACGTCGCGAATCGAACTCTCGCCGGCCAGAATCATCACCAGGCGATCCAGGCCCAGCGCGACCCCACCGTGCGGCGGCGCGCCGTATTCGAGCGCATCGAGCAGGAAGCCGAACCTGCGGTGCGCTTCCTCTTCGCTGAAGCCGAGCGCCGAAAACACCTTGGACTGCACGTCGCGGCGATGAATACGAATCGACCCCGACCCCAGTTCCACCCCGTTCAGCACCACGTCGTACGACTTGGCACGGCAGTGCGCCGGATCGGTCACCAGCTTCTCCAGATCCTCGTCGTGCACCGACGTGAACGGATGGTGCGCCGCGTTCCAGCGATTCTCTTCCTCGTCCCATTCGAACATCGGAAAATCGACCACCCAAAGGAACTGGAAATTCTTCGGGTCGAGCAGCTTGTGCCGGTCGTTGAACCGCTGCGCGCAATTCAGCCGCAGTTGTCCGCACGCCTGGTAGACGGTGTAATCCGGCCGCTGTCCCTTCGGCTCATCGGCCCACGTCGCCAGCACCAGCAGGTCGTTCTCCTTGGCGCCGGCGCGCTCGCGCACTTGCGCCATGGGGCCGGGATAATCGCGCTCCAGGCGTTTGAAATCGTCGTACACGCGCAGGCCGAGCGAATGTCCGAAGGCTTTCAGTTCGTCGCGTTCCTTGCGGCTGGCCGCTGCGGCGGGAATGTGTATGGCCACCAGCGGCAAGCCGGCCGCGGCCAGTTCCGGCACCAGGTCTTCCACCGGGTACATCGGCGGGATGCGGATATCGGGTTTATCGCTGCCGTAGCTGCGCATGGCCTGGTCGTAGGTGATGCGCGGAAACGGCGTCGTAATCTCGTATCCCGCTACTGCGCAGGCTTGCTGCAGCATCGGTTCGACCACTTCGAAAATGCGCTCCTGTTGCGGGAACGACATTTCGATATCGATTTGCGTGAACTCCGGCTGCCGGTCGGCGCGCAGGTCCTCNNCGGAAGCAGCGCACGATCTGAAAATACTTTTCGTATCCGCCGATCATGAGGAGTTGCTTGAAAATCTGCGGCGATTGCGGCAGCGCGTAGAACGTCCCCGGTTGCACGCGGCTGGGCACCAGGTAATCGCGCGCGCCCTCCGGCGTCGAGCGCGTCATGAACGGCGTTTCGATTTCGAGGAACCCCGCCGCGTTCAGCCGCTCGCGCACCGCGAAAGCGATTTTCGATCGCAGAATAATGTTGCGCTGCATGCGCGGCCGGCGCAAATCGACGTACCGGTATTTCAGCCGCGCGTCCTCGCTCACATCGACGCGGTCCTCCAGCGGGAATGGCGGAGTGCGCGATTCGTTCAGCAGCCAGATGGAGGAAACCACAACCTCGATTTCGCCCGTCGGCAGATCGGGGTTGACGTTGCTGCCGCCGCGCAGCGCCACCTTGCCTTCGACGGCGATCACATATTCCGGCCGGATCTGTTCGGCGCGCGCGTGCACGGCGGGCGCGTCTTCGTGAAAGACCACCTGCGTGATGCCGTCGCGGTCGCGCAAATCGACAAAGATGACGCCGCCATGATCGCGGCGGCCGTGCACCCAGCCCATCAGCACCACGGTCTTGCCTTCATCGGCGGCGCGCAGCGCTCCGCAGTAGTTCGTGCGGCGCAGTTCGCCCAAAAAATCCAAGGTTACGGAGGTTTCCATATCGGTGTTCAATTCCGCGCGGCGGCAATCTTGCCGGCGATCTCGTCGCGCGCGACTTCTTCCTGCCGGCCGCTGGCCATTTCCTTCAGCGCATAGCGCCCGGCGTTGATTTCGTTATCGCCCACGATGAGCGTGAACCGCGCACCCAGCTTGTTGGCCAGTTCGAGCGTGCGCTTCAGCTTGCCCTCGGCGATTTCGACCGACGCCCCGCCGCGGCGCAGTTCGCGCCCAATGAGCGCGGCGTGTTCGAGCGCCGGCTCGCCCAGCGCCGCGATGCATAGATCGAGCGCGCTCGCTTCCCTGCCCGCCACGCTCATCACCAGCCGGTCTTCGCCGATCGAAAACCCGATTCCCGGGGAGTGCACCTTCGACCCCAGCGATTCGGCCAGGCCGTCGTACCGCCCGCCGCCCAGCACCGAGTTCTGCGCGCCCAACGCACCGTGCACCACCTCGAACGTGGTCCGCATGTAGTAGTCCAGGCCGCGTACCATCCGCGGGCGCACCGTGTACGCGATGCCGCGCTGGTCCAAATGCCGCTTCACCGCGTCGAAATGTACGCGGCAGGCGTCGCACAGGTGATCGAGGATTCCGGGCAGCTTGGCGATGATCTCCTGATCGCCCGGCACTTTGCAATCGAGCACGCGCAGCGGATTCGTCACCGCGCGCCGCTGGCAATCTCCGCACAGGCTGCCGGCCACCGGCTGCAAAGCCTCGCGCAGCTTCTCGACGTATTGCGGCCGGCAATTGTGGTCGCCCACCGAGTTGAGAAACAACTCGAAACCGCTCAACCCCGCGCGCCCGAGAATCTCCACCACCATCTCGATCACTTCCGCATCCACCGCCGGCGATTCCGAGCCGATAGCCTCCGCGCCGATCTGGTAGAACTGCCGGTAGCGCCCCGCCTGCGGCCGCTCCCGCCGGAACATCGGCCCCATGTAGTACAGCTTCTGCACGCCCGGCCGCTGATCCAGCCGGTGCTCGATGTAGGCCCGAATCACCGAGGCCGTGTTCTCCGGCCGCAACGTCAGCGAAGACTTGTCCCGGTCTTCGAACGTGTACATTTCCTTGTTGACGATATCGGTATCGGCACCCACCCCGCGCGCGAACAACTGGGTTTCCTCGAGAATCGGCGTACGAATCTCGCCATAGTTGTAGGCGCGGAATACGGCCCTGGCCTCGCGCTCCACGGCATTCCAGTTTTCCGTGAATGGGGGCAGTAAGTCCCTGGTTCCTTTGACGGCTTTTATCAAGGTAGTTGGAAAAACCATGCTAACATGCCGCGCCGCCCACACCGTTGGCTGGCTTTGCACGCGCGACACGGAAATGAGGCATTCGCCGACTGCACGGCTCAAACAGACGCCGCAACCGGAGCGGTTTCCGCACTACGCGGTCTCGAGCGCCGCAATCTGCGCCGCGCGCGCCTGGCGCCATAATTCGATGTAGGGAGCCAGGTCCTTCATCATGGCGGCGAAGCCGGCCAGCGTCAACGATTGCGCACCGTCGCTGACGGCCTTTTCGGGACAAGGGTGCACTTCGACGATGATCCCATCGGCTCCGATGGCGACGCCCGCACGCGCCAGCGGCGGCACCAGACTGCGCTTGCCCGTCGAGTGGCTGGGATCGAGAACCACCGGCAGGTGCGTCAGTTCGTTCAACACGGGAACGGCGGCGATGTCGCACGTATTGCGCGTGGCGGTTTCGAAAGTACGGATGCCGCGCTCGCAGAGAATCACGTTCGGGTTGCCGTGCGCCACGATGTACTCGGCCGACATCAGCAGTTCCTTGATGGTGGAACTCATGCCGCGCTTGAGCAGCACAGTGCGGCCGCAGCCGCCAAGCGATTTGAGCAGCGCGAAGTTCTGCATGTTGCGCGCGCCCACCTGCATGCAGTCGGCATATTCGGCCACCAGTTCGACGTCGCTGTCGCTCATCACTTCAGTGACGATGGCCAGGCCGGTGGCTTCCTTCGCCTTGCGCAGCAGTTTCAGCCCTTCCAGTTCCATGCCCTGGAAATCGTATGGCGAGGTGCGCGGTTTGAAGGCGCCGCCGCGCAGCACGCGGGCGCCGGCCGCGGCCACGGCTTCCGCCGTCTGCATGATCTGCTTTTCGCTTTCGACCGAACACGGGCCGGCCATCATGATCAGCTCAGCGCCGCCGATTTCGACGCCGTTGATTTTGATCACGCTGCGCTCTTTCCGGAATTCCCGGCTGACGAACTTGTACGGCGCCGAAATGCGCACCGCGGTTTCCACGCTGGGCGTGGCCTCGAGCGATTCCAAACAGGCCGTGACGTCGCCGACGCCCACCACGCCGATCACCACCCGCTCCTCTCCCACAATCGAGTGGACCTTGAACCCGAATTCCTGAATACGCTCGCAAACGCTTTCGATTTCCTCTTTGCTCGCGTGCTGCCGCATCGAAATCACCATCGCCGTACCCTCCTATAAACAAAAAAGGCCCGCTCGGGAAGAGCGGGCCGGTTTCGAAATTCTGCAATATCTTGCGCAACCAACGCCGCTCTACCGGATCTGGGGATACCAGAACCGGACGCTAAATGAGCTGGCGTAATAGTGCGACATCGAAGTTATACTGTACACCAAGTCCCGGTGGCGGAGCAAGCGGCTTTACCGCAGCGGGTAGCCGTGGATCAGCTTCCCCGTGCGCGACCAGCGCGTCTTGGTGAAGAAGTGGGTCAACACGTCCATCGCGTGGTCGACGCCGATGTTCCCGTTCATCAGGTCTTCGGTCGGCGCGTCGAACGACCAGTAGATCCCGACCGGCGTGCCCTCGATGTTCTGCCGCGGCACGAAGCCCCAGTAGCGGCTGTCGAGCGAATTGTCGCGGTTGTCGCCCATAGCGAAAATGCACCCGGGCGGCACCACCAGTTCGCCGTTCACCACATTGCGATCGAGCATGTCGAGCGCCGGTTGCACCACCCCCATCTCGGGCGGCCCGGCGGGGAAGTTGTCGCGGTAATCGTCGATGTACGGCGAAATATGCTGCACGCATGGCTCGTTCGCCGCGTGTCCGTTCAGGATGAGCCGCTTGTCGACCAATCGTAGATGGTCGCCCGGAATCCCGATCGCCCGCTTCACCAAGTCCTTGCTGAGGTCGACCGGATCGCGGAAGACGACAATGTCGCCCCGGCGCACGTCGCGGTAGGGCAACAGGTGGCTGGAGAGCGAGCCAGGCGGCGCGAAGATCAGCTTGTCCACCAGGACATGATCCCCCGTTTTGAGCGTGCCTTCCATCGACCCGCTGGGAATCACGTAAGACTGCGCCACGCTCGAGAAGAAAAACAGCATCCAGATGATGGTGACGGTCCACTCCGCGATGAATCCGCGGCGGACGTTGCCCGTGAGCGCGCGACACCAGCTCCGCGGGCCACGCGGCGCACCGGGCACGGCGCCATCGACCCGTTGAGGCGTCCTCATCCTGGCTTTCTTCTTCATAATCGCATTGTAGCGAAGCCGCGGCGAAGGTGCCCGGCAGGGCGATTTTGCGGGTTATGGGTGGAGGCGAAACCACTCGCCCCGGCGGCGGGCCGCTACCGCAGCGGGTAGCCGTGGACCAGCTTCAGCGTACGCGACCAGCGCGTCTTGGTGAAGAAGTGAGTCAGGATGTCCATCACGTGGTCGACGCCGATATTGCCGTTGGTCAAATCGGCCGTGGGAGCTTCGAACGACCAGTAGATGATCATCGGCGTACCTTCGATGTTTTCCCGCGGGACGAAGCCCCAGTAGCGGCTATCGAGCGAATCGTCGCGGTTGTCGCCCATGGCGAAGACGCAGCCGGGCGGCACCACCAGTTCGCCGTTCACCACGTTGTCGTTGAGCATGGCCATCGCCGGCTGCATCACGCCCGGCTCGGGCGGAGCGGCCGGGAAGTTGTCGCGGTACTCGTCGAGGTACGGGTAAATGTGCTGTACGTACGGCTCGTTAACGGCGTGGCCGTTCAGGAAGAGCTGCTTGTTGACCAGGTGAATGCGGTCGCCCGGAATCCCGATGGCGCGCTTCACATAGTCTTCCTTGATATCCATCGGATAGCGAAAGACGATGATGTCGCCGCGGCGCACATCGCGGTAAGGCAGCAGGTGCTTAGAGAGCGAGCCGGGCGGCGCGAAGGTGAGCTTGTCGACCAGCACGTGGTCGCCAATCAGCAGCGAACCCTCCATCGAGGCGCTAGGAATGACGAAGGCCTGCACCAGGCTGGTGGTGGCGAACAGCAGCAGGACGATGGTTACGGTCCACTCGGCGATGAAGCCGCGGTGAATGTCGTGCGTCAGCGCGCGGTAACGTTGCCAGATTCCGGGCGGCGCTTCGGCCTTGTCGGCCGTTGCCGCCGGAGCCGTATTCTCGATCGTCTCGCCTTTGCTTTTGGTGCCCACAGATTTCATTGTATCGAATGCGCGCTCGACGCCGCGCCGCTAGAGGGTTTTGAGGTAGGCGATCAGGTCGCTCTTCTCGCCATCGGTCAGCATGTCCTTGAACGCCGGCATTCCGCTGCCGCCTTGCTCGATGCGGGCGCGCACGCTCGCTTCGGCCACCTTCTGGCCGTTCTTCAGCTTGGCGCGCTGGAACAGCCCCTTCAGTCCGGGGCCCATCTTCGTCGCGGCGCTGTCGGCAAGGTGGCAGACCGCGCAACTGCCGGAGTAGACGGATTTGCCTTTGACCACGTTGCCGCCCGGCGCTGCCGCCAGCGCCCACGATGCCGCTGCCACGCACAGGCAAGCGCCCACCACTCCCGGTTTCGTCGTCATGCTGTGTATTTTACTCGGTTGCCAGGCAAGTTCGCCTATCGTGCGGCCATCAGGGCGCGCAGGCGGCGGGCGCGTTCGGGAGCGCGCAACTGGCGCAGCGCCTTGGCTTCAATCTGGCGGATGCGCTCACGGGTGACGTCGAACTCCTGGCCGATCTCTTCAAGCGTGTGCTCGCGCTCGCAGCCGATGCCGAACCGCATCCGGATCACTTTCTCCTCTTTGGGCGAAAGCGTCTTGAGAATGCCGGCCGTCTCGTCGCGCACGTTGGTTTCGATCACCGCATCGACGGGCGAACCTACCCAGCGGTCTTCGATCAGATCGCCCAGCGCAGATTCGCCATCGCGGCCCACCGGGGTTTCGAGCGAAACCGGATCGCGGGAAATGGTCTTCAGTTTCTGAACCTTTTCAACCGGAATCTCCATCCGCCGGCCAATTTCGTCATTCGTGGGAGTACGGCCGAGTTCCTTCTCGAGCTCGCGGGTGGCGCGCAGGAACTTGTTCATGCTCTCGTTCATGTGCACCGGGATGCGGATGGTGCGGGACTGATCNNCCTTCCTGGATCAGGTCCAGGAGGTGTAACCCTCGGTTTACGTATTTCTTAGCGACCGAAACGACGAGGCGGAGGTTGGCCTCGACCAAGTCCTTCTTGGCCCGTTCGGCTTCGGCTTCGCCATGGCGGATGACCGTGAGCGTGTGGCGCAGTTCGGGCAGCGAGGCGCCGGCTGCGGCCTCGCGCTTGCGGATCTCGCGCTTCAACTCGCGCAGGCGGGTCTGCAGCAGCGGCGTGCTGCGCGTCTCCAGCTTGCGGATTTCGCTGTCCAGGTGGTTGATTTCCTCGACCGCGCGCTCGATTTCGCGCGAAAAGTCCTTCCAGCGGTTTACCCGGAACGGGCAACGGCGGATGGCCAGCGAGGTTTCCACCTTGGCACGATTGAACTTGCCGGCCAACCGTTTACGCGGCTTCTTGTTGGCCGCCGGGGTGGCTTCGACTTTCTCTTCCAGTTGCTGCTGTTTCTTGTAGAGTACGATCACGTCGGCGAACTGCTTGGAAGCGTCCGTGCGGACTTTCACGTCCGCCGGCGAACCTTCCTCGACATCGCCGAGATCGGCCACCGACTCGAGTTCAATGACGCCCTTCTTCAGCGACTCCGCCATTTCGAGAGCCACGCGCTGCACCACGGCCGAACGGCTGATCGCCTTCTGCATCCGCAGTTTGCCGCGTTCCATACGGCGCGCCAAGTCCACTTCGCCTTCCCGCGTCAACAGTGGAACCGCTCCCATTTCCCGCAGATATACACGCACCGGGTCGTCCGTGTAGATGGATTCCTCTACCGGCGGCTGATGCAGAAAGTCAGTCTCGTGCGCAGCCTCCGCATCGAAGAATTTGGCGTCTTCTTCGAAATTCAGGCCCAGAGTTTCAGGATTGTCGGCGAGAAAATGATCTTCAAAACGGTCCACTAAGAGTCACCTCCCAAAAGGCACGCGCAGTTGCGCGCAAGTACTGGGAAATAGGATATTTTCTGAAATAAGCTCGAGTTGCGGGTTGTCCCCCGGCCATGTCGCGCAACCGTCAGGCACAGGGCGGATCTTCCAATCGATCATACCACCGTTCCCCCGCAAAGTTAAGCCCTATTTTATACTGATGCCTTGAAACTGATAAGGTTACACAAGACTTGCCGACCGCCCTGGGTCACGGCAGCTTCTGCCGCATGAGGTTTCTGAGCTCGTTGAAGAAGGCCTCCTCGTCCTGAAAGTCCCGATAGACCGATGCAAATCGTACGTAGGCGATTTTGTCCAGTTCCCGCAGTCCTTCCATCAGGAATTCTCCTATTTCCGTAGTCGAAATCTCCCGATCCGGCGAGTCGCTGACTTTGCCTTCCACCCGGTTAACCAGTTCGGAAAGCCTCGCCATACTTATTGGACGTTTCTCGCAGGCCTTTAGTAATCCTCCCAGCACCTTTTGCCGGTCGAATTTTTCGCGGCGGCCATCCTTCTTGACCGCCATGTAAGGGACTTCGTCGATCCGCTCGTAGGTGGTAAAACGCCGCTCACAGGCAAGGCACTCGCGGCGGCGGCGAATGGCACCGCCTTCCTTACTTTCCCGGGAATCTACCACCCTGTCATGTAAGTGACTGCAAAAAGGGCACTTCATTGTTCTGCGTGTCCCATCCGGCGCAAGCTGCGCCAGTCCAGACCTTCTCTTACAGCTATAGTTAATCCAAACGGAACTACTACTACAAAGCTAAGAACCCAAATCAGCATGGCGAACGACGTGGCTGGTTCCAGGCGAATGCGAAACAACTCGGTAAGAACCGCCACCGCCACCACCTGCAAGCCGCCTCCGATCCCAGGGATTTGGACGGCGGATCCGAAGGAAATGAAGCCGACAAAAATGAGGACATCCACGATCGAGAAGTGCAACACGGCCGTGAACGAGCGGGCCAGGCACCAATAGGAGAGGGCGATCAGCGTCCATTCGAGCACGGAATAGAGGAAGATCGCCAGCAGCGCGGCATCGCTGCGGATGGATTCGACGCCTTGCACCCAGGCCACCAGCAGCTTCTCGGCGCGCGCGAAGTGGCGTTCCGGCCAAAAGCGGATCAGGTGCGTGAGGTAGCGGCGGACGGGATCGGCGAAATGGCGCATGGCAAAGAGCAGGACGAGTAGTCCCACGCTCGAAGCGGCGACAAAACGCCCGCCGGCGGCCAGGGCCCAGGCGATGCGGGGTCCCACGTGGACTCCGGTGGCGGTGATCCGCATCATGGCAAAGGCGAAGAAGAGGAGGGCCATCAGCAGGTCGAAAATGCGCTCCAGCAGCCACGCCGCCAGTTGGGAAGGAAACGGGACCTTTTCCTTGAGCGCGATCAGGTAGGGGCGGACGAACTCGCCGGCGCGGCCGAATAGCGTGATGGCGGTGAACCCGACGACGGTGGCCGCCAGCAGGTTGCGGATCGACGGGTGCGGCTTGAGGGGCTTCAGAAACACGGCCCAGCGCAGGGCGCGGACGTAGTACGACGCGGCAACCGGGACTAGCGCCACGCCAATCCAGATCCAATCCAGGCCGGCAAAGGCCGCCGCCGCCAGACGCCAATCGAAGACCGGAGCGGAGATTCGCGATGCCAGGCAAACCACCACAACGACCACGGCTAACCCGGCCGCAGCCCATTTCCACCGAGCGTTCTGAATCGGACCTCCTTGAAGAACGGCTGGCGCGTCTCCGTCGCGGGACGCGAGCGCCTGTACAAGTATCTCAAAAGAACCGGAATGCCGGAAAAGATTGAACCTGACGGCGGAAAATCGCGTTCCTTGATATGAAGGAACGAGCGAATGGCAAGCGCGACGGCGATCCTGGCAGGGTACCGAAACCGGCCCATCGGCCCGGTCGCCATGGGCGGTCTGGTCGATACGCGGGACAGCCATGTGGTAGAACGTATCTTGGACCAGGACTCCTCTCTCGTTTCGCGGTGCCTGCGCGGCGACGATGCGGCGTGGGAGGAACTTGTCCGCGTACACAGCCGGCGCGTGTACGGGTTGTGTTACCGCTTCACCAACAGCGGCGCGGAGTCGCAGGATCTGACGCAGGAAGTGTTTCTGCGCGTGTTCCGTTCGCTCGCTTCGTTCCGCGCGGCGGAGGGTTCGTTCGGTACCTGGCTGGCGCGGCTGACGCGGAATCTGCTGATCGACAATTACCGGCGCACGCGGCAGGACCGGGTGACGGATTCGCTCGACGATCAGCTCCCCGGGATGGGCGATCCGCACGCGGCGGCGACGGCCCGGCCGGATCGGGCTTTGGCCGGCCGGGAGGCGAGCGAGATTTTGCAGGCGGCGTTACAGAAGTTGTCGCCCGACCTGCGCGAGGCCGTGATTTTGCGCGACCTGCAGGAATTGGAGTACCGGGAAATCGCGCAGGTACTGGCGATCCCCGAAGGAACGGTGAAATCGAGAATCAACCGGGGCCGCGCCGAACTGGCGCGCCTGCTGCGCAAGCAGAAGCTGGCAATATGAACTGCGCCGAACTNNGCGCGGCCGATGTCGAGCCGCCGGCCGAACTGGTGAACCGCATTCTGTTCGCCGCGCCATGGCGCCAGGGCCAGAAATCGAAGGCGCGCAGTTGGCTGGCCGGCTTGCTCAGTCCGATTCTGCAGCCGCGCTACGTGATGAGTTTCGCGATGACGGTGGTTTCGTTTTCGCTGCTGCGTTCGGTGATCCCGATCCGCAGCATACGGCCCGACGATCTGCGCCCCGCGAAGGTTTGGGCGGGTCTCGAAACGCGCGCGGAATACGCCTGGGGACGCGTGGAGAAGTTTTACGACAATCTGAAAGTGGTTTATAAGATTCAAACCACGCTGCGAGATTGGCAACAGCGGGAAGACGATCGGGAGCCCGCGGCCCCGGTCCGGAAGCCCGCGTTCAACGACGAGCGGAAGCTGCCGGTTGTTTCCGCGCCGCCGGCCGGGGAAACACAGGGCGGAACGGCTCCCGCCGAGCGACCGGCAGGATCACACTGAGGGGAATACCGAGGGAAATACCATGAACTGTCAAAATCATCCGGACGTAGCGGCAATCGCATATTGCAGGACCTGCGGTAAGCCGGTATGCGGCGACTGCAGGCGGGAAGCGTCGGGCACGGTGTACTGCGCCGAGCATGCGCCGGCCGCCGCGCCGCCGCCATTCACCGCGGCGCCGCCGTACACCGTACCGCCCGCGATGAGCGTGCCTCCTTACGCGCTGCCGGTGGCGCCCCCGCCCGGCGTGCGCACGGACGTTCATCCGGGCCTGGCGTTTGCGCTCGGCTGGATTCCAGGAGTCGGCGCCATTTACAACGGGCAATACGCCAAGGGGTTGATCCACGCCGTGATTTGGGGCGTGTTCATGAGCATCGCCAGCTCGAATGCGGTTCGCGATATGCAGCCCATCTTCGTGATCCTGGTGATGGCCTGGTGGGCCTACATGGTGTTCGAGGCCTACCGCACGGCGCAGAAACTGCAGCGCGGCGAGGTGGTGGACGAGTACTCGAGCGTGCTGCAATTGCGCGGCGGGCCGGGGCGGTTTCCGATCGCGGCGGTGGCGCTAATCGTGCTGGGCGTGCTGCTTCTGCTGCATACGCTCGACCTGGTGGATTTCGAGAGAATCGTGCGCTTCTGGCCGGTGCTGCTGATCGTGGCCGGAGCATATATGTTGTGGACGCGGTTTGCCGGTGACACGCCGGCAGCGGAAGAGGTTCGCCATGAGAGGTGAGCGCAGTAGAATCAGAAGCCTTCGCGGACCGGTGGTGCTCATCACGGTTGGCGGGCTGTTTGCATTGCAGAACTTTACGCCGTACGATTTCGGCCAGACATGGCCGGTGATTCTGCTCGTGCTCGGCGTGTTGATCCTGCTGGAGCGGACCGTGGCGCCACCGCCGCCGGCCGCGCCACCGCCGCAATACTGCTGGCCGCAGCAGCCGGGCTGGCAACAGCAGCCATGGCAGCCGCCCGTTGATCAGGCCGTGCCCGGCGGATACCGCGCCACCAACTATGCGCAGCGCCCCAACCCGCCGGCCGGGGCCGATGCGGCTTCCGTAACCGGAGCGGCCACTGGCGGGTTTGGCTCCAGCGCGCAACCCAAGTCGGATGTTCCAACTGAAAGCTCCACGCCAGGAGGTGGTGTATGAGACCGCGTTCTCTCACCGGGCCGCTGATTCTGGTGATCGTCGGCGGCTTGTTTCTGTGGCGCAATTTTCATCCGGAAGCGCCCATTTACGAGATCATGTCTCTCTATTGGCCGTTCCTGCTGATCCTCTGGGGCCTGCTGCGGCTGATCGAAGTCGCCTGGCCCGGCTCGAACTGGAAGAGCGGTTTCAGCGGCGGCGAGGTGGTGCTGGTGGTGCTGATCTGCCTGGTCGGCTCGGGAATGTGGGTCGGCTATCGCCATGGCGCCAATTGGAACTGGGAGGGGCTGAACGCCTTCGGCAACGAGTACGATTATCCGGTGTCGGCGAAGGCGCCCGCGGCCGGGATGAAGCGCATCGTATTCGATATTGCGCGCGGCAATATCAAAGTGACCGGCGCCGATACCGAAGAAGTGGCGGTGAGCGGCAACAAGGTGATCCGCAGTTTCGGGCGGGAGGATGCCGACCGCACCAATAACAACACGCCGCTCGAGGTGGTGCCCGAAGGCGATCACCTGCTCGTGCGGGCCAATCAGGACAGGGCGTCGGACCGGCAGCGGGTGTCGGACGATATCGAAGTGACCGTACCGCGGGCGATGGCGATCTCGGCGCGCGACCGGCGCGGCGATTTCGAAGTGGGCGATATCGACGGCGACGTCGATCTGGGCGGCGACCGCGGGGACGTGCGGCTGTCGCGGCTGGGCGGCAACGCGCACGTGGAGGTGAACCACAGCGACACCATCCGGGCGACGGACGTGAAGGGGCATATCGACGTGCAGGGCGAGGGCTCCGATCTGTCGCTCGAAAACGTGCAGGGGCAGGTCACCATCAACGGCGCGTTCACCGGGACGCTGGACTTCAAGAATCTGGCCAAGCCACTGCAGTTCGAGGGCGCGCGCAACACCGAACTGCACGTGGAAGCGGTGCCGGGCAACATCAGCATGGATATGGGCGGATTCACCGCCAACGGTCTGGTGGGGCCGGTGCGGCTGATCACGCGGTCGAAGGACATCAAGATCGGCCGCTTCAGCCAGGCGATAACGATTGAGACCGAGCACGGCAACATCGAGCTCGATCCGGGGATGCCAGTACCCGCGATTGAAGCGCGCTCCGGGGCGGGCAACATCGAACTGACGCTGCCGGAGAAGGCCGCGTTCCACCTGGATGCGACGGCCGAGCACGGCGATGCGACCAACGATTTCGGGCCGCAGATCGACAAAGCGACTTCCGGGCGCAGCGCAACGTTACGAGGCAAGGTCGGCGACGGGCCGTCAATCCGGTTGACGGCCTCGCGCGGCGAAGTGGAAGTGCGCAAGGGCGACAGCTCGGTGCGCCCGCCGGACGTGCCGGCCGCGCCGGCAGCTCCGGCACAACCGAAGGCTCCGGCGAAGAGCCTCAAGGATTCCGAGATAAAGCTGTGAGCGACGCGTCTTCGACCGTGTGATGTGGTTCTTTAGCCGGCATACCGTTCCCTCTGGTCGCGACTCCGTTCAGAGCCGCGACCAGAGGGAGCGGTCGTTTTGGGGAACGCAACTTCCCGGTCGAACCTCGATTGCCTCCGCCCCGCTGCTGATTCTCTTCCTCGTCAACGTTCTCAATTTCTACGACCGGCAGGTGCTGGGCGCGGTGTTCGAACCGCTGCACCGCGAGTTCGGGCTTTCCGATACGCAGTTGGCCGCGCTGTCGACGGCCTTCACGCTGCTCTACGCCGTGGCGGGGCTGCCGCTCGGGCGACTGGCCGATACGTGGAGCCGCAAGCGTCTGCTCACAATCGGCGTTGGCGTGTGGGCCGCGTTGACGGCGCTCGGCGGCCTGGCTTCGAGTTACCGAATGCTGCTGGGGACGCGGTTAGGAGTGGGGATCGGCGAGGCCACATGCGCGCCGGCCGCGACAAGCTGGATTGGCGACCTGGTGCCGGCCGGCCGGCGGGCGCGTGCCATGGCCCTGTTCATGATGGCCGTTCCGGTGGGCGGGTTTCTGAGTTTTGCCGTGGGCGGGCCCGTGGCGCAGGCGTGGGGCTGGCGCGTGGCGCTAGTGGTGGCCGCATTTCCCGCCGTAGCACTGGTACCGGCGCTGATGGCGCTGGGCGAGCCGGCGCGGGGGAGCAAGCCGGAACAGTTGGCAGGCGGAAGCGCCTGCCCCACATCGCAGCCAGGTGGGACAGACGCTTTCGTCTGTCAACCGGCAGGCCGGAGTGAGATAACGCACGGCGAAACGCCCAGCCCATGGCTGCTGGCGCGCATCCCGGCGTTCTGGTGGATCGCCGCGTCCGGCGCCATAGTCAATTTCATGCTGTATAGCTTTTCGTTTTTCCTGCCGGCGTTTCTCACGCGCTATCACGGCCAGTCGGTGGCGGGGGCGGGAGTCTGGAGCGGAGTCGGATCGGGTACGGCGGGCGTGCTCGGCGCGCTGGCCGCCGGTTTCTTGGGCGACCGGGTGGCACGTGACCTGGGGCGGCGCCGGCTGTTGCTTGCCGGCGGCGCGGCGGCTCTCGCCGTTCTCCCGGCTCTGACCGCGATTGGTATGCCTGGGGGTAGCGTGCTCGGCGCGGTCGTACTACTCATGCTGGCTTACGGTCTGTGGCAGACTTACTACGGGTTAGTGTACTCGGCGATACAGGATATCGTGCCGGCGCAGTTACGGGGCACCGCGATGGCGACTTACTATCTCGCCATGTACTTATGCGGCGCGTCATTCGGACCGTTAGTAACTGGCCGGTTGAGCGACCACCTCGCGCGCGCCGCGGCTAACACGGGCGCCGGGCTCGACGCCGCTCGCGCTATCGGGTTACACCAGGCGATGTATCTCATCCCAGCGTGTTCGATGATACTGGCCGCCATATTGTGGGCGGCGGGGAGAAGCGTGCAAGCAGCGGAGCAGCCGCGATGAGTCTCAGCTATCGAGGCCGAGTGATGAGTGTTTGATCCAGGGCACCGCTCCCCTTGGTCGCGGCTCCGGGCGGAGATTCGAGCCGCAAGCGCTGGGGAGCGGTTTTCAATTGAAATGAACTGCCCGGGCGGAAGTCTAGCCGCTCATCGAGCCGAGGAATTCGCCGTTGCTGCGCGTCTT
>PMKM01000207.1 GCA_003157745.1 Bryobacterales bacterium | reverse complement strand
GCCCACCATTGCCAATTGCCCGCCACGCCTTGCGTGCGGACGAGGTTGGCGACAAGGTTCGGCGTGTCGCTTGAAAACGTGGTGGCCACCATCGAGAGCCCGGCCAACCACCAGGGAACGGCGCGGCCGGAAGCGAAGAATTCCGCCGTGCTCTTGCCGGAGCGCTTGCTGACGAATAGCGCGGGCGCGAAACAGACGGCGACCGAGGCCAGCGCGATGATCCAATCAATCGCGTGCAGTTGCATGGGTATCTAAACGAGGATACGACGAATTGGGTTGGCAGGTCGGGGACCCGCCCCACCCGGGCGACTTTACTTTTGTGGCTCGGTGATGTTAGCCTAAGTGTCTCATAATGCGTACAGTTGACTTGATCCAGCGCAAGCGCGACGGAGCCGAACTGGTTCCCGAGGAAATTGAATTTCTGGTGGATGGTTACACTTCCGGCGAAATCCCGGACTACCAGATGTCCGCGTTTCTCATGGCCGTTTTCTTTTCGGGCATGACAGACCGCGAGCTCAGCCCGCTGACCGACTGCATGTTGCGATCGGGCCAAACGGCGGACCTTTCCGCCATCCCCGGCGTCAAGGTGGACAAGCACTCGACGGGCGGGGTGGGCGACAAGACCAGCCTGGTGGTGGCGCCCCTGGCGGCGGCCGCGGGCGTGGTGGTGCCGATGATGTCGGGCCGCGCGCTGGGCCACACTGGCGGCACGCTCGACAAGCTGGAATCGATTCCCGGCTTCCGTACCGACCTGACCGCCGAGGAATTTCAAAAGCAGCTCGCCGAACTGGGCTTGTGCTTCATCGGGCAGACCGACCAGTTCGCGCCGGCCGACCGCAAGCTCTATGCGCTGCGCGACGTCACCGCCACGGTCGAATCGGTGCCGCTGATCGCTTCTTCGATCATGTCGAAGAAACTCGCCGAGGGCGTCGATGCCTTGGTGCTCGACGTGAAGGTGGGCACCGGCGCGTTCATGAAGAAGCAGGTGGATGCGCGCAAGCTTGCGCAGGCCATGGTCGGCATCGGCCGCCGCATGGACAAGAAGGTGCAGGCGCTGATNNGTGATGGAAGCGTCGCAGACCTTGCAAAACGCGGGGCCGGCGGATCTGACCAAGCTCTGCCTCGAGCTGGCCGCGCGGATGATCTTCCTCGGCAAGAAGTCCACTACGCTCGAAGAAGCGCGCCTGATCGCCGAAAAACACCTGGTGGACGGATCGGCATACAAGAAGTTCAAGGACGTGGTGGCGGCGCAGGGCGGCAACCCGCAGGCTCTCGATAATTTCGCCCTCTTGCCGAACGCCACCGGCGCGCGCGAAATCGTCTCGCCGCGCGCGGGCTTCGTGAGCGCGATCGACGCCGAGGACATCGGCATCGCCTCCAACATGATTGGCGCGGGCCGCGATAAGAAGGAAGATTCGATCGACCCGGCCGTCGGCATCATCCTCGAAGTGAAGGCCGGCGAAAAAGTGGAAGCGGGCAGCATTCTCTGCCGCTTGTATTACACCAAGGAAGATCGCGTGGAAGAAGCGGCCGACAAGGTGGAAGACGCTTTCCACATCTCCGCGCAACGCCCCTTGGATCGCGAATTGATTCTCGAGGTCGTTGGATAGGAATGGGCCGCTTCACCGGTCTACTCGGGCTGGTGGCCATTCTCGGTGTGGCCTGGCTGTTCTCCACCGACCGGCGCGCCATCAAGCCGCGCATCGTGGCTTGGGGGCTCGGTCTGCAACTTCTCTTCGCGCTGCTGGTGCTGGAGACTCCCGTCGGGCAAGTGTTTCAAGCGATCGGCGTGGGCGTCAACGCCATGCTCGGCTATACCGAAGCCGGCAGTGAATTCGTTTTCGGTCCGATGGGAAAATCGACAGGTGGATTCGGCGTGGTGTTTGCCTTCCAGGTGCTGCCTATCATCATTTTCATCGCATCGTTCTTCTCCATCCTGTATTACCTGGGCGTCATGCAATGGATCGTGCGCGGGATGGCGATCGGGATGCAAAAGGTGATGGGCGTGAGCGGCGCCGAATCGCTCAACGTGGCGGCCAGCGTCTTCATGGGGCAGACCGAGGCGCCGCTCACCATCCGCCCGTTCCTGGCCGGCCTGACGGAATCGGAATTGTTCACGGTGATGGCCTGCGGCATGGCGCACGTCTCGGGCTCCGTGATGGCCGCCTACGTGAAGATCGCCGGCGTTTCGATCACGCACCTGCTCACGGCGGTGATCATGACCGCGCCGGCCACCATCATGCTGTCGAAGATCCTGATACCGGAAACGGGCAAGCCGGTGACGGCGGGCAAGGTGGAGCTGAAGATCGAGAAGACCGCCGTCAACGTGATCGACGCGGCGGCGCAGGGCGCGGGCGACGGTCTGCACCTGGCGCTGAACGTGGCCGGAATGTTGATTGCGTTCCTGGCGCTGATCGCGATGCTCAACGGCATCCTGGGCGGGGTTCATGGGTGGCGCTGGATGGGCTGGCTGCCGTCTTCGCTCGAACAGATCTTCGGCGTCGTGTTCGCCCCCGTGGCGTATCTGTTGGGCGTACCATGGAAGGATTGCTGGGCCGTTGGCAACCTGCTGGGCACGCGGCTGGTGCTCAATGAATTCGTGGCGTTTCTCAAGCTGGGCCCGATGAAGGCCGGTCTCGATCCGCGCTCGTTCGTCATCGCCACGTACGCGTTGTGCGGTTTCGCTAATTTCAGTTCGATCGCGATTCAGATCGGCGGCATCGGGGCGCTGGCGCCGAGCCGCAAGTCCGACCTGGCGCGGCTGGGCCTGCGCGCGGTGGCGGCGGGAACCATGGCCAATTTCATGTCTGCCTGTATAGCGGGAATGATCCTATGATTGCGCAAGCTACCTCCGTGTTGGAAAGCCGCACGTCGCTGCGCCCGGCGATCGGGCTGGTGCTCGGCAGCGGCCTCGGCGCGTTCGCCGACGAATTGACCGAGCGCGTCGAAATCCCCTATGCCTATATCCCCGGCTGGCCGGTTTCGACCGCCGCCGGGCACGCGGGCAAGCTGGTGATCGGCAAGTTGGACGGCCTTCCCATCGCGGTGATGGCGGGGCGGGCGCACCTATACGAAGGATACCGGCCGGCGCAGGTGGTGTTCCCGATGCGCATCCTGCGCGGTTTCGGGGTGCGGTCGATGGTGTTCACGAATGCCGCCGGCGGTATCAACACCGCGCTCGAACAGGGCAACCTGGTGCTGATCTCCGATCACATCAACCTGCAAGGATCGAACCCGCTGGTGGGAGCGAACGACGAGGAACTGGGTCCGCGCTTCCCCGACATGTCGGAGGCCTACTCGCGCCGGTACCGCGAAATCGCCAAAGCCGTGGCGCTGGAGCTGTGCATCTACATGCCGGAAGGCGTCTATGCCGGCATGCTGGGCCCGAGCTACGAAACGCCCGCCGAGATTCGCTTTCTGCGCGCGATTGGCGCCGACGTGGTGGGCATGTCGACGGTGGCCGAAGTGATCGCCGCGCGACACCTGGGGATGGAAGTGCTGGCCGTCTCCTGCGTCACGAACCTGGCGGCCGGAGTCGCCGAGGGGAAGATCAACCATGACGAGGTGCTCGAGACCGGCGCGGCAGTTCGCGACACGCTGGTGAAGTTCCTGCGCATGGTGTTGCCGCGGCTGGAACAGGAATAAAGCACGCAGCCGGTTGGATGAACCGATGACCGATCCACTTCTCGATGCCGCGCTGGCGGCCCGGGCGCACGCTTTTGCGCCGTATTCGAAATTCCAGGTGGGCGCGGCGATTGAAGATTCTTCTGGCCGCATACACACTGGCTGCAACGTAGAGAACGCGACTTACGGGCTGACCATCTGTGCGGAGCGCGTGGCGGTGTTCAAAGCCATTTCCGAAGGTGCGCGCAAGTTTCGCCGCGTGGCCGTGGCCGCCGATACCGACGTGCTGACACCGCCCTGCGGCGCTTGCCGGCAAATTCTGTGGGAGTTCTGCGGCGATGTCGAAATCGTGCTGGTCAACCCGCGCGGCAAGATCGAAACGTATTGGCTGCGCGATCTGTTCCCCAAACCATTCGATGCTTCGTATTTGTAGCTTCTTCTTATTCGTCTTCGCGCTTTCAGCCGAGCAGGCCGATTGGATCTGGAGCGCGCGGTATGTCATCACCGAAAACTCCGCGCAGCGCGTGATCGAAAATGGCGCGGTGGCGGTGCGCGGCGAGCGCATACTCGCGGTCGGCACGCGCGCCGAAATCGACGCTCGCTTCACGGCGCGCGCGCGCCTCGACCGGCCAGAGGCGATTCTCGCGCCGGGCCTGATCGACACGCACACGCACGCCGCGATGTCGCTATTTCGCGGCATCGCCGGCGACATGCGATTGCAGGATTGGCTCGGTAAGTTCATCTTTCCCGCCGAAGCCAAGAACGTGAATGCGGACTTCGTGCGCTGGGGCACGCGTCTCGGCTGCCTCGAAATGCTGCTGGGCGGCACCACGACGTTTACCGACATGTATTACTTCGAGGACGCGGCGGCGGAAGCGGCGAAGGAAGCGGGGATGCGCGGGGTGCTGGGCGAGACCATCATCGGCTTCCCGGCGCCCGATAATAAGACGCCCGCCGACGCGCTGCGCTTCACCGAACGCTTTCTCACGCGGTTTGCCGGCGATTCGCTGATCGTACCGGCCGTGGCGCCGCACGCGCTGTATACGAATTCCGATGAGACGCTCAAGGCCGCGCGTGCGCTCGCCAATCGCTTCCACGCGCCCCTGGTGATTCACGTCGCCGAAACGAAGAAGGAAGTCGACGACGAAATGGCCAAGCGACACCGGACGCCGGTCGGGACGCTGGACGCGCTGGGCGTTTTCAATGGCCGCACGGTGGCCGCGCACTGCGTCTGGCTGACGGAAGCGGACATGGCGATTCTGAAGGCGCGCGACGTTGGCGTGGCGCATTGCCCGTCGAGCAACATGATGCTGGCGAGCGGCGTGGCGCCGGTCGAGCGGATGCTGGCGCTTGGTATCCACGTCGGATTAGGGCCGGATGGTCCGGCGGGCAGCAACAACGACTTCAACATGTTCGAGGAAATGGACCTGGCGGCGAAGCTGCAAAAGGTGACGGCGCTCGATCCGCAGGCGCTCTCCGCGGCGACGGCGCTTGCGATGGCCACGATCGGCGGGGCGCGGGTGCTCGGCATGGAGAAGGAAATCGGTTCGCTCGAAGCGGGGAAGCGCGCCGATATGATCGTGGTCCGGTTGGACCGCGCCAACGCCGTGCCGGTTTACGATCNNCCGTGGTGCGCGACGGCGCCATCCGTACCTTAAACCAAGCCGCGATTCTGGCGAAAGCCCGCGAGTATCGAGACAAGATCCTTGCCTCTCTGCATTAGACGCGCGGTTATTCGAAACAGGCGAAGAACGGGCGAATGTATCGGGGCAAAACGCCCCGTTTGGCGATGGGCCTGTTCCATGGAATCAGTGAGTTAACTCAAGCGGGCGGGGCAAATTCGCCCCGTTTGC
>PMKM01000190.1 GCA_003157745.1 Bryobacterales bacterium | reverse complement strand
CTCGAAGAGCAGGGCGCGGACATGATCGATATCGGCGCCGAATCCACGCGCCCCGGCTCGGCGCGTATTTCCACCGCCGAAGAGATGCGCCGCCTGATTCCGGTGCTCAAGCGGTTGAAGGACCAGCTCGGCATTCCGATTTCGGTCGACACCTACAAGGCCGAAGTGGCCGAGCGCGCGCTCGAACTGGGCGTGGACGTGATCAACGATCCGAGCGGCCTGACCTTCGAGCCGGCGCTGGCGCGCGTCATTTCGAACCACGATGCGGGCCTGGTAATGAACCACATGCGCGGCCAGCCGGACAACTGGGCGCGCCTGGGGCCGATGCCGGACCCGGTGGCGGGCATCGTGCGCGACCTCGGCGCCGCCATCAGCCGCGCCCGCCACGTCGGCATCGCCGCCAACAAGCTGGCGATCGATCCCGGCCTCGGCTTCGGCAAGCGCAAGGAGCAGAACGCGGTCATTCTCGGCCGTCTCGGCGCGCTCGCCGTGATGGATCTGCCGATCATGCTCGGCCCGTCGCGCAAGAGTTTTCTCGCCCACGAAGATCCCGAGTTGACCAAATTCGCCACCGCCGCCGCGGTGACTGCCGGCGTGCTCGGCGGCTGCCACATGGTGCGCGTTCACGACGTGCGCGAGATGCGCGCCGTCACCGACCTGGCCGACGAAATCCTGCGCGCCCAGGCGGAATGACCGCGAGGCACATATGCAGAGGCACCGTAGCCGGCTGCGGGAGCCTCGACGAATGATGCGCGTAAGGGGCGGCAAAAGCTACGCAGTTCAGGGTGTCGCGGTTATTCCAAAACTTACCCTTTGTGGAACATGTTACCTAGCCCGCTTGCGGCGCAATCCGGCGAGGCATGGGCTATAATCCAATCATGATCGACAAGTTATCGGCACTTTCGCTTTACAGACAACTCGAGGGTCTGGAAGAAGTCTTGAAAAACGTAGACGCCAACGTGACGAGCCAATGGTCCGCGGCGTATACGAATCAGTCGTCCTTCAATCACGTTCTGGAGCAGATTACGGAGCAATGCATTGATGCTCCAGACTACCTCAGGGGCCTTTCTCACATACAGCGAGCGGACATCCCAAAAGGTGCTGACCCGTCTGTCTACCCCCGATTTTTGGCGCAAGTAACCATGTTGAAACGAGCGGTTGGTGCATTGTTAGAGCAACCGATTCAGGAGCAAAAGAACAGAATTGGGTTTTGAGAGGCCCGAAGCCAGCCCGGGGGGGCAATGAACGCGCAGCGTCGGTCAGCAAGAGCGCTACCCTAATTGCATGCCTGGCGCCACGATGACGTGGGCGTCGGGGAAGTTGAGAGAATTGGGATTTGAAGAAATTGATCACAATTGGCGTCGTTGTTTTGGCCGCGGTGGCAATCTGGCGGGCCGTCTTCGCGCCAGACCAGCTAGGTCGAGGCCGATACAAGGTGGTTGATCGGATAGATGATCCAAAGTGTCTTGAGCATGACCCAGGCTGTAGAGTCGAGGTGGTTTTGCTACATGACGGGCACAGGCTGCATGCCACGGCTCTGGACTATAAGAGCGGCGCCAATGGACAACTACTTCATTGCAATCTCCACGTGGGGGAAACGGTCAAGTGCAAGTTCTTTTCTGACCGTTACTCAGAGGATGCCGGAGGCTACGATTTGATCTGTGGCAGCGAGCTATGGCACGGTCGGCTGACTACCAGTGGCGGAAATGAACTCTTGACAATCCATAGGGATGAGCTTCAATAGACCCCTGTGGGGAGCCCAAGGGACTGATTTCATGGCCTCGGGCTTTCGTCGTAAACCTTACCCTTTTTGAAACGTAGCAGCGTTTATGGTTTGTCAGTACAAGACCACTTCACTGCCCAAGAACCAGTTAAGACGATCTTCGGGCCAGCGAATTGTCTATATTCATCTGCGTCCATCTGTTCGGAAGAATTTACAGAGAGACCGATAACACGCGCTTGATCATCTACTAGTCTCTGAGGCAACACAAATACCCTCCGTAACGAAAATCCGTCCATATCATAAAGATCAAGAAATAGAGCGCATTCCCGAACGCGCAGAACGAATTTTTCGATGTCCTCCGGGGTGTTCAATTCCGATTCCTTCACGCGCTCGGCCACGGTTGTTGGCGTCTTCGGATAAATGTCAACCTTGTATCTAAACATACCCTTGTGATCTTTTCCGGGAATCCAAGAAGTCGCCAAGTTGAAGTTCATGACTACATTTGAGTCTGTAAACAGGCGTACAGACTGTTGCCCCCAATCTATAGGCTTCGCCAACAGTTCATTTTGATTCGGCCGCTGAACAGCCTTTCCCGCAGGTGGGTTCTGCGCTACGCAGGGTAGCGAAATGACAGGCAGAATAAGCAGACAGAATACAATCGCGGCGGGCTTCACGTTTTATTCCTCCGACTGACGGTGCAAAAAGAAGTTCGCCATTAGCCACCAGAGCCAAAGCGTAGGCGCTGAATTTGGCAGATGCGGTGGCATCTGGTTTGTGATTGACGCTGACGGTCGAGGCCTTCGGCATAAGCCTAGTGTAATCGACGAGCACCAACGCGAGGGAACACCAGGGGGGAAAACCGGGACAGCCTGAACTGCGCGATCTATTCCGATGGCTTCCGCTCCGGCGGTGCCTCTTCATAATAGTGCAAACTGGTCTGGGCGTTCACGCGTCGCGACTGCCGGTCCCTCTTCCTTGTTCGACCGCCATAGGGTCCGGCAGCGGCCAAAGTGCTGCGCCATTTCTTTGACCAGGCGCTCGCTTCCGTAGGGCCGCCCCGCATGCGTGCATCTCCGCAGCGGGGCCGTGGCCTCCAAGTCCTCCGTGTCAAGTTCGCCGGCCCAGTTATCGCCGCGGCCCCGCCGGCGCCACCAACCCACGTCGAGCGGCCCGATGCTGTCCACCCCGGAAAGATGCGCGCGGTCACCGACCTGGCCGACGAAATCCTGCGCGCCCAGGCGGAATGACCCGGCCGCCCGGCATCTCCGTTATAATAGACCCGTTGGCCCTTTGGGATGCCGGATATCAAGAAAAAACTGCAAGACGAAATCGCCACGCTCGAATACGAGATGCACGTGGAGTTGCCGAAGGAGATCCTGACGGCGCGCGCGCACGGCGATTTGAGCGAAAACGCCGAGTATCACGCCGCCAAGGAACGCCAGGGGATGGTCAACGCGCGCCTCAACCAGCTCAAGCAACGACTGGCCGAGATGTCGATGATCGATTTCTCGAAGATCCCGCACGACCGGGTCGGATTGGGATCGATCGTGGTGGTGCTCGATAGCAAGACCGAGGCCGAGGTGACCTATAACCTGGTGACGGTCGAAGAGGCCGACGCGGCCAACGGGAAGATCTCGACCACTTCTCCGATCGGCCGCGCCTTGCTCGGCAAGGAAGTGGGCGACGTGGCCCACGTGCAAAGCCCCAACGGCACCAAGGATCTGGAAATTCTCAAGCTGACCACGATCCACGACGTGGTGCAATAGTCATGACCTTCACCGGCGGCATCGGCAGGTTCTGCGGCGCCATCATCGACCGGATCGTGCGCTGGCTGGCGCTGTCGCGGATTCACCCGAACGTGCTCACGTTCCTCGGGCTCGTCATCAACATCTGGGCCGCCTGGCTGCTGGCCAAGGGCAGTTTCCGCTGGGCCGGTCTGGTCGTCATCGGCGCCGGGTTGTTCGACATGGTGGATGGCCGCGTGGCCCGCGCCACCAGCCAGGTAACCCGCTTCGGCGGCTTCTTCGATTCCGTGATCGATCGCTATTCCGATCTCGCGCTTTACATGGGCCTGCTGGTCTACTACGCCTCGATCAACCGCTTCTTCTATATCGTGCTGACGGCGGTGGTGATGACCGGTTCGGTGATGGTCAGCTACACGCGCGCGCGCGCCGAAAACACCATCCCCAAGTGCAAGGTCGGCTTCCTCGAACGGCCCGAGCGGATAGTGCTCATCATCATCGGCGCCCTGTTCCTGCGTATGGCCGCCGTGCTGTGGGTGATTGCCGTGCTGTCCAATCTCACCGTGGCGCACCGCATGAGCTACACCTTCCACGAAGCCAATCTCGCCGACGAAGCGCAACTGCGCGCCGCCTCCCAGACCGAATCGTCCGCCGTTTCGTAGGGGCGGGAAACGCGCGGCCCAACGTAGCGCACGCACTCGTGCGTGCCGCGTCGGCACTCGTGCCGACGCTTGGAGTTTCTAAGAACGAAAAGGTGCCGAGAAGAGTCTCGACACGGCACGCATGAGTGCATGCGCCACAAGGGCTCTCAACCGCACTGCGCGTTGAAGCGCACCAGGGCTTCCAGTTTCTCTCGGGCGGCGCCCGAATCGAGCGAGACGGCGGCCACGGCGGCGCCTTCGAGGAAGGTCTCCACCTGGGCGGTCGCGGACAGCGCCAGCGCGGCGTTGGCGATCACGATATCGCGTTGCGGACCGCGCTCGCCGGCCAGCACAGCGCGAGCGATTTCCAGGTTCCGCGCCGTGTCTCCGCCCTTGAGATCGGCGGCCGTGGCGGTGCGCACCGCGAAATCGTCCGGATCGAGCGTGCGCTGCTTAATCTGCCCTTCCTGGATCTCGTAGACCAGCGTGGGACCGGTCGTGGTCACTTCGTCCAGTCCGTCGAAGCCGTGCACCACGTAGCCGCGCACCATGCCCAGTCTTGCCAGCGCCCCGGCCAGCAGCTTCGCAGTCTCTTCGGACGGCGCGCCCACCACCTGCACATTCGCCACCGGGTTCGTCAGGGGCCCAAGCAGGTTGAACACAGTGCGCATCCGCAGATCGGCGCGCACCGGGTGGGCGTGCCGCATCGCGGTGTGAACGGTTTGGGCGAAAAAGAAGCCGATGCCGATTTCGCGAACCGCGCGCGCGGCATCGGCGGGAGAAACCGCCAGCTTCACGCCGAGCGCTTCCAGTATGTCCGCGCTGCCGCAGTGGCTGGTTGCCGACCGGTTGCCGTGCTTGGCGACGTGCACTCCCGCGCCGGCCGCCACCAGCGCCACCAGCGTCGAAATGTTGAACGTCTCCGCCCCATCGCCGCCCGTGCCGCAGGTATCCAGCAGCACCACGCCGGGCAGTCCCACATCGACCGGCGCCGCCACCTCCCGCATGGCGCGGGCGAAGCCAACCAGTTCGCCCACGGTCGGGCTCCTCATGCGCATCCCCATCAAAAGCGCGGCGAGCTGTGCCGTGCTGGCGTGGCCGGCCAGCACCACGTGCATGGCTGCCCGCGCATCGGCTTCGGACAGTTCCTGCCCGGCCGCAATCTGCTCGATGTAAGGAAGTAAAGGCATGCTATATTGACTTATCGGCGCTTAGCGTCATACTAACACCGCATTCCCATGAAAATCCACGAGTATCAGGCCAAAGCCATTTTGGCCCGGTTCCATGTCCCCGTGCCGCGTGGCGAGGTCGCCTCGACCGTCGAGGAAGCGGACCGGGCGGCCAAGCAGATCGGCCGCAGCGTGGTCGTCAAAGCTCAGATCCACGCTGGAGGCCGCGGTAAAGGTGGCGGAGTCAAGGTGGCGCAGGATGCCGCCCAGACCGCCGAACTCGCCCGCACCATGCTGGGCATGCGCCTGGTCACCCACCAGACCGGCCCCGCCGGGCGCATCGTCAAGCGGCTGTTGATCGAGGAGACGCTGCCGATCGAGCGCGAACTCTACCTCGGCATCGTGCTCGACCGCGTGCAGGGCAAGCCGGTCTTCATGGCCTCGGCCGCGGGCGGCATGGAAATCGAGGAAGTCGCCGCCCGTTCGCCCGAAGCCATTCTGAAGGAAGCTTTCGATCCGGCGGCGGGCCTGGCTCCCTTTCAGGCGCGCAAGCTGGCTTTCGGCATCGGCATCCCGCCGGCCAGCGTGAATGCGGCCGCGGCGGCGATGATCGCGCTCGCCCAGGCCTACGTCTCGATCGACGCCACGCTCGCCGAAATCAATCCCTTCGTCCTCACTACCGATGGAAAGGCGATCGCGCTCGATGCCAAAATCGTGCTCGACGACAACGCCCTCTACCGGCACAAGGACTTGATCGAGCTGCGCGACCTGGACGAAGAGGACCCGCTCGAGGTCGAGGCCTCGCGCTTCGGCCTCAACTACATCAAGCTCGATGGCACGGTCGGCTGCATGGTGAACGGCGCCGGCCTGGCCATGGCGACCATGGACATCATTCAGTTCGCCGGCGGCAGCCCGGCCAATTTCCTCGACGTCGGCGGCGGCGCCAGCGCCGACCAGGTGAAGAACGCCTTTCGCATTCTGCTCGCCGATTCGAACGTGAAGGCGGTCCTGATCAATATCTTCGGCGGCATTCTGCGCTGCGATACGCTGGCCACGGGCGTCGTGGCGGCGGCGCGCGACCTGCACATCGCGGTGCCCATCGTGGTTCGCATGGAAGGCACCAACGTCGAAGCCGGCCGGCAAATTCTGCTCGATTCCGGATTGAATTTCACCGTCGGCGCCGACATGCGCGACGCCGCCGAAAAGGCGGTGAAACTTGCCGCGGCACAAGGTTAAGCGATGAGCGTACTGGTTGACGAAACGACGCGCCTGATCGTACAGGGATTCACCGGCCGCGAAGGCACCTTCCACGCGCAGCAGGCCATCGCCTATGGCACCAAGGTGGTGGGCGGCGTGGTGCCGGGCAAAGGCGGAACCACGCACCTGGACCTGCCCGTGTTCGATACCGTGACCGAGGCGGTGAAGGCCACCGGCGCCAACGCATCGGTGATTTTCGTCCCGCCGCCGTTCGCCGCCGACGCCATCATGGAAGCCGCCGACGCCGGCCTGCCGCTGGTCGTCTGCATCACCGAAGGCATTCCCACGCTCGACATGGTGAAGACCTGGCGGTTTCTGCAGGGCAGCCGCACGCGCCTGATCGGCCCCAATTGCCCCGGCGTCATTTCGCCCGGCAAGTGCAAGGTCGGCATCATGCCCGGCTCGATTCACGGGCCCGGCCACGTCGGCGTGATCTCGCGCTCAGGCACGCTCACTTACGAAGCGGTCGGCCAGTTGAGCCATTTGGGCATTGGCCAATCCACTTGCATCGGCATCGGCGGCGACCCGATCATCGGAACGAATTTCGTCGATGCGCTCGCGCTCTTCAATGCCGATCCCGATACGCACGCTATCGTGATGATTGGCGAAATCGGCGGCAACGCGGAAGAGACCGCGGCGGCCTACGTGAAGGCCAATGTGAAGAAGCCCGTGGTCGGCTTCGTGGCCGGCCGCACCGCGCCGCCCGGACGCCGCATGGGCCACGCCGGAGCGATTGTCGCCGGCGGCTCCGGCAAAGCTTCGGACAAGATCAAGGCTATGCAGGAAGCCGGAATCACGGTTTGCGAATCGCCGGCCGAAATTGGAGAGAAGATTAAATCCCGATTATGAGTGTTGAACGTACGTTTTCCATCATCAAGCCGGACGCCGTTGCGGCCGGGCACGCCGGCGAAATTCTCGCCGCCATCGAAGCCGCCGGCTTCAAGGTCCTCGCCGCCCGCATGGCGCGCTTGAGCGAGGCGCAGGCGCGCGGCTTCTACGCCGTGCACGCCGAGAAGCCGTTCTACGCAGGCCTGGTGAAGTTCATGACCGAAGGCCCCATCATCGTGATGGCGCTCGAACGCGATAACGCCATCGCCGGCCTGCGCGAAGTGATGGGCGCGACCAATCCCGAGAAAGCCGCCGAAGGCACCATCAGAAAACGCTTCGCCACCAGCATCGAACGCAATTGCATCCACGGGTCAGACGCGCCGGAGACGGCGGCGGTCGAGTTGGGGTTCTTCTTCGGAGCGGCGGAGTTGCTGTAGGGCGCACCGCCCAACTCGGATCGCGCTTCACGGCCCCCAAGAATCGTAGCCCAAGGTTTCATGGTGCGCGGAAGAGATGCAACGCGTTGGGATCGAAGATGCGAACATCTACGTTTAGGGCGCCTGCGAAACCGTCGAGACCGGGCTGAAGAGACGCGTGGTTGATGTTCATCCGGTTGAGTTCGCGCAGAAGAAAATAATGTCTGAAGCCGTGATCTCCGGGGCCACCTGTCAGGGATGGCTTGATCCTGATCTTGTGGAGCCAGGGCGGCAATGTCTTTGTGGCCGGATCTTCCGCGGATATCAGCATAAACTTGAGGTCCTCCTCGAACCCGGATACCGTCGGCGTGTTAGCCATGAAAAACAGGGCCTGCTGCGCGATCATCCGTTCGTTTGTTCGGCTCGGTTGAAGCGGTGCGACGACGTGAGGGCCTCCAAAATGGCCAGGGAAAATGCGCCTGTATTGTTCCCGAGCGCTTAGGCTGTATGAGTCCCTGATATCGCCATAAGCCCGAGGATTGAACTGTTGCAAGACCTTCACGGCCTGCGATTTGATCCCTGCGATGTCAATTGCCCAGACCGCGAGATCGACATCCGCATCGGGCTTGGCTTGTGTCACCGCGAAGAACGCGGCTACGTACGGCGACCTCGTGCAGTCGAGTAGCCGCGACGGTGCCCCGTAGTGGCGGGCCAAGGCCCGCCACTCCAAGTCATCATCCCAGTCGGGAGGGTGATCGATGTAATGGTGGGCCCGTTCTTTGAAGCGGCCCATCACATAAGTGTCAATCTCCTGGAAGTTGGCCAGTGCGCCCGCACTTGGAATCCGCTCGATCGTTGGTTCGAGTCTCCAGGTCCAATCCCCTTGGCCGCGAAAGGCCCAACGTTCACGGTCGAAGGGTGGTTTCTGAAATGCATCCAGCAACGATGGGACCGTATGGAACTCGTGATGTATCGCGAACTCATCAAGAGACTGCGTCCGTGCTCTCTCTTCCTGGCTGCTGGTCTGTGGATCGGGCATCGCAGTAGATTCACCACACATGATAACGCCGAAAGCCCAGAATTCCGTGTCCGTCCAAGAAATACTCGTGGCGGATTCCGCGTTTTCCGTCGTCCTCCGCCGCAGCAGGCCATGGCATAGCTATCGCCCGGCCCGCACTTCGTCCAGCAGATTGGGCTGACGGTCGAGGACGATGACGAGTTTCACCAGCGATAGCGGCGGCTTGGTCTTGCCGTTCTCGTGGCGCGAAGATGCAAAACCGCACAGGGGGCCAGACGCATTTGCCGCGCAGCCATCACCCAAAGGCCGGCCTTGCTCAGCGACAGGCATCCTTGCGGTTCTTGACGGTGTGGATTCGGAGGGTGTCGGGGCGTTCCTCGGTGAAGCGGACGCGGTAATCGCCGACGCGGAGACGCTTCTCGCCGTCCTTGTTTTGCAGGGTCTTGACGCGGCCAGCGCCGGTTTCCGCCAGTCGATGAATGGCGGTGAGGATGTTCATGGCGACCGGCTGAGGGATGGCGCGAATGTCGGCCTGAGCCTCCTCCGAGATTACGATGCGCTTCAAGCCGCCGGATCCCTCTCATCGTCCAGGCGGTGGTTGCGGATCTGCTCCATGGTGAAGCCGGACTCGGCTACGACCTGCTCGAAGGGGATGCCATCGTTGTGTTGGAACCACTCCTTGGAGCGGGCCACGGCCTGCTCTTCTTCCTCACTGATCTCTTCGTCTTCGACGGGCGCGATGGCCAAAGCGCGGGACACCGGGTCGAGCAGCAGGAACTCCAGGAAGCGCACGGCGGCGGTCAATTGATCGGGCGGGACGCGGTCCAGAAGAGCGTGGGCGTGTCGACTTTCGGCGGTCATCGCGTGGACTCCTGGCGCCTAACGGGCGCGAGAGCTGTTTAGCATCGGATCCAAGCCCGTACAGTTCCAATTGTAATTCATCCGCCACGCGCCGCCGGTCCACCCGCCGCGTCGCCGGGTCGTGCGACATTAGGCATAAGGCATAACCACCGGGACAGCCTGATCTGCGTGGCTTTTCCGGGACGCCTGCGCCAGCCGGTCCAGCGGCCAACGACACGGGCTCCTCTTCATTACCGTGGTAATGTGAAGTATGGCAATCGCTCACTCGAAGTTAACGGCGCAGGGGCAGATATCGGTGCCTGCCGGTGTTCGGCAGAAGCTTGGCGTCGGGCCGGGCTCGGTCCTCGAGTGGGACGAGGATGGCGGGAAAATCGTCGTGCGGCGGGCGGGGCGGTTCTCTTCCGAGGATATTCATCGGGCGCTATTCCCCGCGCGGGCGCCGGAACCACGCTCGGTCGATGACATGAAACGGGGCATCCGGCAGCACATTCGGAACCATCATGCGCGCGGTTGACACCAATGTCCTGGTGCGGCTGATTACACGGGACGATCTTCGCCAGGCTGCCTCCGCCGACCGCTTCGTCGAAAAGGGCGCCTGGGTGTCCGTGCTCGCGCTGGCCGAAGCCACCTGGGTCCTCTCGACGGTCTACGAGTTCAGCGCCGCGCAGCTTGCGACCGCGCTGGGGATGCTGCTGAACCACAAGGATCTGACACTCCAGGATTCCGACGCCGTGGCGGCTGCGCTCGATCTGTTTCGTGCGAGGCCCGCTCTCGGTTTTTCCGATTGCCTGATGCTGCACCTGGCGCGCAAGGCCGGGCATTTGCCCCTCGGAACGTTCGATCGTGCGCTCGCAAAGACCGCCGGAGCACAGAAGCTGTAAAACACACCGGGACGACGTGGATTCTCGTCGCACGCCCCGGCGCCGCTATCGCCCGGCGCGGACCTCGTTCAGCAGATTGGGGTGACGGTCAAGAACAATGAGGAGTTTCACGAGCGAAAGCGGCGGCTTGGTCTTGCCGTTCTCATAACGCGAAAAGGCGTTGGGGCCGCCGCCGAAGATAGCCGCGGCCTCGCGCTGGTCGAGCGCGAGTTTCCTGCGGACGCGCGCGATGAAGTGCGGATCGACGATGGAAGCGTTCACCTGCTTGTTGAATTCCAGCATCGCTGCGCTGACGCGCGACGATTCCGCCGCGGCCAGGACGCTTTCTCCGCACGCCGGGCAGAAATCGCCGCGAACGGCCGGAATCGTGGTCGTTTCGCCTTTGTAAGTGTATGGGATATCGCGCGTGCCGCGCACCAATTTCGCCCCCGCGCAGGATGGACATTTCATGACTTGGCTCCTTCGCCGATAACTCTCCCGCTCATCCCGAAACCAGAAGTTGGACGCCTCGTATCAGGGCGCGGCTTCAGCCGTGCCGCCGACAGCGTTCTTTCGGAGGGCTTTAGCCCCTGCCTGCCGCACAGGGGCTGAAGCCCATCGAATACATACCGCTCCGGCACGGCTGAAGTTGTGCCCTGATACAGCCCCCGTGGTTTCACGGCGCTCGGCTGTGCAGATTCGATTTCGCCTAAGTCGATTTCGGAATCCAGGCTCATAACTCCTTGAACGACACGATCAACACGTCGTCGATGACCGTGAGTTTCAGATGCACGTCGCCCGCCGACGTCTTCGGCCGGTAAACGTCCTGCCCGACTCGATGATCGGCATGCGTGGTCATGCTCTTGTAGAAATCCCTCGGCGTAAGCGCCGCGACCACGCCGACGATCTCTTCGAATGCGAACCCCATGGCCGCGCCGCCCGCCAGCGCCGAGAACGTGGCGCGAACCTTGCCCTCCGCAACCATCGCCTTGACCACCGCCAGCTTACAATGCGGCGTTCGCTTCTCCACAAGACCACGTTAACCTACTTGGTTAATTTTGGCAAGTTGGTAAATGGGAAGACCGAAACATCCCGGCGAGGCGTATACTAACCGAAAGGCCGGGAGCCCGAATGGGAGCTCTGTCCTATTCATACTTCTGGTATCGAGGCGTCTGTGGAGTTGTCTTCAAAAGGAGGATTTTGTGGCTGAGTATTCCGTGATAGAAATAGGAACGCTGCCCGGCGGCGCTTCCTCAACCGCGGGCGACATCGACGATCGCGGCCAAGTGGCGGGCTCGGCGGATGTCGCGGGAGGGGCGAATCACGCTTTCCTGTGGACTCCGCCGGGGCCGCTCGAGGATCTGGGAACGTTGCCGGGCGGCGGCAACAGCGGCGCATCCGGGGTCGCTCTGTGCGGCCTGGTTGCAGGCCAATCGGACGTGCCGGCGGGTGGTGGCATGACACATGCATTCGTTTGGAGCAGTGCGGGCGGGATGCAGGATATCGGCACGCTGCCCGGAGACACCGGAAGCGTCGCGGTGTCGATCAACATCTGCGGTCAGGTGGCCGGCACTTCTTCTCTCAACCGGCTGACTGCGTTTGTCTGGAGTAAGTCGGCGGGCATGGTCAGTCTCGGCGTGTTGCCGGGCTTCACGAACTCCGGGGCGCATCGCATCAACAACGCTGGGCAGGTGGTTGGATACTGCGTCACCGATGACGGGTCGCAGAGGTGCGGCTTCTATTGGAGCGGCGCCGCGGGCATACGGCCGGTCAAAGCGCTGCCAGGCGGGCTCGGCAGCGAGGCGAACGGGATCAACGATCTTGGCGAAATTGCCGGCAGTTCCGATTTGGGCAATTCGGCCGAACCTCACGCCGTCTTATGGAACAGGGCGGGAGCGGCGCAGGATCTTGGCGTTCTCGCCGGCGGAAACCAGAGCGTCGCGTCCGCGGTCAATACTCATGGGACGGTGGTGGGCAACGGCAACTGTACCGGCTCCGGCGCGCATGCATTTGTCTGGAGCGCAAGAAGCGGAATGCGCGATCTGAACGCGTTGATTCCCGCCCACTCGGGTTGGGTGCTACAAGGCGCCGTTGCGATCAACGTCTTCGGACAGATAGTTGGAGTGGGCACAGTAAACGGAAAGCAACATGCTTTCCTCCTGACGCCGTCGTGCACGCCATAAGCCGGAGCTAGCCTCAGCTCAACTCGAAGAGTAACTGCCCCGCGGCCACGGTGTCGCCGGGTTGCACCCGAACCGCCTTCAGTATGCCATCCACGGCGGGGCCAATCTGGATCTCCATCTTCATGGCCTCGATCACCAGCACTGGTTCGTCCTTGCGAACGCTCTTGCCGTTGGCTGCCAGCACGGCGGTAACCCGGCCGGCAATCGGGGCGCGGCAAAACGTGTCCTCGGCGAATTTCTGGGGCGGACGGGGGCGGGTCACGCTCGCCGGGATCTGCACTTCGCCCGGCTTATGGCTACGAGCGCCGTTTTGCGCGCCATCGAGGTACTCGACCGTCACCTCGTAGCTCTTCTTTTCGATGTTAATCCTGAGTTTCTTCATCTCTCCCCACGCTGCCATGCGGATGCCGCCCCGTCCAGTGGCTCCAAAATGTNNACTCATAACGGGATCAATCCGTGCTTCTTGGCCGGACGCCAGTCGCGCTTACTCGAAAGCGCGTCCAACGCGTCGGCTAGATAGCCGCGCGTCTGCGCCGGTTCGATGATGTCGTCCACCAGGCGGCAACCCGCAGCCACATATGGCGTGTAGAAGGTCTCGCGGTAATCCTGGATCAGATCCTGCCGCTTAGACTGGGCGTGTTCTCCGTCCACCAGTTCGCTGTGGAACACGATCTCGACCGCAGCCTCGGCGCCCATGACGGCGATCTCCGCCGATGGCCACGCCAGCGTGCAATCCGCCCCCAGGTCCTTGGCGCACATCGCGATGTAGCCGCCGCCATAGGCTTTTCGCAGAATCACCGTGATTTTCGGCACCGTGGCCGCCGAATAGGCGAACAACAGCTTGGCGCCGTGGCGGATGATGCCGCCATATTCCTGGGTCACTCCGGGCAGAAAGCCGGGAATATCGACGAACGTCACGAGCGGAATGTTGAACGCGTTGCAGAAGCGCACGAAACCGGCGCCCTTGTCCGACGCGTCGATATCCAGGGCCCCGGCCAGCACCTTCGGCTGGTTCGCCACAATGCCCACGGTTGTCCCGCGGATGTGCCCGAACCCCACCACCAGGTTGCGCGCGAATTCGGCGTGCACCTCGAGAAAATCGCTCCGGTCGACGACGAGCGAAATGACGTCGCGCACGTCGTAGCCGGCCTTCGGTTCGAGTGGCACGATGTCGTTCAAACGCGGCTCGTACATGCGGCTGTCGTCGGGTTCTCCGCGCGGGGGATCCTCTTTGTTATTGGATGGCAGAAACCCCAGCAGGCGCTTGCAGATCTCGAGGGCGTGCACGTCGTTCTCGGCCACAAAGTGCACCACGCCGGACTTGTTCATCTGCGCGCGGACGCCGCCCAGTTCCTGCGCGGAGACAATCTCCCCGGTCACTTGCTTGATCACCGTGGGTCCGGTGATGAAGATCAGCCCGTCCCGCGTCTGGATGATGAAATCGGTGAGCGCCGGGCTGTATGCCGCGCCGCCGGCGCACGGTCCGCAGATCAGCGAAATCTGCGGCACCAGTCCCGACAGCATTACGTTCTGATGGAAAATGCGCGCATAGCCCGCCAGGCTGGACACGCCTTCCTGCACGCGCGCGCCGCCCGAATCGTTGATGAACATGAACGGCGTACCGGTTCGCATGGCCGCCTTCATGGTGTCGGCGATCTTGTTGGCGTGTACTTCGCCGGCCGATCCTCCGGCCACCGTGAAGTCCTGGCTGGCGACGTGGACCGGCCGCCCGGCGATGCGTCCGCGCCCGGTGACGACTCCATCGGCGGGGAGATCCTTGTCGCCCATACCGAAGAACTTTCCGTTGTGCTTGGCGAACAGCCCCGCCTCCTGGAAGGAATCGCGATCGAGTAGCAGGGTCACGCGTTCGCGAGCGGTCAGCTTCCCGCCGCTGTGCTGTCTGGCGGCGCGCTCCGGCCCGCCTCCCAGTTTCAACCGTTCCCGGTTCTTTACGAGCTCCGAAACTTTGTCCGTTGGCATGTTAGCGAGATCCCCTCGCGACAAGCGAGGTTCGTCTGGTTGACAGTATTGTAACCGAATATCGGGTTTAGCCGAGAACCAATCTATCTTCATGACGTCCACATGAAGTCCACATCATCATTGAGCATTTTCCAATCCTGAAATGA
>PMKM01000041.1:148-19529 GCA_003157745.1 Bryobacterales bacterium | reverse complement strand
CACGTTCTACACGCCGATGGCGGTAGCCAGTTGGAAGACCCTGGTTCCGGTGCTGGAGAACGCCGGGCTGGTGACCCATAAGGACGGTTCCGACTACATCGTGGACATGTCGAGGCTGGTCGACATGATGCAGAAGGGCACGCGGTGGAAGGACCTGCCGGGTAACACCGCTTATGCCGTCGGTAAGTCGGTCTTAGTCACTTCGACCGACGTTCGTAAGTCGAATTCGGGAGGGATGTATCTGGCGCTGGCGGCCTATCTGGCCAACGGCAACAGCGTGGTAGACAACGAAGCGGATGCCGACAAGGTCGCCACCAGCATGGTGAAGCTGTTCTCCAAACAGGGTTTTCAGGAGTCCAGTTCGGCGGGGCCTTTCGAGGACTATACGTCGATGGGGATTGGCAAGGCGCCGCTGGTGATGATTTACGAACAGCAGTTTCTCGAGTACATCCTGTCGCACGCCAACCCGAATCCCGACATGGTGCTGCTGTACCCGGTGCCCACTATTCTGACCAAACATACGATCGTGGCGCTATCCGACAAGGGCGCGCGCTTCGCCCAAGTGATGACTACCAATCCGAAAATCGGTTCCATTGCGCAGCGCTACGGTTTTCGAACCCAGGACAACACGGAACTATTCGCGGCGGTGAAAGCCAGGAAGATGGTCATCCCGCAGACCATCGTGGATGTCATCGACCCGCCCAGCTACGACATTCTCGAAAAGCTGATTGGCCGCATAGACTCGGCACTTTCCCAATAAGGAGTTCTGAACGTGACCCCAGAAGCCAAGCAGACCGCGGTGCTCGCCGCGCCGGACGCTCCGCTAACGATGACCATGCCGGAGCCGATGACTCCCATCAAGCAGCCGGATGCCGCTTTAGCGATGGTTCCTTTGAAGGAGGAAACCAAGAACGCGGCGGTGGCTCAGGCCGACCAGTTTATCTCCGACCTGTTGCACATGGATGTGACCAGCGGAGATTTCCGCGCGCGCGTCGACAGCGCGTTCCGGCTGGGCCGGCGGGAGATCGGCGACAGCGCACTGCTCACCGGCAGGTTCCTGGATAAGGACTTCGTGGGCGAGGTCAACAACCCCGCCTTCAAAGTCATGAACGAGATGCGGGACCTGTTCGTGGAACTCGATCCCGGCAAGGAAGGCGACCTGCTTTCGGTCCACAAGATCCTCGGCGTGATTCCCTTCGGGAGGCGGCTGGAAGCCTATTTGCGGCGTTTCGACAGCGCCAGCGGATCGCTGCGCAAGCTGATCGACAACATTTACGGCGTGGAAGATCAACTGGCCCGCGACGATCAGGAACTCTTCGCCACCATGAACAAGCTGCTGGAGGCGATGACCAAGCTGCGCACGGTGGATACCTTCGTGGAACGCCTGGACCAGACGCTCACCGACACGGTCGCCAAACTCAAAACGACCGACCCGACGCGCGCCAAGGCGATCGAGCAGGAAGTGCTGTTCTACGCCCGCCAGGCCAGCATGGACGTGAAGACGCAGATGCTGGTTTGCATCAACGGCTACAAGATGCTGGAAGGTCTGCGCAAGACCGGCCGCGAGTTGCAGAACGGATGCGACCGCATGGCCACCATCGGCATGTCGAGCCTGTCGATCGCGGTGACGCTGGCGCGCGCGCAGGGCTACCAGATGAAAGTGATGGACGCGCTGAAGCAAAGCTCGGCGGCGATTGAAGGGCTGATGGCGTCGACNNGGCGTGCAGACGCTCAAGGCCTCCTTCGACACGGTTTTCAAGAGCCTGGACAAGATGGACGAGTTCCGATCCAAGAACATCGAATCGATGGGCACCAACATTACGCTGCTGAAGGGCATCGTGGCGGAAGGCGAATCGCGGATGAAACGCGAAGAAACGGCGGTGAAGGCGATTACCGAATCGACCACCGCGCCTTCCGGCCCGGTAGCCCTGTGAGGAACGCGGCCATGAACAAGCTTCCGATTGCGGTAGTGGCCTGCGTAGCGACGCTGTTTTCGGTTTCCTGCCGGAAGGGCGCGGATGCGCCGCCGGCGGGGTCGCTCGCGGTGTTGGCGGGATCCGAACTCAAGGATATCGAGACCGGCCTGAAAGCCGACATTCGCGAAGCCACCGGACTGGACCTGGTCTTTACGTACTCGGGCACGCTGGACGCGGTCGACAAAATCGCCGCCGGCGGCAAGTTCGACGCCCTGTGGGTCTCGCACGGCAAGTACCTGGCCATGAACGACGTCCTGAAGGGGCGCATACTGGCGCAGGAAAAGACCATGCTTTCGCCGGTTTTGCTGGGGTTGAAAGCATCGAAGGCGCACGCTCTTGGCTGGGACGCAGCGGAGCCGACATGGAAGGACATTGCGGACGCGGCGCGCGCCGGCAAGTTCACGTTTGGCATGACCAACCCGACCTCGAGCAACACCGGTCTGACAGCCACCATCGGCCTCGCCGCCGCGCTCGCCAAGAATCCGGACGCGCTGACCGAGGCCGACCTGAAGAACCCGCGTCTTTCGGATTTCTTCAACGGGCAACGGCTCACGTCCGGCTCTTCGGGATGGCTGGCGGAGACCTACGAGCGGGACCAGTCGAAGGTGGATGGCATTATCAACTACGAATCGGTGCTGCTGAGCTTGAACGCGAGCGGCAAGCTGGCCGAGCCGCTCACGCTGGTGTATCCGAAGGAAGGCATCATCACCGCCGACTACCCGCTGATGCTGCTGAGCGGCGCCAGGCGTGCCGATTACGACAGGCTGGTGGCCTATCTGCGGAGCACCGGCTTTCAGACGAAAATGTCCGCGCTGACCTTGCGCAGACCGGTGAACGCGGATGCGACGATGGCCGCGGCGATTCCAAAACGCACGCTGATCGAGCTGCCGTTCCCCGGCCAGGCGTCGCTCATTTCGGCGCTGCTCGATAATTTCCTGTCGGACGTGCGCATCCCAGGTTCGTGCCGCTACGTGCTGGACCTTTCGGGCTCGATGGGCGGGGAACGCATTGCCGGGCTGAAGCAGTCGATGCTCATGCTGGCCAGCGGTGCGACGATCGGCGGCGAGCGCTACGCCAGGTTCCAGAACCGGGAAGAGGTCGGCGTCATCACGTTTTCGAGCGAACCGTCCGACACCGTTCTGTTTCCGATGGGCTCCACACCGGAACAGAACGCCAGGACGCGGGCGGCCATTACGCAGTTTGTCGAGCCGCTCAAGGCGGGCGGACAGACGGCGATCTATTCGAGCGTCCAGCGGGCGCTCGTCGAACTGGGCCAGGAACGCGCCCGCGACGCTGAGAAGCGCTACTATACGGTGGTGCTGATGACCGACGGGGAGAGTAACCAGGGGCTCACGCAGGAGCAGTTCGAAGAGTGGTACAAAGGCCAGGGCGATGGCGTCCGCGGCATTCCGGTGTTCCCGATCCTGTTTGGCGAGGGCAGCCCGCAGGAATTGCGCGCGCTCGCCGATCTGACCGGCGGCCGGCTGTTCGACTCGCGCGCGAATACGCTGGCGGCGGTGTTCAAGGAAATCCGTGGCTATCAGTAGACCGGCGGAAGGCAGGGGATGGACTCGTTGAGCATGCCGCAGCGACTGCAGTTGTTCCTCTACAGCACGGGCAACATAGTGGGATGTGTGCTGGCGCTGGGCGGTCTCGGTCTGTTCTTTCTCGGCATCGTGCACGCCTGGTGGTGGGTGATCGTGGCCGGCCTCTACGGCGCGGGCGTGTTCGGCTGGCCGCGCAGCGATCTGGCAAAGATGGCGGAACAGACCGAACTGACCAACGACACGCTGGCGCAGCAGGTGCGCCAATTGGTGGATAGCGTGGCGAATGGCTTGCCGAAAGACTCGCTGGACCGGCTACGCAGCATTCAAGGCACGCTGGTCGAACTGCTTCCGCGCATGCAGGAGCTGCGGGAACGCGGCATTATCTCGGCCAAGGACTCCTTCACGGTGGTCGAAACGGTGCGCCGCTACCTGCCCGATACGCTCGGCGCCTACCTGCGACTGCCGCGGTTTTACGCCCAGATGCAGCCGCTGTCGGACGGCCGCACGGCTGCGAAAACACTGTTCGATCAACTGACGGTGCTGGACACTTCGTTGCAGGACGTCGCCAAGAGCGCGTTTGCGGGAGACGCGGAAACCCTGGTCACCAACGGACAGTTTCTGGAAAGCAAGTTCTCCGAGAAGCTGGCGTTCCGAGCCTGACGTCTTCGCTTCCCGTCGTCGCCCGGCGTTCGACAGTGTCACGGTAAGTGGACTTCTCTATCGTCATCTCGCCTGTTGCTACATTGGACCTATGCGGGCGCCCCTGATTTGCTTACTCTGCGTTACGGCGGGCCTGGCTGCCGGCCAGACCCGGCCGCGGGCGCGAGATCTCGGCATTGTCACCGGGATCCTCCCGACTGGGCAGTGGAATGCGATTACGGACGTGGCGGGCGTGCTGGTCGGCCACACGACTCTGATTCGCGGCGATAGGATACGGACGGGCGTCACCGCGGTCCTGCCGCACGCGGGCAACCTGTTTCGCGAGAAGGTCCCGGGCGCGGTGTTCGTCGGCAACGGCTTCGGCAAGCTGGCAGGATCGACGCAAGTCAACGAACTGGGCGAGATCGAGACACCGATTCTGCTCACCTCGACGCTGGACGTTCCGCGCGCCGCCGACGCGCTGCTCGACTACATGCTGGGGTTGCCGGGCAACGAGGCTGTGCGCTCGATCAACCCGTTGGTCTCGGAGACGAACGATGGATACCTGCTAAACGATATCCGCGGCCGGCACGTCGGGCACGACGAAGTGTTCGCAGCGATTCAGAATGCGAAGGACGGACCCGTCGAGGAAGGCGCCGTGGGCGCGGGGACGGGAACCGTCGCGTTCGGCTGGAAGGGCGGGATCGGCACATCGTCGCGCAAGGTTGGAGACTACACGGTCGGCGTGCTGGTGCAGACCAACTTTGGCGGCGACCTGACGATCGCCGGCATTCCGGTGGGCCGCGAACTGAGGCAGCGAGCGGGCCCGAACTCGGGCAACGGAAGCATCGTCATCGTCGTGGCGACGGACGCGCCGGTGGACGCGCGCAACCTGCGCCGGATCGCGGCGCGCACGATGTTCGGCCTGGCGCGCACGGGGGCGGACGGCTCCAACGGAAGCGGAGACTATGCCATCGCCTTTTCGACCGCGCGCAATCCGGCGAGGCTGGTCACGAACGATGCCGTGTCGCGTCTGTTCATAGCCGCGATCGAAGCTACCGAAGAGGCAATCTACAACTCGCTGCTGAAGGCCGTGACCACGACGGGAAACGGGCACACGGTGGAGGCGCTGCCGATCGAAGAGACGAAGGAGATTCTGAAAGCGCACGGAGTGTTGCGGTAGGCCGGCTGAAGGCCGCGCGTCCGATGGGCTCTGTCACATCTCACCGGACCGCCTTTACTCGTCCCGAAGCGCTCGCATCGGATCGATCCGCGACGCGTGCCGCGCCGGCGCCCAGGCGGCCAGCGTCGCGACCGCAAGGAGCAGCAGCGCGGTGGCGGCGAAGATCAGGGGATTGACTTGATCGAAGGTGAGAAACCAGGTGGCGGAGGTCATCGCGCGGCAGGCGGCCACGCTCACCGCCAGGCCGGCCGCGACGCCGATTGCGCCCAGCTTCAGCCCTTGCCCCAACACCATCCAAACAACCTTGGTTCGGTCCGCGCCGATGGCCATGCGGATGCCGATCTCGCGCGTCCGGCGGCTCACCGAGTAGGCCACCAGACCATAGAGGCCGGTCACCGCCAAGAGGAGCCCGATCAGGCCCATGGCGGCTACGATCTCCACGGTCATATTCGGCAGCTTCACTGCGCGCTCGGTATAGAAATCGCGCATGGTGCGAATATCGAAGACGGGCATATCCGGATCGGTCCCTCGCACGACGTCCCGCAGAACCGGAGCGATGGTCGCGGCGTCGGCGGCATCCGATTCGGTCACCAGCGTCAGCCCGGAATGTGCGTGCTGCCGGAAGGGCAGGTAGACGACATCCGCCGGCGGCTCGGAAATGAAGAAGACCTTGGCCGCTTTCGCGATGCCGACAATCTCCACGAGGGGACCGGTCGCGCCGGTCAGATGAAACCGCTTGCCCAAAGCGTTGCCCTGTGGCCAATAGCGATTTGCCAGACGATCGTTCACCACCGCCACCAGCGGCGAGCGCTCCCGATCCGATTCGAGGAATCCGCGCCCCTGCAGAATACGGACACCGAGCGTGCTGAAATAGCCGTCGCTCACATAATGATTGAAGGCGTTCGGTTCAGGCTGGCCGGGCCGCGGACGGTAGCCTTCCGGGACAATGCCGATGCTATCCCAGCACCAGAGCGGGAGGCTGGAAGTGAGGGCCGCCGATCGCACCCCCGTGGCCGAGCGCGTCCGTTCCAGCAGGTGCCGATAAAACTCCTGCGTCTGAGCTTCCGAATAACGTGTCAGGCTCGTGTCGAAGCTGGTGAGGAATAGGCGGTCGGGTCGAAAGCCGGCGCCTTGCGATAACTCATGGCGAAAGCCCTCGACGAGAACGGCCGAGATCACCAGCAGAACCAGCGACAAAGCCACCTGGCCCGCCACGATCGCGTTGCGGCCCCAGAGGCGGCGCTTGCCGCTGTCCGCGTCAGCGGCTCTGAGTGCCGAAGCCAGGTCCGGGCGCGTAATCCGCAATGCCGGCCCAAGCCCGAAGAACAGCGTGCTCATCATCGAAACCAACAGTGTGAATAGCAAAGCCCGATGATCGACGGTCGAGCCGATCGAGAATCCCAGGTCGCTGGGAAACGGTATGCTGCTGAAGAACCGGGCGCCCTGATCGGCGACCACCACTCCTCCCAGTCCGCCGGCGATAGCAACCAGGAAGCCTTCGAGCAGAAGCTGCCGGACCAGGGCGCCGCGACTGGCGCCGATGGCCAATCGCAGCGCGATTTCGCGCGATCGCGCACGGGCCCGGCTCAATAGCAGGCCCGCCACGTTGGCGCAGGCCACCAGCCAAACCGAGAACGCCAGCAGAGCGAGCATGATCATCATCGCCGCAGTCGGTGGCGATTGCTCGATGCGAAGCTGGAGTTCGGTCTGCGCCCGTATCCGCCGGACGCGATCGGTCAGCGGATATAGCTTATCGAGACCGGCGGCGACGATCCCGATGTCCGCTTGTGCCTGTTCCGCGCTGACGCCCGGCCGCAACCGGCCCCTCACCGACAGCCAGCCGGTATCGCGCCTATGAAGATCGCCGTGCCCCAGGCGCGGCGACATGGCCAAAGGAACGAATACCGCTGGCGCAACGTCGATGCCCGTGAAGGATTCGGGTGCCACGCCGACGACCGAGAAGTCGATCCCATTCAGCCGGATTCGGGAACCGAGAACGGACCGGCTTCGGCCGAACTGGCCAACCCAGAAATCGTGACCGAGTATCACGACCGCGTCGCGGCCTTCTACCCGATCCTCATCCGGGCGGAAGTCCCGGCCCAGCGACGGTGTCACGCCGAGCACCCGAAAATAGTTGGCCGAAACATACTGGCCGGCCTTGATCCGCGGCAGCGTGCCGGGAACGGCGCTGAAACCAAATGTTGCGGCAGAGGCTGCCACGAGGCCTTCGAAGCTACGATTGTGGTCGCGAAAGTCGGCGTAGTCCGGGTATGAGATCGTGGTGTCGTTGCCGACTGGCGCCGCCGAGGCGGCCTTGGCACTGATTGCCACCACACGGCCCGGCTCCCGAACGGGCAGCGGCCGGAGCAGAACCGCGTCGGCGAAGGTGAACATGGCCGAGGTCGCACCAATGCCGAGGGCGAGCGAACAAATCGCCACGGCGGTGAAGCCCGGATCCTTGCGCAGCACCCGGAGGGCATAGGTGAGGGACATCAGCATGGGAAATTGCTCCTGGTGAAAGGGTCAAGCAATTGCCCTGCCATTGAGCTGCCCGTTCAAGCTGCTGACTTTAGGACGTGAGAGTCTTTTGGCTGGCAGTCCCTATCCCCGGCATTCGCGAATCTGACACTCAAATTCCCGCAACCGGACAGCATCGCAGGCGCGATCCGGGATCGTCACCGAATTGAGATATCGTTCGCGGAATCTGCGGATGGTTGCGAGCCGAAGCCTTCCCGGACTTCCGCCGGGATGAAGGGAATCTCCATCTCATAACGCTTCGGATTTTCGGGATCGATCCGCACCGGGATTCCACCGCGCGGCAACCAGGCGGAGGGATCCATCCACAGGTCGATGCTGTGGAATTCGTACTGCCGCCCGGAGCGCGGGTCCGTCCACCTCGACAAGACCCGGTACGGATGTTCGTCGCCCACCGAGACCAGGGTGTTGCGGCCAATCCCCGCGAACTCGGTATCGATGCACTGGCAGCACCCATCGAGCCGCTGTCTCAGCTTCGCACGCCTGCGGCGAATCGCCAGAGGCAGCACGCCGAACGGCAAGACGCAGACCGCGAACAAACCGAAAGTGAGCGGCCGCAGCCACTCCTGCGCGAAGGTGTCGACGACGTTGTAGGACGGGTGCGACGGGTAATAGAACACGCGCACCCGTTCGCCTTGGGCCCACGCGGATGGGTTCGAGCACGAGTGCGATTGCCAAAGCAGTTCCTTGCCGTTCGCGGCGTGAAACGTGAATTTGGGGCACGAGACATAGCCCGAGCCATCGCTATCGGGTTCCTGCACGATCTCCACCGCGGTCGCCACGGCTGCGGCTCCGAACACATGGAGCGAGAGGTTCGCGGCGAGCATCACCAGGGCGGGCAAAGCCAAACCGCCGCCAACGCAGAGGAAAATGAGCGGCAAGACGCGCGCGTACCAAAGCGGGCCGCCCACGGCGCTCAATTCGCGGGTGTCCGGCATGGCCTGACGCTTTCCCGTTTGGAATGCAAAACGCATCTATTCGGGAATTATGTCGCACTCGAAACAGAAACGTGACGCAGGGCGAGTACGGACGCTTCGCGGAATAGCTACAGAAGCGTGAATCGCCGGAACAGGCGTTGGCTCGCTTTCCACAAGCGGTGGCCACGACGCGCCAATCTTCTCGTTTCCGTCACTGAAGTGAAAACAGAAGTATTGCTAAATGTTCTCATGAGAACCATTCGCAGGTCTCTCGAAGCCTCCCACCGCGTGGATTGTTTGTGGCGCACGCCGGCGGCGGCGCGAAATTACCGGACGGCCGTATCGCTGCACAGCCACACGGTGCATTCCCGCGAGTCGCTCGATTTTCTCCCGCGCGTACTGCGCAAAGTGCCACCGCTCCACGCGTCGGTCGCGCGCGCGATCGAACGGCGTAGAATGCAGAGCGGCCACACGGTCGATTTCGAGCGCGCCTTCTGGCGTCCGCCGCTGAACGCGCTGGCGGCGCACACTCTCGAATCCACTCAAATCGGCGATTCCCTTGGTCTCCGTCCGCTGGTTTCGATTACCGATCACGACGACCTGGAAGCGTGCGCCGACTTGCGAACGCTCGGCATCCCGGCGCCGTTTTCGCTCGAATGGACGGTGCCGTATGGCGCCACGATCTTCCACCTCGGCGTACACAATCTTCCGCCCGACCGCGCGCGCGCGCTGGCGGCGGAGATGGCGCGCTACACGGCCGCGCCCGCGCCCGGCCTGCTGGCCGATCTGCTGGCGGAACTGGACGCGATCGCAAACGCACTGGTCGTGCTCAATCATCCGTTCTGCTCGGAACTGCGCACCACACGCGCGATCCACACGGTGGAGCTGCACCGCTTTCTCGCCGCGCACGGCGGCCGCATCCACGCGCTCGAGTTGAACGGGCTGCAACCGGCCAGTGACAATCGCGCGACAATTCGTCTCGCGGGCGAGCTCGGCTTCCCGGCGATCTCCGGCGGCGACCGCCATTGCCTGGAGCCGAACGCCAATCTCAATCTGACCAACGCGGAGAGCCTGGACGAGTTCATCGACGAAGTCCGGCGCGATCGCCTCAGCCGCGTGCTCTTCCTTCCGCAATACCAGGAACCGCTGGCCGCGCGCTATCTCGAGTTTCTTTGGCACGCCCTTAAGCCGTACCCGCAGGCGCCCGGGCGAGAACGCTGGTTGGATCGCGTGTTTTACGATTGCGAAACCGGCGGCGTGCAGACGCTCGCGACCCTCTGGCCAAACGGGGGACCCTGGGCGCTGCGGCAATTCATCGGCGCGGTGGGCTGGCTCGCCATGCCGCACGTGCGCGCCACGCTGCGCCTCGCGCTCGGCGCGCAGGAACCGACCGGAGCGTGATGTGAACGCCGCCCCGCGAATCGCCCTATTCGCAGATACGTTTCACGAAGTGAACGGCGCCGCGCGCACTTGCCGCGAGTGGCACTCGTTCGCCCGCCGGCGCGGGATCCCGTTCCTGTGCGTGCGGCGCGGCCTGGCGCGCGGCGCGGGCGAGGAAGGCACGGTGCGCACGCTCGAGTTGCCGCGCAGCCGTTGGGCCCTTCCGGTGGATCCCGATTTGCGTTTCGATCCCTGGCTGATGCGAACCCTTGCGCCGATCGAAGCGGAGCTGAAGGAGTTTCGCCCGGATTACATTCACGTCACCAGCCCCGGCGATCTGGGAATCGTGGGCGCCATCCTGGCGGCGCGACTCGATACACCGCTGGCTTCCTCCTGGCACACCAACCTGCACGAGTTCGCGGGGCGGCGGGTCGCCCGCATGCTCGAGTGGGCGCCGGACGGAATGCGCAAATCGGCCGCGCGCTCGGTCGAAAAGTTCGTGATGGACCGCGTGTGCTGGTTCTTCGCGCGAAGCTCGGTGATTTTCGCGCCTAACCCGGAATTGGCCGCGCTGCTGCGGGTGCGTACTGGCAAGCCAGTCTTCCCGATGGGCCGCGGCATCGACACAGAGTTGTTTCATCCTTCGCGGCGCTCCCGGTCGGACGACAACCTGGTGATCGGTTTCGTGGGGCGCCTGATGCCGGAGAAGAACCTGCGGCTGCTGGCGCAGGTGGAAGCGGCCTTGCACACGGCCGGTTTCCCCGACGCGCGCTTTCAGATTTCCGGCGCGGGCAGCGAGCGCCAATGGCTGGAGCGCAACCTGGCGCGCGCCACCTTAACCGGCGTGCTGCGTGGCGAAGGCTTGGCCCGCGCTTACGCCGACATGGACATCTTCGCGTTTCCCTCCCGCACCGACACGTTCGGCAACGTGGTGCAGGAGGCTCTCGCTTCCGGCGTGCCCGCCGTGGTGACCGATGCGGGCGGGCCGCGCTTCATCGTGAACGACGGGCAGACCGGATTCGTCGCCGCCAGCGACCGGGAGTTCTGCGACTCCGTGGTCGCGCTTGCCCGCGACCGGAAGCTGCGCCAACGCATGGCCGCCGCCGCGCGCCGGCAGGTGGAGCGCCAATCCTGGGATTGCGTCTTCGACGAAGTGTACGCTGGGTATGCAGGCAACCTTGTATCGGCCCGATGACATCACGGTGCGCGAAGCCGCGGCCGGCGTGCTGCGCCGCCCGTGGCAGACCTTCGTGGTGGATTGGAATTGGAAGGCCGCGCTGCTCAGCGCATTGTTTCGCGGCGTTCTGTTTCTCGCCGTGGCGCTGCCGCGCGGCCCGGGTGCGCTGCGCCTGGTGTGGATCGAGTTAATATTTCGCGCGCTCGTGGGCGGCTGTTGGGGATCGCTGCTACAGGCGTTTCGCGGGGCGCGGCCGGCCTGGCTGTCGGGCCTGCTGGCCGCGGTGTTGCTGCCGGCCGCCGCGCACGCTCTCGAATACCTGGCACTCCAAGCCGGACATGCCACGCACATCGCTGCCGGGATGGTGGTTTCGATCGTCGTCAGCGTGGGATCGCTATTGCTGAACTGGTTCCTGATGCGCAAGGGAATGCTGATCACAGGTGCGGGCGCGGAGTCGCTGGGCGCGGACCTGCGACGCCTGCCGCGCGTGTTGGCCGCATTCTTCCTGGCGCCGGGTTACGCGCTCGGCCGCGCTGTCCGCGGGAGAGTCTGATGAGCATCAAAACAATTCACCTGACCAACAACTGGCACGCGCAAAGCGGAGGCGTGGCCACCTTCTACCGCCAGATGCTCGAGGCCGCCGAACGCCGGGGCCGGGCCATGCGGCTGGTGGTTCCGGCCGCGGCCGACCGGGTGGAAGAGCACGGCCGCTTTGGGCGAATCTACCACGTGGCCGGCAGACCCGCCCCGCTGAGTTCGGGCTACTGGATGATGATGCCCGGACAATACCTGTGGCCTGGCTCGCCGCTGCGGCGCATTCTGGCCGAGGAACGCGCGGACCTGGTGGAGTGCTGCGACAAGTACACGCTCAACTACCTGGCCGCCCTGCTGCGCCGCGGCTGGCTGCTGGGCCGCGACTACCGGCCGGCAGTGGTCGGTTTAAGCTGCGAACGCATGGATCGCAACATGGCGCTCTACGTTTCCGGATCGCGGGCGGCGCGCGCCTTCTGCCGCCACTACATGAAGTGGCTGCATTTCCCGATGTTCGATCACCACATTACGGTCTCGCCGCTGGCAGCCGAGGAACTGCGCGCGGCGGCCCGCGGCCATAAGGTGCGGCGTGGCGTGTGGGTGCGGCCGATGGGTGCGGATTGCGGACTGTTTCATCCGGCGCGGCGCACGGTCGGCGCGCGGGCGCGCCTCGAGAGATTGGCCGGCGCGCCGGAAGGCGCTATGCTGTTGTTGTACGCCGGCCGGCTGGCGCCTGAGAAGAACCTGCAACTGCTGCTCGACACCATGGCGCAACTGGAAGCGGGCGCGGCCGGCGCGTTCCACCTGGTGGTGGCGGGCGAGGGACCGGCACGAGCGGAGTTCGAGCGCCAATGCAATCAATTGCTGCCGGGCGCGGTGTGTATGCTTGGCCACGTCGGAGACCGCGAAATGCTGGCCGACATTTACGCGAGTAGCGATGTGTTTGTGCATCCCAACCCTTGCGAGCCGTTCGGCATTGCGCCGCTGGAGGCGATGGCCTCCGGGTTGGCCCTGGTGGCGCCCGACGAGGGCGGCGTCACCTGCTACGCCAGCAGCGCCAACGCATGGCTGACGAAACCGGACGCCGCATGTTTCGCCGCCGCCGTGCGCGCGATCGCCGCGGACCCTCCAGCCACCGCCCAAAAACGCATCGCGGCGCGCGCTACGGCGGACGCGTTTGACTGGGAGCGCGTTACCGACGGGTTCTTCGATCTCTACGACCAACTCCACGCCCTGGTTCGCGAAGGGGTGCCGCAGCCGGCACTTGAACCGGCGTTCTATTCGACGCCCGGCGATCGATGGGGATATGAGACGTGACGCAGCAACGGCCGATACCGAAGGACGATAGTTCGCGCTCGATGACGCGGCGCGAATGGGCCAGGCTGGCGGCGGGCGCGGCACTGCTGGCGGCAGTCCAATCGAGAGCGCGCACCGCGGATCCGACTTCGGGCGGCACAATCCGTGGCGGCCCCGACGTCGAGCGCAAGTACCGCGTGGATGCGCAGGTGCTGCTGTTTTCGATGCCGCTGTTGCGGCGCGCCGGCGTGGGCGCGGCTACCGCGGCGTGGCGGGAATCGAGCGACCCGGACGGCACGACGCGGATTCTCGAATTCGCCGCCTTCTCGCTCCCCGACCGCGCGGCTGGGTTGAAGCGTCTCGGCTTCATCCAGGAAAGAATCCGGCTGACCGAAGCTGGGATGGCGGAAGCCATCTACTTCGGCCTGATGACGGCGTCGGCCGAAGAGAGTGCCGAAGACGCGCGTAAGGCGCTCCACCCCACGGCCAGCCAGGTGGCATACACAACGGTGGACGCCCGCATCCAGGGCAATTCGATGGAGACCGCGACGGCGCATTTCACGGCGCCGCCCGAATTTGCCGCGGGGCGTCGCGCGCAATTGGAGGAGATGGCCCGCCAGGCCCTGTCCACGGTTCCGCGCCAATCGGTCGGTCTCGCCCGTGGGGGTGAGACGCCGTCGCCGTTTCTGCAAGCCCTGGCCGAACTGCTGCGCCGGCCGAACGGCGGCGAGGGCCCCTATATCTACAACGGCCGTCTCTACCGGCTGTGGCTGCGGCGCGCGGCGGACCGAAAGGCCAGCGAATACTTCCGCGCTCACGGTCTGGCGGCGGGTCCGGTCGTCGCAGTGGCCGGCAAATTACAGCGCGCCAGTGGCGGCAAACCGATCGATTTCCGGCTGTGGGTGGAAGAGTCGTCTCCGCACCCGGTGCCGCTGCGCATCGAGTATCAGCCTAAGTCGTATTTGCGGCTTGAGTTCGAAGCCGAATTGTAGGTGGAACTTAGGCCGGATCGCAGTCACAGTTAAGTGCGATTCCTGTGCGTCGTTACTGCACTAGAATAATGCCGCTTCTATTTCGCCGGTCTCGAGTGATTGAGGCAAAGGTCGACCAGGTCGCTGAGATTGGCTTCACCCACGCACATCACCGTGTCGGCGCCGCCCCAGTATATCTTCACGGATCCATCCGGCTCGGGCACGGCGCCGCAGGTAAAGACGACGTTGTGGACATACCCAGTGACTTCCCACGGATCTTCCGGCTGTAAGATCCACGAGTCGCTGACACCGACGATCTTAGCCGGATCGTGAAGGTCGTGAAGAGCGACGCCCAGGCGGTAAACTGAGCCATCCATGGTCTGGAAAACGCCATGATATATGGAGAGCCATCCCTGGCTGGTCTTGATCGGCGGCGCACCCGGGCCGATCTTCATCTCGTCCCAGTGATACTGGACTGGCCGCATGATAAGTTGCGACTCGCCCCAGAAGAGCAAATCCGGTGAATAGGAGATCCAGATGGACCAGGGTGCGATCTCGGAATGGGGACGATCCAGCCGGGCATAGAACCCATTGAACTTCTCGGGAAAAATCACCACATTCCGGTAGTCCGCTTCGGTGATGAGAGAGATCCTTTCGACATGACGGAAGTCAGCCGTCTTTGCCAGCGCGATGCGGACTCCGTTTCGCGAGTAGGCGCTATAAGCGATGAGATACTCGCCGTCGATCCCGGTCACGCGAGGATCCTCGACACCGAACTCCTCGTAGGCGGCGAAAGCGCCGTCCCGCGCGGGAGTCAGGAAGGGCGCCGGATCGGCCGTGAAGTGGAAACCGTCCGAACTGCGAGCCAGACCGATGATAGACCGGCCCGTGCGCAGATGAGACCGGAACAGCATGATGTACTCGCCATCGTGCTTCACTACGGCGGCATTGTGAACCGTCTCTACCGGGTAGGGAATTTCCTTCTTGCTGAGGATGGGGTTGTAAGGATAGCGTCTGACAATGTCCGGCTTGGCGATCATAGCTTCCCTTCTAACTCAAATATCTTCCGGTAAGCCCGTTCATACGCTTCCACCATGGTCTCGATGGAGAAACACTGCCGGACCCTTTGGCGGCAGGCGTTAGGATCGATCTTGTCAATGCACCCCAGGGCTTGCACAGCCTCGTGAGCGTTGTTGACAAGAAGGCCGGTCTGTCCGTCCTGAATCACCTCGCGGCAAGAGCCAAGGTCCATCGCGATTACGGGCACGCCCGCGGCGTTGGCTTCCGCCAGGACCAAGCCGAATCGCTCCGGGATCGTGTTCAGGTGCAGCAGCGCGCGGGCACGCGCGAACAACGCGTTCTTACCCGGCACATCCACCGGCCCGACGTAGCGGATCGCCTGGTTGAGGTGCGGCTGCACCTGCTCGCGGAAGTAGGCCCGATCCTGGATGATGCCCGCGATAAGCAAGGGCAAGCCGCTCGAGCGCGCGACTTCGATCGCCAGGTGGACACCTTTGTCCGGGTGAATCCGGCCGAGAAAGATCAGGTCGCCGCCGCCGGGTTCCTTCATCGGATACAACGAAAGGTCGATGCCGTTGTAGACTGTCGCCAGGTAATTCAATCCGGGTGCCCGATCGGAGTCACTGATGGAGACAAAGTAACTGTCATGATACTTCTCATACACCGGCATGATCTTAGGCGATGAAAACCCGTGAATGGTAGTAAGAACCGGTGTCTTCACCAGCCGGCTGTAGGACAGAGCCATAAAGTCGTAGTGGCTGTGTATGAGATCGAACTCGCCGGCGTGCTCGAAGGCTTCGGAGATATGCAGATACTCGGCGACTTTTGGATCCACGGCGGAATCCTCTTCGTATCCGCGCTCGACTACCGCATGCAAGTGAGCGCGGGTCACCGAATCCCCAGTCGCGAACAAGGTCACGTCCCAGCCGCGCGCCACCAGTCCTTCCGCGATGTTACTGGCAACCGTCTCCCATGCGCCGTATTGGCGGGGAGGCGTTCGCCAGGCCACCGGCGACAGGATGGCGATTCTTTTGCCGGGAATGGTCATGGCACCGCCGTTTCCGGCTCCATGGCAGCCAGCACCTCGGCGAGAGGCACGGTGGCGAAACCTGTGGCGTGATCGGCCAGACCATAGGGAATGATTAGTTCGCCGTTGTGAATTAGAGCGCCGCACGTGTATACGACATTCGGTACATAGCCTTCGCGCTCGCTCTCGTTCGGTTTGAGCAATGGTTCGCGAAGCCGTCCAATCACTTTGCACGGATCGTCGCGATCCAGTAGGAACGCGCCGATCGAGTACTGTCGCATGGGGCCGACGCCATGACTGAGGACCAGCCATCCGGCATCGGTCTCGATCGGAGAGCCGCAGTTCCCCAGTTGAACCAATTCCCACGGAAAGGCGGGCTTGAGAAGCAGGCGACGCTCATTCCAGAAGTGGACGTTATCGGAGAACATCAGGTAGATACTCTCATTGTCCTGACGGGAGAGCATGGCATACAGACCGCCGATCTTACGGGGGAAGATCGCCATGCCTTTGTTTTCGGCGGCGGGGCCGTTGAGAGTGATGAATCGAAAGTCGAGGAAGTCGGAAGTCTGGACCAGTTCCGGCACGATGACTCTGCCATCGAAGGCGGTGAAAGTCGCGTAGTAGACGTGGGAGCCATCGTCGTTTTGGAAGTGAACGAAGCGGGCGTCCTCGATGCCGTTGCGTTGGGAGGGTGTGGCCGGGAATAGGATGCGCTCGGATAACTGCTGGTCCGGCTGGAACTGGACCTGGTAGTTGGATCGGGCCAGGATCCAGATTCCCTGTGCGGCGTGTTGATCCTCGGGCGACATACCATCCGGCAGGCGGAACTGCTCCGCCTGGAGCCCGGTGCGAAGATCTTCGAGGGCGAACGACTCGCCGAGTCTGTTCATCACGCGGCGCGTGAAATCGCCCGTCAATCCCAGTTCGGAGAGCTTTCGCTCGAACAGCGGCTTTTCGTACAGAGGGTTGGGGATCTGGCGCGGCTCGGTGAGAAAGCCAACCGGGGGCGCGACCTCGATCCGCTGATCGGGATAGATGACACCGGTACGAAACGTGATCGAAGAGATGTGCCCTTCCCCAGTGGCGCGCAGGCTAAGAACGAACCGCAAAGCGCCGGCGGGGAGAGCGGTCTGGTCGGGATGCGGCACGATGGAAGGATTGAATAGAGCCGCGGATTCCAGAGAGTACTCGGCAAGGAAGTAAGAGCCGATCAGGAGCCGTCTAGGTTCGGGTAAGTCGTTTAAGTCCGACAGAGACTCATGAATCTGTTCGAAGCGTTCCAGGAAAAGGTCGCGGATATTGCGATGGCGCCGGGAGAAATCGGCGATAATCGCGTCCACTAACTGGCCGACGCACTCGTCGGACAGCGCCATAATCCTGGCGACGATCCCGGCAACGCGCTCCGGGCCGCCTGGAAGGAAGGGCCGCAAAAGAACGCGGGTCTGGTCGGGATAGACGAATGTGGTAGTGCGTTTGAGTGGCATGGGAATTGGTGTCTGCAATTACTCCGCAATGGCGATCGGTTCGCGAAAACTGGTCAGGATGTTCTGCGCCAATTGCATCTCAGCCAGGGAAAGCAGGAAGGCCAGGGTAGATTCCGCACCCTGGTTTCCGTTGACGCGGTCTACGTGCAGCCCGTCGCGGCAGCCGCCCGTCCCGGGAACGTAGAGTTCGATTCCGAGATCGTTCCAGCCGATGAACCAGTCGAAGGCACGTTGTGCCTGTTCGTACCACCAGACGTCGGATGTGGCGCGGTAGGCATCGAGACAGGCCGAGACTGTGGCGTGCGCCTCAACGGGTTGCTGGTCGAAATTGGCGCGCGTGCCGCCGCGGCGGTAGAACCCATTACTGCCAATCGGGCGGAAGTGCCCCTTCTCGGACATCTGTAACGCGGTCAGCCAGCGCAAAGCGTCGAGGCCGCACTGCAGAACGGCGGTTTGTCCGGTGGCATGTCCGCTCACAATCAGGGCGTGCGCGAGCTTGGCGTTGTCGTACGACAATTCCTCTTCGAACCACTGCCAGTCCGGATGCGGGTTCGCGGCAAAGAGATCCATGAGGCGGCAAGTGAGAGTCTCCCGGGTTTGATTGACCAGGCTATCGCCGCTCAAGCGGCGCAGGTACTCGTGGATGCCGATCAAGCCGAACGCCCAGGCTCGCGGCGAGGTAAAGCCGGTGAGCGCGGGCAGCGCCAGCGCGAAGAGTTGTCCCGCCATGACCTGGAAACTCCGGAAGTGCGAACGGCCGACGCCCATTCCCAGCGCCCAGAGCGCCCGGCCTTGACAATCTTCCGATCCCTGTTCGTCCAGCCAGTGCCGGTCGAAACTCAAGTGATTGTGGAAGCGTTTCGTTTCGAAGTCGAAGGCGTAATGGAGGAAGGCGCCGGAGGTGGTGGCCAGTGCCCGCACGCGCTCCGGATCTTCGCCCAATTCACCGAGCAGCACAGCCAGGATAAAGGCACGCGCGTTGTCGTCGGTGCAATACCCTTCGGCGAAATTCGGCACGCTGAACGCAGCATGTTGGAAGACGCCGGTGGAATCGGTCATCCGCGACAGATGACTCAGTTTCATCGGCGGCAGTTCGCGCGGCTTTTGATCGAGTGTCTTGGCGGCAAGGGACTTTCGCGTCCGGGCGGCCCCTTCGAGGCGAGCGGACTCGAAGGAGCGCATGTACATCTGTGCGACGCTGCTCCATACCATCTCGCGGCCCATCTTATAGGCGTTCTTACGAATGGCGTGACGGCGTGTGTCGTCGCGCAGCAACCCGATCACTTCGCGTGCGATGGCCGGAGCGTCGTTGAAGGGAACCAGCACGCCGCGATCTTCCGCCAGTAACTCGGCCGCGTGCCAGTACGGCGTGGACACCACCGCTTTGCCGGCGCCGAACGCGTATGCCAGCGTGCCGGAGGTGATCTGCGCCTCATTCAGATACGGCGTAATGTAAAGGTCGGCGGCGCCGATGAACTCCTTGAGATTCTCGAGATCGACAAACTGGTTGTAGAAAATGACATTCTTCTCGATGCGATTCTTCTTGGCGAGAATCTCCAGAATGAGCCGGTATGCTTCCCCGTGTTCGCGCAGTTCGTTGGGATGAGTGGCGCCAAGGACGATATAGACCACCTCGGGGAACTCGGCCAGAATGTCCGGTAGCGCGTTGAGCACGTTCTCGATGCCCTTGTTCGGCGA
>PMKM01000041.1:0-120 GCA_003157745.1 Bryobacterales bacterium | reverse complement strand
CATGACCACGAGCCGCGTGGAGAGCGAGATCAAACCTTCCATCACCCGCCGCTGGTCCGCTTTCGGCTCGCGCAGAATGGTGTGCAGCGCGGTGACGACGGGCATTCTCAGTTCGCGCAG
>PMKM01000133.1 GCA_003157745.1 Bryobacterales bacterium | reverse complement strand
GCCATGACGGCGCACGCCATGAAGGGTGACCAGGAGCGCTGCCTGGAGGCGGGAATGGACGGCTACATCTCGAAACCGATCCAGCCCGATCGCATGATGGAAGCGATCGCACGGGCCACCGCGCCGGCCAGTGAAAACGCCGAGCGCCTGCCCATCTCGAGTTGACGGGCGACCGGTCGTTGCGCCCGGATCCAGGCGGTTCCCCGCCCGCTGTCCCTTGCCGGCGACCGCTCATCACAATCCCGTCCACTTCCGCCGGGGCCGGTGTCACAATCGCATCATGAAACTATTGCTCCTTTCTCTCGCACTTGCCGCCGCTTCGATGGCGCAGGAACCATTTCAGGTCAAGGTGACCGGCCACGGCCGTCCCATGATCCTGATCCCCGGCCTGTCGTCGTCGGGCGAAGTCTGGGACACTACGGTCGCCCGCTACAAGGACCGCTTTGAGTGCCACGTGCTCACCGTCGCCGGATTCGCCGGCGTGCCGCGCGTGCCGGCGCCGATGCTCGATCGCGTCCGCGACGGCCTCGCCGACTACATCCGCAAACAGAAGCTCGATCACCCCGTCGTGATCGGCCACAGTCTCGGCGGCTTCCTCGCGCTCTCGCTCGCCGCGAAGTATCCGGACCTGCCCGGCCGCCTCGTGATCGTCGATTCGTACCCCTTCTTCGCCGCCCTTGCCAATCCCCAAGCTACTCCCGACAGCGCCCGTGCGTCCGCCGCGCAGATGCACCAGTACATGAGCGCACAGACCCAGGATGCATACGAGCAGGGCGTCAAGTCCGGCATGAGCTCGCGGATGATGGTCGAGAAAGATTCGGACTTCGCCCGCATCGTGGCCTGGGGCCTGGCTTCCGACCGCACCGCGGTCGCCGACGCCATGGGCGAACTCTTCGCCGCCGACCTTCGCGACGACATCGCCAAGATCAAGGTTCCCACGCTGGTCTTCGGTTCCTGGATCGCCTACAAGCAGTACACCGACCACGCGCGCACGGAGGCCAATCTGCGCAGCCAGTATGCCAAGCTCTCTGGCGTCGAGATTCAAGTAACCGATACCGCGCACCACTTCATCATGTGGGATGATCCGAATTGGATGTTCGGGCACCTCGACCGCTTTTTGAATGCCAGGGATTCCGGTGCCACCCGATGAAGACCGGAGCCGCCTACTGGACGTGCCAAATCCTCGGCTGGGCCAGCTATGCCGGTTTGGGCATGTGGATGGCTGCCCAGACGACGGGCTGGACTGTCGAGGTGATCGCCGGTTACGCCCTGTACTTTTTCTACAGCATCGCGCTGACTCATCTGCTCCGCCGGTACGTCAACCGGCGGGGCTGGGTCGACACTCCGCGTTACTTCCGCCTCATGCTCGCCGCGTGGATCACCGGCCTGGTACAGGCGGCCCTGGTCTTCGCGATCAACTGGGCGATTGCCGGCAAGCGCAGCGTCTTCCTCGATCCAGTTGTCGCCGCTCCCAAGGTGATCGCCATCTCCTGCGTAACCTTGGGTTGGATGGTCGTGTACCTGGCGGTCACCTCCGGGCGCCGCTACCGGGAGAAGCAACTCGCCCTGCGCGAGGCCGAGTTGCGCGGTCTGGAGGCGCAGATCAATCCGCACTTTCTTTTCAATTCCCTCAACTCGATCCGCGGGCTGGTCGTTGAAAACCCTCCGCTCGCGCAGGACCTCATCACGCGCCTCGCCAACATCCTGCGGTATAACCTGCATCGCGACGCCGGCCACACCGTGCCGCTCGATTCCGAACTGGAGGCCGCTGCCGATTACCTCGCGCTCGAATCGGCCCGTTACGAGGACCGGCTGCGCGTTCGCTTCGCCGTCGATCCCGCCACGCGGCGCATCGCCGTGCCGCCGATGCTTCTGCAAACGCTGGTCGAAAATGGCATTAAGCACGGCATCGCCGCGCTGCCGGGCGGCGGCGAGTTGCTGGTCAGCTCCGCCCTGGAAGCGGGCACGCTGGTCCTTCAGGTGGAGAACACCGGGCAACTCGCGAAGGAGGAAACCGGGCGGCCCAAGCTGGGTTTGAACAATATCCGCGCGCGCCTGCGGATTCTCTATGCGGACCGCGCCTCGCTCGCGCTCGCCAGCCACGACGGGCGCGTCACCGCGACCGTCCGCATTCCCACACTCCCATGAGAGCCTTGATCGTAGACGACGAACGCCTGGCGCGCGCCGAGTTGACGCGTCTGCTGGCCGCGCATCCGGAAATCGAGATCTTGGGCGAGGCGCGCAACGGCGAAGAGGCGCTGGAGCTGATCGCCAGGCTCGTCCCGGACCTGCTCTTCCTCGACATCCAGATGCCCGGCATGACTGGCTTCGAGCTGCTGGAGCGGCTCGACCAGGTGCCGCAGATCATCTTCACCACCGCCTACGACCAGTACGCGATCCAGGCCTTCGAGGTGAGTGCGCTCGACTACCTGCTGAAGCCGATCGCCCCCAACCGTCTCGCCGCCGCCCTTGCCAAGCTGCACCCGCGTCCCGAGCGCGCGCGCCTCGAACAGGTCTTCGTCCGCGACGGCGACCGCTGCTGGATCGTCCGGCTGCCCGACATCTTCCTGCTCGAATCGGAGGGCAACTACACGCGCCTGCACTTCGGCACCGAGCATCCGCTGATTCGCCGCTCACTGAACGCGCTCGAAGAGCAGCTTGATCCCAACCTGTTTTTCCGCGCCGGCCGCAAGGAGATCGTCAATCTGAAGTGGATCGACAAAGTGGATATCGGCGTCCATGGCGGCCTTGCGGTGACGCTGCGCGGCGGCCGCACTGTCGAGATGTCCCGGCGACAATCCACGCGGCTGCGCGAGATTCTCAGCCTTTAGCGGTCTGCGGCAAGCAGAATGACGAGCATTCGTTTGGACAATTGAGCGGGGTGGGNNCTGCCCCACTTCACTTCGCCATAATCATCGGGAATTCGGCCGCACGGCACCAGTCTCGTGCGACCCGATCGCCGCCCGAACTCTATCTCACGCCCGCCGACTCGCGCCGCTTCGGCACGCCGTGCGTGTGGCAATCGACGCACTGGAAGGAGTGAATGTTGTGGCGGCTGGAGCGCGCGCGAAAAGTGGTATCCATCTTCTCGACGTCCAATCCGCAGTTGGACATTTTGGGATGGCAGGCGGCGCAGGAAGCGCGCGTCCGTTCTCCGTGTCCCTGGTGGCAGGCCAGGCAACTGATGCCTTCGTGGATGCCGACGGGCGTTCGGTCGTCGCCATCTCCCGCCTGCATGGCGGCGCTGGCGGCGTGGCATTGGTAGCACAGCGCCTGGCGCTTGTCGGGACTCATCTTCGCGCGCCGTTTGCCGTCGAACATTTCCGGCAGCGGCAGCACGGCCAGCGGGATATGATCCTGGGCGCGGCGGTCGTAGAGCGCCAGCGAAGACGCCGCGGTTGCCTGCAAGCTGCCGGCCGATTCCGGACGGCGCACGCGCGGCGCTTCCGGTTGGCCCGGCCGGTGCATCTGGTGGCAGGCCAGGCACGGAATCGCGGCGCGCTCCGCCCATCCCGGGTCCACCAGCCGCCACGGCCCCTTGGTATCGACCGGCGTGACCATGTCGCGGAGCGAACCTTGAAAATGCATCCCATGGCAGCGGAAGCAATCGTCCATCAAGACGCGTTTGCGGTTGTGCTCGCGGTCGGTGAACGCCTGCGCATAAGTCATGGCGTGCGGGCCGGCTCGCCAGGTGGCGAGTTCCTCCTGGTGGCAGTTGCCGCAGCGTTCGACGACGCCTTCCACGTCCGACCATTGGTGGAAGCGGATCTGCTCCGACACCACGCCGCGCGCGTGCTGGTCGAGCCGCCGCGCGTTGCCCGGTTGCAATGCGCCGCCGTGGCAATCCGAGCACGCTACCGCGCGATGCGCCGAACCGAGCCACGCCGCGCTCGAATCGCCCATTTCGTGGCAGTCCCCGCAATACCCCACGCTCCGCGGTTTGGGGCGAACGCTCGGATAGACGATCGCCGCAGCAATCGCGATCGCCACCAGCGCCGCCAGGGCGAACCTCATGCGTGCCGCTCCCGCACGATTGCCGCAGCCACGCGGTAGGCATTGGCCAGAATGGTCAGCGCGGGATTGAACCCGCCGTTGGTCACATGCACGCTCGCATCGGCGAGATAAATGTTATCGGCTTCGTGAATGCGGCAGTTGCGGTCCACCACGCTGGTTTTCGGATCGTTGCCCATGCGGCAGGTTCCCGCCTGGTGCTGGCCGCCGCTCAGATCCATGCCGGGAACGTTGGTCCAGGTGCGTATGGCGCCGGCCTCGCGCAGCCACTCGTCGGCCTTCTCGACCACGGCGCGCGCCACCTCGACGCTGTGCGGATGGCGACCGCCCGAAAGCCGCGCCACCGGGATCTCCCAGAAATCCTTCACCCGCGGGTCCAGTTGCACGCGCGCCTCGAATACCGGCATCTCCTGCACCGGGCCCATCACCGCAATTGAGCGGCGATAGAACTGCCGCATGTAGTCCTTGTGCGCGCGGCCCCAGCGCGGCGTATCGGGCGGCGTCATCCCGGTGAACTGAATCGGCAGGCGGATGAACTCGTTGGCCAGCATGGCGCCGCCGCGCAGGCCCGGATTGCCATGATTGAAGTCGCAGATGGCGATGCTGGCGCCGGGACCGACATCGTCATAGGTGTCGAAATCGAAAAGGCCCACCGCGCGCGGATAGGCGTGCCCCTGCAGATTGCGGCCCACCCAGTCGTAGCGGTTCCCCAAGCCGTTGGGATGCAACTGGCTCTTCGAATTCAGCAGCAGGCGCGCGGTTTCGATGGCGCCCGCGCTCACCACCACCAGGCGCGCCGGCTGCGTTTGCAGGCGATTGTCGGCATCGTAGTAAGTCACCGCTGTGGCGCGTCCGCGCGCGTCCAGAACGATTTCTCGCGCCATCGCATCCGTGCGCAGTGCGCACAAGCCGGTTGCGAGCGCGGTCGGAATCACGGTGTTCTGCGTGCCATTCTTGGCGTTGACCTCGCAGGCGAAGCCCACGCACCAGCGGCAGCGCATGCACGGTCCGCGGCCGTTGTAGGGCACGCTGTTGCGCAGCATCGGAATGTCGAACGGGTGCCAACCCTTGCGCAGCGCGGCCGGTTTGAGAATTTCGTATTCGCGATTCGGAGGGAGCGGCGGCATCGGGAGGCCGCGGCGGCGCGGCGCTTTGAACGGATCCGGCGCGACGTCGCCGGAAACGCCCATCTCCCATTCGGCCTTTTCGTAGAACGGCTCCAGCTCGTCGTACGTAATCGGCCAATCGTCCAGCGTGCTCCCCGCGGGGCATCCATATAAGGACTTCATGCGAAAGTCCTGCGCCATATATCGCCAGGCCATTGCGCCATAACTGACCGTGCCGCTGCCGACGCAGGCGGCATTATTCGAATAGGCACCATCGCTCGGCAGCACCACCAGCTCGTGCCCGCGGCGATCTACGGCGACGCGCGGATTGCGTTCATCGTCGGGTCCGAAGGGCGCACCGAGCGCGCTGGTGCGCTGGTTGCGCAGGTCGTCCTTGCGGTCGTCCCACGGGCCGATCCAGCGCCCGCGTTCGAGCAGCACCACGCGCAAGCCGGCCGTTGCCAGTTCCTTCGCGATCACGCCGCCGCCGGCGCCCGCGCCAATCACCACCGCATCCACCGGAGCCAACGCCACGGCTATGACCCCTTCCCCTGGCGCAGATCGTACGTTATCCGGCCGCGCACGGGCGAGGCTGGCACGCGCAGCATCCGCCAACTTGCATAGTCGCGGTTGCCGCCGTGCCGCGGGCTGCCGTAGAAGCCTTGCATGGTGTGCGCCAGCACCATTTCGAAAAACGGCCGCGCTCCCTGTTCCAGGCTCGTGACCACCCGCAGCCGCTGCTCGCCCGCCAATTGGTCGAGCGGTTTAGCGAACATCTTGCGGCTGAGCGAGTCCGTGCGCGCCAGGCCTTCCCGGTAGGCGCGCAGGTGGCGGCGGTACGGGCCGGCCAGTTGGCGGTCGATGAAGACCACCGCGCCCGCCGCCGCCGCGCCCGGGTCCTGATCGGCCGGGATCAACACGTCGCAGATCGCATCGAGCGTGCGCGCTTCTTCACCCGTGAGTGACAGTCGCGCTCCCGCATCCTTGCGGCACGCCGCGGTGCCCAGCACGGCCGCGGCGAGAAACGAACGGCGGGACGTTTTCCGCATGCACTACTCCAATGACCGGTTCAGCCGGAATGGTATCATGCCGCGCGCAAAAATGCCGCGACATCCAGTCAGATAGACCCGTTGGGAGGGCGGATAGTGCCGGGAAATAGTATAATCGTGTGCTATTCACCGTTTCTGACAGACGACGAAAGGCAGGGGCACTAATGGCGGATACCGCAAAGCACGTGGCGCCACCGCAACTGAGCGCGAGAGACAAGTCATATCTCGACAGGTACTACAAGCCCGTGTGCGACCAGGCAAAGATCTTTGGCGTAGACCCAGCGTTCGTTTTGGGCCTAGCATTCGAATCGGGCTTCGCGTCTGAGGGCACCTACTTAGTGACCGGGGACGCGTTCGGCATGACGGGAGGGAGCACCAAGCATATGACGAGGGCGTCCTCGCCCGCCGACAACGTGAGGCAGTTTTTTGATAATTGGGGAAGCCAGGTTCGGGGTTCCGGGATTAACGTGCAAGAGTTTGTCAACGCTCTCCAGGGTCAGGATCTGGCCGGACTGCGCGTGAAAGGCTGGAAGGTCTACAATACTGAAAACTTCGACAAGTGGAAGAGAGGGGTGACGGATGGAATCAGACTAATGCAGAGGGACATTCGAATCTATAACTCTCAATCAAAGAACAAGTAGTTTTCAGCTTGCCCTGTGACGAGGTGAGGAGGAACCAGCGGAGATGCGTCCGATTCGAGTGATTGCCTGTTCGGCGGCGGCGGCGGCGATATCGATCTCAGCGACCGCCAAGCCGAGGATCTATACAAATGCGGAGTATGGGATCGCGCTTCCGATTGCATCGGGAGAATTGCTCTGTCGTGCCCCGAAAAACGAGCACGATCACGGTCCCGCCCTGCTCCTGGGCACCAGCAGCACGAGGGGCTGCCGTGACAGCGGGCATCACAGATCTATCGCGATATTCGCAACCTATACCATAGAGGCGGAGGACCCGCCCAGCTACCTGAACGACGAGTGCACACGCGGAGCCATGGGGGGGCCGTGCCAGCCGGCTCCCGCCGGCCTGGAGATCGCTGGTCTGGCGAGCGCGTCAGCGAGGGTAAACCATCCCGACGGCCGGATCGAGATAGTCGTCGTAGCGCAGGCCGGGACACCAGATCCAGCGTTTGACCCGGTAGTTCCACCGTTTAGCTACGACCTCTCCCTATATACAACCCCAGAACATTTAGAGGAAGACCTCCGGGTGTTTAGGACGGTCCTGAAGACGATTCGGCTCTCGCCTCCTGGGAAGTAATCCTGCGGCGAGGCGTCGAGGAATCAGCGATGTTGCGTCCGATTCGATTTATTACCTGTTTGATGGCGGCATCTACTGTGTCGATCCCAGCGATCATCACGCCGCAGATTTACCGAAATGCGGAGTTTGGGATAGAACTTCCCGTCCCACAGGGCTCGGTCCTGTGCCCCGCTTTACCGGGCGAACACGATCATGGTCCACTTTTCCTCCTGAGGACGGACAGCGCGAAAGGCTGTAATGACCCGGAGGGCAACAGAACCTTCGGCGTATTCGCGAGTTTCAACGCGGCTTCCGCAACCAGCACCGTAAGTAAGTACGTAAGCGTTGCGTGCAAGGAGACGTACCAGGGAAAGTGCCGGTCAGCGCCCCGCAATCTGGGATTTGAGGGCCACCCGAGCATGGCCGTAATGGCGGACCTCGCCGGTGGCTGGATCGACATTAGCGTAGTCTGCCAGGCAGGCAAACCGGACCAGGAGTATCATCCCTCGCAGAAAGTGAATTACGAGGCGATCCTGCACACCAGGGCGCAGTACCTGGAGGGGGACTTGCGCATCTTCCGCACGTTCTTGAAGACAATCCGACTGTCTCCCGCCCCATGATCATGTTCGGTCAGCCCCACGCGTCCGATCCGAGTGATGACCTGCTCGACTGCGGAGGTCACCATTTCGATCCCAGCCGCCGCCGAGCCAGTGACTTATAGACTATGTCGAGTTTGGGATCGCGCTTCCGATTGCATTGGGAGGGTCGCTCTGTCGTGTCCCGAAGATCGAACCACCCGGGACGATCTCTCCGGACGCCCGATCAGTCCTAGAATGAAGATGGATCGCGAGCATGACGCTGGCCGAACAACTTGCCGTGCTGACCCGCGAAGGCGACTTGTACGAATCGCTCGAGGGGAGCCGCGTCCGTTGCTACGCCTGCGGCCATTGCTGCCCGATCACCGACGGTTTTGCGGGCGTCTGCAAAGTCCGCTTCAATCGCGGCGGCAAGTTGCAGGTGCCCTACGGTTTCGTGAACGCCTTGCAGTGCGATCCGATCGAAAAGAAGCCCTTCTACCACGCCCTGCCCGGCACGCGCGCCCTCAGTTTCGGTCTGCTCGGCTGCGACCTGCATTGCGGCTATTGCCAGAATTGGGTGAGTTCGCAGGCGCTACGCGATGCCAGCTCCTCACTCGATGTTCGCGAGATCGAACCGGCCGACATCGTCCGGCTGGCGCTGCGGCAGGGCGCATCGAGCGTCGTCAGCACTTATAACGAGCCGCTGATCACGAGCGAATGGGCGGTGGCCATTTTCCGCGAGGCCCGCCAGGCCGGCCTGACCACCGGCTACGTCTCGAACGGAAACGCCACGCCCCAGGTGCTCGAGTATCTGCGCCCATGGGTCGATCTCTACAAAGTGGATCTGAAGAGCTTCGACGATCGCCGGTATCGCGAGTTGGGCGGGCGTCTGGCGCCGATCCTCGATTCGATCGCGCACATCCACGCCATGGGGTTCTGGCTGGAGGTCGTCACCCTCGTGGTGCCGGGGTTCAACGATTCTCCCGCGGAACTGGAGGCGATGGCGGCCTTCCTGGCCGGCATCTCGCCGGACATCCCCTGGCACGTCACGGCGTTTCACCCGGACTATAAGATGACCGGCCAAGGCAGCACGAGCGCTCGCACGCTGGAACGCGCCGCCGCGATTGGGCGTGCGGCCGGACTGCGCTACGTTTATGCGGGGAACCTCCCCGGCAGCGTCGGTGAACTCGAAAACACGAACTGCCCGAATTGCGGAGTCCTGCTGGTGGAACGCTCCGGCTTCGACGTCCTCCAAAACCGATTGACGGCGGACGGCGCTTGCCCGCAGTGCCGATGCGCGATTGCGGGCTTTTGGCGGCCCGGCCCGCAACCGGTTTGCGAGAACCAGGCGGCGACGCAAAGAGAGTGCGGTTGAACATATGGCGTCCGTACACACAACACCATTTTCCGGCTCGTGGTATCCGGGGCAGCGCTCCGAGTTGGAGGCGCTCCTCGACCGGCTGTTCGACTCTTCCCTGAAGAGGACCGGCCCCAGCCTGCTGCCCCGACCGCTCGGGTTTGTCGTCCCTCACGCCGGCCTGATTTACTCGGGCACGGTGGCCGCCTCGGCCTACCGCCATTTGCAGTCCGCCAAACCGGAACGAGTCTTCATCCTCGGATTCACCCACAGCGGCGGCAGGCCGGGAGTTTCGATACCCGACATCGAGGCGTTCGAGACTCCGCTCGGTACGGTTAAAGTCGATCGCGCGGCTGCGCAGAAATTGGCATCCGGCGGGCAGTTCGCGATGGTTGCCGAAGACCAGGTGTGCGATCACTCGGTTGAGATCCAGCTCCCACTGCTGCAAAGGGCCGTTGCCGGCGCGGTGGTCGTTCCGCTGTATGTGGGTCGCCTGAGCGACACCGAGCGACGCGCGGCGGCGCGGACTCTGGCGGAGCACGTCCGGCCGGGCGACGTCTTATTAGCGAGCTCCGACCTGACTCACTATGGCCGGAGTTTCGGCTACCAGCCGTTTCCCGCCGGTCCGGATGTCGAGCGGCGGCTGTTCCAACTCGATTCCCGCGTAATCGACGCGGCCGGTAGTCTCGACCCGAGCCTCTTCCTCGACACGCTACACGAATTCGACTCGACGGTTTGCGGCTACGCGCCCATCGCACTGCTGCTCGAGACCATCGGCCTCTTAGGGGGCGACGACGTATTTCAGCAGACGCTCGATTACCAGACTTCCGCCGGCCTCACGGGCGATTTTGAGCACGTCGTCAGCTACGGATCTCTCGGCTACTTTCACGCCGATTCCTTCTATGTGGACGAGGAAGCTCAGCGCGCCCTGCTGGCCAGCGCGCGGGCGACTCTCCGCCATCTGTCCGCGACGGGCGAGCGGCAGGCGATTCCGCCGGCGCTGGCCAGCCCGGCACTCATGCGGCGCGGCGCCGTTTTCGTCAGTCTGCATCAGGGCCGGGAGTTGTTCGGGTGCGTTGGCATGGTGACGGCGAGTTCGCCGCTCGAGGAGGCGGTGCCCGAACTGGCGCTGGAAGCGGCGCTCGACGATCGACGGTTCGCGCACCGCTCCACAGTGCCGGAGGGATTGAATATCGAGATCTCGGTACTGACACCCATGAAGCAGATCCGCGACTGGCGCGCGTTCCGGATTGGGCGCGACGGCGCGTACCTGGATTCGGGCGGGCACACCGGACTGCTGCTGCCGCAGGTCGCCGCTCACGGCGCCTTCACGGAGACCAGTTTCCTCGAGACCCTATCCCGAAAAGCCGGTCTTGCGCCCCACGCATACCGGGACCCGAAGGCGCGGTTGTCCGTGTTCCAGGCGCAAGTATTCGACTAACGACTCTGGCGACTGACGAGCCATCGCTACGGGCATGGGCGATGCGTGTTATTTTCACGACTGTACGCGGTGTAGGCTAATCGTCCACGCGCCGCGAAAGGACTCTATGCGTCTGATGCAACAAGTGGCACGACATTTTCATTTCGGCCTCGTCCTCTCCGTTCTTTCGGCAGCCGCGCTGGGGCACGCGCAGCCATCCGGAGGGCCTTACGGTCCGATCGATCGCCGCTACGAGATCCCGCAGGCCGCGCACGTCTATTACGTCGCTCCCGACGGAAACGCCGGCTCAGCGGGGACGGCGCTCGAACAACCGACCACGATCGAGGCGGCCATTGATCGGGTCGTCACCGGCGACGCGATCGTGATGCGCGGCGGTGTCTATCGCACCGGCGGCCTGGTCCTCAACCAGGGCATCACGTTGCAACCGTACGCCGGCGAGCGGCCGGTCCTGAAGGGCACCGAAGTTGCGGCGAAGTGGGAGGCGCTGCGCGATAACGTGTGGAGAACCTCCTGGTCGCATCTATTTCCGGCCGCGCCGCTGGGCTGGTGGCAGCGCGGACGCGAGGGCATGCGGACCCCGCTGCACCGGTTCAACAACGACATGGTGTTTGTGGACGGCGAACGGTTGAAATCGGCGGGCTGGGAGGGAGAGCTCGACGCCCATTCCTTCTACGTCGACTACAAGAACGGGTATGTGTACATCGGCACCGACCCCAAGGACCGGCTGGTCGAGATCACAGCCTTCGACAGCGCCCTCGTGCGAACCAGCGGCGCGGTCCACGGCAAGACCTCGGACCGCAAGGGCCCGGTCATCCGCGGCATCGCGTTCACCCAGTACGCTTATCGCGCGCTCGAGGTGGAGGGCAAGAAGCACTTCACGATCGCCGACGAGCCGACCGACGAGCCCGTGGGGCTATCCGATCCGGCCACATTCGGCAAGGAAGTGGTGGGGACGCTGATCGAGAACGTCAGCATCACGCACTGCTCCCGCGTGGCCGGCTATTTTCGCGGCGATGGTTTGATCATCCGGAACTCGCTCGTCAGCGACACCGGCACGGAAGGCATATATGTCATCGGGTCCTCCGACGTTCTGCTCGAGAGGAACATCTTCCGGCGCAACAACGTTCAACAACTCACCGGCTACTATCCGGCCGCGGTCAAGATTTTCAACCAGACGCGCCGCGTGACGTGCCGCGACAACCTGGTGATCGATCAGCCCTACTCGAACGGCATCTGGTACGACGTCGGCAACCGCGACGGCGTGTTCGTGAACAACTGGATCGAAGGCGCGCTCGACGGCTTCTTCTTCGAGATCTCGCGCGGGGCGATCGTGGCCGGCAATGTCTTCGTCCGCTGCGACAAGGGCGTTCGCTCGCTGAACTCCGCCGACGTGCGCGTGTACAACAACACGTTCGTCGACACGATGGCGTCCTTCGAGCGCAACGAGCGGAGCGCGACGGGCGACCACTTCGGCTGGCATCCCTCGACCGGCCCCGATGTGGACCAGCGCGAGGGCCACGTGTTCGTGAACAACCTGATCGTCGCGAGCGAGACGTACCGCAGGCCGCTGCTGCAGTTCGAGCAGCCGGCGTCGCTCTGCGCGAAGCTGCCGCGCCCGGCGGCGAAAGAAATCGGCGGCAATGTCTACGTGCGCGCGAGCCTTGCGGGCGCCTCCGCCGCACCGTCGCCTCTCATCGTGTGGAGTCCCGCAGCCACCGACGCCTGCGTCGCCAGGCTCACATCGCTCGACGAGTTCGGCAAACTGGCGCCGGCGTTCGAGGCCGGAAAACGGCAGCTCGACCGGACTCCGCGATCGATCTTCCATGGCCCCGACCTGGGCCGGTACGAACTGCTGCAGGCGCTTCCGGGAACGCCCGGAGCGGCGACGCTCCCCGCCGACGTTCGCGCGCTCCTGGGCTGGAGCGAGGAGGATGCCCAGTCGCCGGGCGCGTACCCGTTCCGGCGCTGACGGCGTGCGCCGTCGCCGGACGGAAAACGCACATTGCTCACATGCGGCAGGTCAACCGATACGATCGCCGACGACGACGTTGCAATACGGCGCTTACTTCTTGGCTTGCGCGGCCTTCTGGGTCTGCACGAACTCCGCCACGTTGCTCTTGTCGATCAAGGTCACGCCGGTATCGACGAACCGCGGCAGAGGCGAGAACGCATCGCGCGCGAAATCGTCTAACAGCGAGGCTGGCGGATGGTGATGCAATTCGTCCAGCATCTTGATGGCCAGGTAGGCCATGGTGAAAGGCTTCTGCCCCAGCGTCGCGGTGATCATGCCGTTCTGAACGCCATCGATGGTGCGCTGGTCGGAATCCATGCCCATCACCAGTTTGCCCTTCACGCCCTTGCGGGTGAGGACGTCGGCCACTTCCGGTGCGGCGATAGACACCAGGCAGACGAATGCGTCAATCGCTTCGTTCTTGTCGACAACCTGCATGGTGCGGTCGAAGATGACGCCCGGATCGCCCTTGGCATCGACGATCTCAGAGATGTGAATGCCCGGGTGCTCGGCGAAAATATCGCGATAGCCTTGCAGGCGTTCTTTCAGATTGGGCTGCTCCGGGAAGGTGAAGATCATCACGTTCCCCTTGCCATTTAGATGGTTAGCCACCAGGCGGCCTCCCATCAGTCCGGCCTTGTAATTGTCGGTGCCGATGAAGAAGAGGCGCTTGCTATCGGGAACGTCGGAATCCATGGTGACCACCGGGATGCCTTGCGCGATGGCCGCGTCGATGTCGCCTTTGAGCGATGCCGGGTCGCCGCCGGAAACCGCAATGCCGGTAGGCTTCTTACCGAGCAGGGCGTGGAACTGCTCGCGCTCGCCCTTGGGGTCATACGCGTCGGGACCGATTGCCTCGGCGACCACACCCAGTTGTTTGGACGCCAGGGCGACGCCGGACGCCGCTTCCTGCCAATACTCCATCTTGGTCGCGGCGCTCGCCAGGTAATACTTTTCGTCGACACTGTGCTGCGAGCCGCCGCAACCGGTCAGAGACGCCAGCACTGCGGCCGGCAGGAACCACATCCAACGTGACACAAACGCCTCCTCTAGAACACCAAGTATAACGTGCGAATCGACGCGAGCAAAGCGCAGTGCAAAGGAGAGCCGTGGTGTGGGCGCGGAGATGCCGGTCTTAACCCTGCCAGCTCGCTGCGCGCTTGCTGGGGCGTCCGGTCCGCGGCGGTGGTTGTTACCCTATACGCCGCAAACTGCGATCACCACGGCCGGAATGTCACCGGCGGCCAGCGCTTGCCCGGGGGTGGCGTAGACCGCGCGCACGTATGCCAGGGCGACCGCGCCGCCCCCGGCTGGCGCTTGCGCGGAAGAGGTGATCTCGCCCACCTCGGCGCCGTCCACGCTGAGAGCGGCTCCGGCGGGCGGGACCGAATCGAGGCCGAGCCGCACCAGCTTGCGATTGACGTGGCCCTGGGCGCGAATGCGCTCGACGATCTCCTGACCAAGGTAACAGCCCTTGCTGAAACTCACCGCGTGCATTTGCCCGGTTTCCTGCGGCAGAGAAGTGTCGCGGATGTCTTCGCCATAGCGGGGCCGGCCGTTTTCGATGCGCACTACGCGAGCGTCTTCCGCCGAGGCCGCCTGAGCGCCGGCTCCGATCAGACGGTTGACGATGCTGCCGGCCGCCCCAGCCGCGGCATAGATGCGAAAGCCGGGCTGGCCGGCGAGGCTGACGCGGGCGACGATGGTTTCGTCCCAAAGCACATGTTGGTAATCGCCGCCGGGCGCGGTACCGCCGGCCTTCGCGAGCACCGCCGCCGATTCGGGACCTTCGAGCGCGATCGAGCACGTGGACGCCGTTACGTCCTCCGGCTCCACCTGGTCGGCGACGATGTAGCGCCGGATGTGCTGCGCGACCTTCTCGCGCAACTCGGGCTCGGTGTCGAGGAGAATATGATCGTCGAAGGCAAGCAACGTCAGGTCCGCCTGGATGCGCCCCTGCGGGCCGAGCAGAAACGCGTAGCAGCCGGAGCCGCTGCCGAGCTTCTTGATTTCGTTCGAGGTGAGATTGTGCAGCAACCGGGCACGGTCCCGTCCGCGCACCGCGATTCGCCCGCGCGCACTCACATCGATCCACGCGGCGCCGCGCCGCAGAGCCTGGTAACCCTGGTCCATGCCTTAGAAGATGCGGTGCAGGTAGACTGCGATGCCAATTACCACGAGCGAGGAAATCGCTCCACCTGCCATCAACCGGCGGCGGCGTGGATGGCTTGGCCGCGAAATCAGCACCGCAACGGCGAAGATGTGCGCCACTAGCAGCAGCTTGGCGATCAACACGATGTGGTATCGCAGGGTATGACCCGGGTTGCTCAGCAGGGCATACGCTCCTGAAATGATCAGCGCGGCGATGGACGCGACGACCAGCGGCCGGAAAGCCGCGGCCGTCCGTTCGGCCAGCTTCGCGCGCGCCTCCGCGTCGAGTGCCGCCGCGGCTCCGGCGGCGAGCCAGCCGTAGATCATTCCTCCGCTCAGGCACGCCACGGCGGCCAGATGCAGCCAGCGCATCAGCACGGTCAGTTCCTCGGCCATAGGTAGATTATGGCGCAGCGCGGGCGGCGAGTGTTCAGCCACCCCATCGCCGTCTACTGCGCGCGGAATTCCGTCCACGGCCTGGCGTCCAGATCGTGGAGGATCGGCTGGTACCAGGCGTAACCTGGGTGTCGCGTCAGATACGGCGTGGCATGGAAGCTGCGGCCGCAGGCATGGCCGCTGGCGGCGGTGAACGACATCCTCGCGGCCAGCGCTGCGCTGCTGACTTTGTTCTGTACGGTGCCGGCGGGTGTGTATGGCTCCAGCCAATCCGCGACTCCGCGCGGAGAAAGCTCGACGTGGCCGCACAAGGTGCGCTCGCTCGGTAGAGTCTTCTTCGCAATCGCGTCGTAGTGGTCGGCCAGGAAACGCTGCCCGGCGGCGACGTCGATCCTGCCCCGGTTCGCTTTCATCAGCTCCAGCCAGCGCGTGTGGCGCGCGTTGGCCGAACTGCCCGCGTCGTCGGCCTTGAACGTGGTTTCGTCGCGGGTCAACGCGGGATCGATGGGAAAATTGGAACCGACGAAGAAGCCGTCCCTCGTGCGCAGCAGATGCACGTTCTTGAGACCCAGCTCAAGATCGGCAATCTCGTTCGAGTTGCGGTCGGCCACCAGCCAGTTGTTGGCGTAGCCGCCGTTGTTTCCGTCCGTCATGATCCGGGCGAAATCGTCGATCGACGCGGCGTACTGCATGGCCTTCCGCGCACGGACGAATTCGGGCACGCCGTTGAGGTCGAAACCCGAGAAGCCGCTGATGGTGGTTTCGGTGATGAGGAGGCCGGCCGAGTTGATGCCAAAATCGTCGCCGCTGTGGATCAGCCCGGGCATGCCGTCCATGAGAATGCGGTAGCCGCTGGACGGCACGATGTCGAAGACCACGTTCCAGCGTTCGCCATCGGCATAGGTGGTCCAGTTATTATGGCCGATCACGACGCGGCCATCCGCCGTGTAGTTGCCGGTGGCCACGAAGGCGCTGCAATGTTCCGCCGTGCCGCCGGTCCTGTGGTTGAGCTGCCTGGTGTAATAGGTTACCTCGAGCCACGAGTTCAGCGCCACGATGTCCCATAAGTCGAGCTGGCTGCCGCGCGCCTTCACTCCCTCCGCGATCCCCGTAAGCTCGGCGCGATACTCATCTTCGACGTGCGGCCAAAAGATGTCGCGCGCGGCGTCGCGGAAAAACGCCCAGTCCCGCTTTTCGTCGTGCGCGAACTCGGCCGCAACCACGCGCACGTTGTCTTCGATCTCCGTCGCCAGCAGAAACCCGTGCTGAAAACCGATTTCGGCGGGCGACCCTTCCAGGTGAACCTGTATCCAGCCATTACGATCCGCCACGCGCGCAGCCTTGCGCAGACGCGGATCGGAGCCCGGCTCGGCGGCGAGCAGCGCCAGCGCCACGAGCGGAGCGGAAAGAAGGAGCGCGCGATGCATTGCCGCTATTATAGTAATGCAACCAGTGCCTGGAAAGACAATGGGCAAACTGCCCTCAGGTGGGGCATGCTTCAGCTTGCCCGCAAAACAAGGAGTCGATCGTCCGCCACTTCCGATATGAGTCATAACCCCATCATTATTGCCCTCGACGTAGAAACCGCGGCCGACGCGCGCGCGTTAGTCAAGCGCATTGGCGCGAGCGTGGGCTTCTATAAGGTCGGCCTGGAGTTGTACGCCGCGGCCGGCCCGGAGATCGTGCGCGAGCTGATCGCCGAAGGCAAGGACGTTTTCGTCGATCTGAAAATGTACGATATCCCGGAGACGGTGAAGCGCGCAGTGGCGAACGTCGCCCGCATGGGCGCGCGCCTGCTGACCGTGCACGCGGTCGGTTCGGTGATGCGCGCGGCGGTCGAAGGCCGCGCCGGGGCGGACTTGAAGCTGCTTGGGGTGACCGTGCTCACCAGCTTCGGCCCCGAAGACATGAAAGAGATGGGATACTCGGGCGAAATCGCCGAACTGGTCGGCCACCGCGCGCGCCTCGCGATCGAATGCGGCGTCGATGGCGTAGTGGCATCGCCGCTCGAAGCCGCCGCGCTGCGCCGCTTGGTTGGCCCCGCGCCGATTCTGGTGACGCCAGGCGTGCGCTCCGCAGGCACAGACCACGCCGATCAGAAGCGCGTCGCCACCCCCGCCGAAGCCCTGCGCGATGGCGCCACCTACCTGGTCATCGGCCGCCAGGTAACAAGAGCCGCCGATCCGGCCGGCGAAGTCGCACGGCTACTCGAAGAGATCGGTGGCGCAGGCCCCCGGCCTGCGTAGGCTCCGGGCATGCCGGCCCAGCCACCCGTACGGCTTTCGCCTCACCCATGCCAGCGAAGGAAAAGGTAGATGATGCTAAAATTGTAACTGACACGCGTTACATTACGCATTACGGTTTCGAATGATCCGCTCGATTCGCCACAAAGGGCTAAAACGCCTCTACGAAGACGACGATCCGCGTGGCGTTTTTGCGGAACACGTTGTGAAGCTCCGCGATATTCTCGCCAGGCTGGACGCCGCCCGTCTTGTGGCCGATATGGACATGCCTGGTTTTCGGTTGCACCAACTCAAGGGCGACTACAAGGGGTTCTGGGCCGTGACCGTTCGTGCCAACTGGCGGGTTATATTCCGCTTTGACGACCCCGATGCCTTTGATGTCGATTATGTGGACTACCACTGACAAGGAGATCGAACCATGCCTATGAAGAATCCCCCTCACCCCGGCGGTTTTGTGTTGCGCCAGTGTATTGAGCCATTGGGTCTGACGATCACGAACGCCGCCGCCGCGCTTGGAGTTACCCGCACCACGCTATCGGAGCTGGTCAACGAGAAGCGCGGCGTCTCTCCCGAAATGGCGGTGAGGCTGTCCAAGGTCTTCGGCGGAAGTGCCGAGAGTTGGCTTGTGCAACAGGCGCAGTATGATCTCGCCCAGGTTCCCGTCGCCAGGCTGAAGCTCAAAAGGCTCGAACTGGCTTGAGCGTCCCAGGCATGCGGTCGCCCGCCAACCAGGCGGGCGCAGACGTCCGGCCCGCATTCTCGCGGTCGGCCGTCCTACGCCGCCCGCAGCCCCAACCCCTTCCCCTTCGGCAGAATCAACTTACCCTTCTCCACCCTCACGCCAACAAACGGGTCATTGGCGATGAGCAGGTTGCCGTCGAGATCGGCGTAATCCACCAGCGGCGA
>PMKM01000134.1 GCA_003157745.1 Bryobacterales bacterium | reverse complement strand
CGGCATGACCGAGCTCCTGCTGAATACCAGCCCCACCGCCGAACAGCGCGATCACCTCGGTATGATTCAAACGTCGGCCGACGCCCTGCTCACCGTCATCAATGACATTCTGGATTTTTCCAAGATCGAAGCCGGCAAACTCGAGCTGGAGGAAATCGAATTCAACTTGCAGGAACTTACCGACCAGATCTTGAAGACCTTCGGTCCGCGCGCGTCCCAGAAGAATCTGGAACTGCTGAGCGAGACCGGCGGAGATGTCCCGGAAATGGTGGTCGGAGACCCCACCCGGTTCCGGCAGATCGTCAACAACCTTGTCGGCAATGCCCTGAAGTTCACCTCGACCGGCGAGATCCTCTTCAGCATGGCCGTGCTGGACCAGACCGGCGACACCGTGCGCGTGCGTTTCTCCGTGCGCGATACCGGTACGGGGATTCCCGCGGAGAAGCTCCAGACTATCTTCGACGCATTCTCGCAAGCCGATGGGTCGACCACGCGACAGTACGGTGGTACCGGGCTCGGCCTTACCATCTCCTCCCGCGTGGTAGGGCTTATGGGCGGATCCATCTGGGTGGAAAGTGAGCTGGGGTGCGGCAGTTGCTTCCATTTCGCCGTGCCGCTCCGCAGGTCCGCGAACCGTGCGACAGATGCGAGGCTGAACGCGCTGGACGGACTCACTGTCCTGGTACGGGACGATAACGGCAGCCGTCGGAGAATCCTCGGGGATACACTCGCCCATTGGGGTATGATTGTCACCGCAACCGGCGATTCCGCAGACGCGCTCAGAACACTCAGGGCCGCTGCCCAGTCAGGACGGCCGTACCGGGCGCTAATCGTGGATTCGCACCTACACGACGCGGACGCGTTCACGTTTGCCGCGGAGGTTCAAAGCGACAGCGCCCTTGCCCACACCGGAGTAGTGATGTTGACCTCCGGACGCCCAGGCGAAACTGCGCGCTGCTGGGAATCCCACGTCTCATCCCACATTGCGAAGCCGGTCGGCAGGCATGAGTTGCTGGACGCGCTCCATCGCCTCCTGCCTGGCGAGTCCGGGGACGTTCCCCTCGAGTCGCCCCAACCAGCGGGAGCGGCTGCCCGAATAGCCGCTGACGCCGAACCCTGGCGCGGCGCCCGCCACATCCTTCTGGCGGAGGACAACCCAATCAACCGCGTGCTCGCCACGAAACTACTCGAGCACCGCGGATACACCGTCACTTCGGCGGCTAACGGCCGTGAAGCGGTTGAGACTCTGGGCAGCGCCAGCTTCGATGCCATCCTGATGGACGTGCAGATGCCGGAAATGGACGGCTATGCAGCCACTTCGGCGATCCGGGAAGCCGAGAAACTCAGTGGCTTGCATATTCCGATCATTGCCATGACGGCTAACGCCATGAAGGGCGATGCGGAGCGCTGTTTGGCCAGCGGAATGGACGCCTACTTGAGCAAACCGGTCATGTCGCAGAAGCTTTATGCCTTGCTGGATCGAGTATTAGATAGCCAGGGTCCTACCTGTTAGCGGTCATCGGAAAGCGTAGATTTTTGGAGGTTCGCCGGCAGGGCCGTGGCTAAAAACCGGGGACCAATTACCCAGTTTCCGAATGGGCCTCGACCGGCGGTCACTTCGCCCAACGAACAATCTTCGCCCCTGTTTTCATGGCGCTGCGCTGGTTCCTGCCCGCCCATGGAGTAGCCGTCAGCGCCTTGTGCGGGATAATCGGATTGGGAGCAGTTTTTCGATTCGCCAAATGTTAACAAAACGGGGTGAATTTGCCCCGCCTGGAGAGACTCAAGTGCTTGATTCCATTGCAAAGCGTCCTCGCGAAACGGGGCAAATTCACCCCGTTTCGGTAACATCTTGAGTCGCGCCCTGGTCTGCAAGCGCCTTCCTGAGGAAGCCTGATCCCATGACACGAATTCCACGCCACACTTGTCTCGCCCCATTCGCGCTCCTGCTCCTCGCCGGCATCCCGCAGGACCATCGCGGCGGCGACTCACGCAGCGAACGCCTAACCGCTGACTCGCTGGGCGAACCATTCGAAGGTGGATTCGAGCGTCGTATTCCCATCCGCGCCGAGTACCTGCACGCGCACCTCGATCGTGGCGCGCCCGCGCCGGGTGAGTGTCTCGAGAAAGCGTTCCGCTTCCCCTGGCTCTGCGCTGGCGCGCGTGGTTAATTCGCCCGACGCCGGCCGGCGGAACTTGATGTCGGCGTGGCGGACCACCGCCGCGTACTCGGCCGCCGCGGCGCCGAACCGGCCGAGCAGCCATTGCCCGCTGGCTGCCTCGGCGAGGGTGAACTGGGCGCCCGCGTGGACCGTCCCCAGGTGGTTGAGGTACTTCGGATCGGCCGGCAGCGTGAGCGTGCCCTCGCCTGCCTGCAAGCCAAGGAACTTGTTGAACGGAATCGCTGCGACATCCATTCGGCCAGACTAGCACGCGAAACGGCGCGACCGAAGGGTCCCCGAGACGTTCTTAAACTATATTGATATAATCTCCACCGGACGCGAAAGGGTGAATCATGACCAGGACGCTGCTCTCAATCGCCTGCCTCGCAGCGGTCTCGTTGGCGCAGGCAGGCACGATCATTCCCCCCGACATCTTTGGAGATTACGCAGCGGAGCCGCTCGTGAGCGGCTATGGCTACAGCCCTTACAACGTCGGCAGCCTCTATGGACTCCTCTTCAGTCAGGCGCTCGACGGTACTCTGCAGGGGAGCTTTTCCGGTTCTTCGGCCTTGCCGTTGGGCGGCACGATGACAGTGACCTCGGCTGGAATAGGTGACTTCGGCGTGCTTGGTGTCAGCGGTACGGACACGTTGACCGACCCCGGTGACAGCAACTCCATATTTGGGCAGGATTACTCCTTGTTCAGAGACGTCGTCACCATCACATTCGGCGATCTGCAGGGGACTGGCTATATTGCTTTCCAGGTGACCGCAGACGGAAGCTCGGCCATAACGGGCTCCGGCACCGTATTGCCGAACATGAACATCGATGTTTTTGGGGGTGACTTGGCCAGCCAGAGCAACTCCTTCGTGTTTGCATCGAATGGTGTATCCGTTGTTACGTCGCCGCTTTACAGCTTTCAATATGGGCAGCAATTCAACCTTGCCGGTCAGTTGAACCTTAGCTTCTGGCTTGGCCCTGGCGACGGTTCGGCCAGCGCCAATTTCTTTGATACGGCTACGATAACAGGCATTGAGGTCTTTGATTCGAACATGGATCCGCTGACGGACTGGACAGCCGCCTCTGAGTCGGGCACGACGTACGACTCTGACGGCGCCGTGCCCGAGCCCGCCTCGGTGCTGCTGGTATTTGGCGGACTGCTGCTCGGAGCAAGCCTTAAGGTGAGGCGGCAATTCGGCGCACAAGGGGTCCGTTGTTAAGACGTTCTCCGGCGTCATGATCGTCGTGGCGAGACAGACATTGCTGATAGCGCCGTAAGCCACCCTACCCCGCCTGGCTGGCCGCGAAGGCGGGGCGCTGGGCGAAGTACAGTTGGAGCGCGGTTGCGATGGCGGGCATGGGTTGCAGGCCCAGGCGTTCCATTTTGGCGTTCGAGAGCGCGGAGTATTGCGGACGGCGCGCCACGCTGCGGTACTCGCGTTGATTCGTGGCCAGCACGAGCGGGTCGATGCCAGCGGCGTCGAAAATCAGGCGCGCGAACTGGAACCAACTGATCGGCGCGCCGCCGCCGATGTTGACGATACCGGTTTGGCCGCGCTCGACCAGGTCGGTCGAGCGCGCGGCCAGCAGCGGGGCGAACGTGGGCGAGGCGACGTGGTCCTGCACCACCCGGATCGGCTGTTGGGACGCCGCCAGGCGCAGCATCAATTCGACGAAATTGCCGCGCCCGGTGTGGCATCCGGCCGGCCCGTAGACGCCCGAGGTGCGCACGACCAGCGCGTCGTCGAGGCAGGCCTGCGCGTACAACTCTCCGCCGAGCTTCGAAACCGCGTAAGCGCCGAGCGGGTGCGGGCGGTCGTCCTCGGCGTACGGATAGTGAGCGAAGCCGTCGAAAACGTAGTCGGTCGAAAACTGCACCAGCCGCGCGTCGGCCTGGCGGCAGGCCGGCGCCATGTGGCGCACCGCCAGCGCGTTGATCCGCCATGCCGCTTCCGGCTCGCGTTCGGCCACGTCGACCTGGTTGTACGCCGCGCAGTTGAACACCACGCCGGCCTCGTGCGCGGCCACTGCGGCTTCCACCGCCGCGCCATTCGTGATGTCGATTTCTCCCCGGTCGAAGCCGAGCGTCCGGTAGCCGCGCGCCGCGAGCTCGCGCATCAGTTCGACTCCCAATTGGCCAGCCGCGCCGAAGACCACCGCTCGTGGCGTCATAAGCGAATCTCCGAAATGGGTCCTAATGCCAGTGGCGCGCGATTTCGACCGCCAGCGCGGTCAACGCCATCAGCGTTACCAGCCCGACCACGACGCGCATGCGCACCGGCGTCAACCACTGGTCGAGCGGCGCCGCCCGCCGGATCGCCGCATACAGCAATCGCCGCGGCGAGGCGCCGGGCAGGGCGTGCATGGCTTTCGAAATCTCGCGCCGCCCGCGCTGGTCGGCAATCAGGATGGTGGCGGAATTGCAGCCGTTGGTCGATTCTATCAGCTTCGTCCGCAGCGCCACGGGCACTTCTTCCACCGAGCGGTACACCAGGTCCGCGCCGCTGGTAGAAATCAGCACGGTGGAACTCTGATACAGTCCCTTCGCCAGCGGATTGGGCGTCCCGCATTGCGGACACTTTTCGTCGTCCTCGGCCAGAATCTTGCGGCATTGGCGGCACCGCGTCACGCCACCACCCTCGGCCCCCGCGCCTTCACTGGAATCTCGCCCACGTTCTCCATCACCACCTGGATGAAGCCGAGCGCGGCTTTCGAGAGCGCCTTATCGCGCCGGTAGATCAGGCCCAGCCGCCGCGTCATCGGCTCGGGAGCGAGCGAGATGGCGTGCAACCGGCCGGTAGCCACTTCCTCACGGCAATTGGAGACCGCCAGGAAACTGACGCCCAGCCCGGCGATGACGAAGCGCTTCATCATCTCGGTCGAATCGAGCTCCATCGAAATGCGGATGCGATCCTCGACCGGTTCCAGCCACTGGTTGAGGCGCGTGCGCGTTTTCCCCTGCTTGGGCAGCAGCAGGTAAAACTCGGTGACGTCCTGCGCTTCGACCGACTTGCGCCCGGCCAGCGGATGGCCGGCCGGAACGATGGCGCGGATCTCGTCCTTATGTATATCGACCACCTGCAGGCGCTTCTCGTCCACCGGAAGCTGGGTGAGGCCGAAATCGGCCGAATTCTCCGCCACGGCTTCCACCACGCGCGAGGCATAGGAGCGGTCCACCTGCAATTGCACGGCGGGGAACAGTTCGCGGTAGACGGAAAAAACGGTGGGCAGAATGTAGATGCAGGTAGCTTCGTTGGCGGCGATGACGAGCTCGCCGCGCGGGTTGGTCTCGAGTTCCGCGATGCTGTCCTGCGCGCGGTGCCGCAGTTCCAGCATCTGTTCGGCGTAGTCGGCGAAAATGCGGCCGGCGGTGGTGAGCGAAATGCGGCTGCCGAAGCGTTCGAACAGGTCCGCCCGCAACTCCTGCTCCAGTTGCCGCACCTGCGCGCTGATGGCGGGCTGCGTCCGGTAACAGGTCTGCGCGGCTTTGGAAAAGCTCTTCAGCCTGACGATTTCGAGGAAAGTATGGAGCTGGTCGAAGTCCATAGGCGTCCGCTCCGCGGCCCGGCTGGGCAATCCATGGCAACGCGGCGCACCGGTTTCCACTCAAAACCTCGATGGGAGGGATAGAAATAATCAATTTCCCATGCGCACCAAGGTCTGGTAAATATTGTACCAAAGGGCCTCGGGGACGTGCGGCCACAAGTCCTTGGAATCGTGACTTTCGCAGCCGCCCGCAATCGGGCGGACAAGTTCGCCACGCCACCCGCGGCAGCCATTAGGAACTCGAGAGAGCCCGGCCCACCGGAAGGGAAGCCGGGCTTTTTGGCGTTCCGGCGCACGGCGCGGTTTTCCGGCACGCGGTCTGCGCCGGTGACTCAGTCTCCGAGATCGGCCTGATACTCCCAAACGGCCAGCCGATTTGAGAGAATTGGCAGTGGAGGCCCGAATGGATTCAGCGTCGGTCTTTGATCTCAGCACCTCCGAAAAGCTCCAACTTGTCGAAGATCTGTGGGACGACCTTGCGTCCGCGCCGGAAGCGGTGCCGGTCCACGATTGGCAGAAGCAGGAACTGGCGCGCAGGAAGGCGAACCTGCTGAATCACCCGGCTTCGGGGCTGCCCTGGGAAGAAGTGAAGCGCAAATTGCGTGCCCGACATGCCGGCTGAGCTCAAGCTCGATCAGGAAGCCGAGTCGGACATTGTGGGGGCTTACGGCTGGTACGAGGGTCGCAGAGCCGGGCTTGGCGGGATCGCGAAACCGAGATTTAAGGACTACCGTCCTCCCTCAAGAATGTCCTTAGGCAAAATGCTGCTTGACTTCGTGTTGAAATCGATGAAGGTAGCAATCCAGTCTTTCTCCGCCCTGTAGCACTCAAACGCGAAGAACACTGGTCCCCTTTCAAATTTCGCGACGACGTAGACACGAAGCACTGAAGGCGCGACTGATACGGTGCGAACGGGCTCGAAGCCGACCATCTTGCCATAGACGACCTCGAGTTGCGCAAGCCCTCCGGTGAGATTCATCTGCGTAGTCGTGTCGGTCTCGAGGGCCGAACCCTTAAGCCAAACGGCCATCGCTTCCTTGCCCCCCGTCTTCTGGTAAGTCGTCAGGCCCTTTGTGACAAAGTCCGGCATGTTCGCTTGCGCGTGAAGCGACACGGCACAGATCAATAGCAGAGATGATGCGAGGTATCTCATAAGTAAGTCTTGCCCCCATTTCGTGCGGTCTTTCTCAGCAAACGACCGCCCCATTTTCGCTGACCTGCGGACGCCGACGGGTCAGTTGAGGCTAGGCTACCACGAAGTTCGGCCGCGTTTACCAGAAACGTTGGAATATAGGACGAACTTGGCCACCCAATTCCCGACGGTGGGAACGCGTTGTATTTGAAGTGGCAGTCTGCGCTCTCCGAGGGAGACGGCGGACTGTTGCCAAACCGAAATGTTGTTTGCAACCCCACCACCCCTCGCGCCTGATTTGACACTCGTCCAACCGGGATGATAAGTGTTGAAGATTCACAGGAGATCCAATGGCTGACGAGCAGAAGCCTGGGGGCTCGGAGGCGCCTTCTCCGCCTGGGGGGGAAGGCCCAAAACCGCCGGCCAAACCAGCCGCCGACGCCGCCAAGCCGGCGCCTCCGAAACCCGCCGCAGCACCGCCCAAACCGCCGGCCGTGATGGCCGCCGTCGCCTGGGATAGCGAACTGGCGAGCGCCGTGAAGCAGCGGTTCGGCGATGGCGTTCTGGCAACATCCACCTATCTTGGGCAGGACTTCTTCGTCGCCAAACTGGAAGCCGCCATACCGCTGCTCGAATACCTGAAGCGGGAAGCGGATTTCGATTACCTGGTGGATATCACGGCTGTCGATTGGCCGAAGCGGGCCGAGCGCTTCGACCTGGTTTACATCGTCTACAGTTTCGCCCGCAACCAGCGCGTGCGCATCAAGACGCAGCTCGCCGAGGGAGCCGAGGCAACCACCGCGACCGGCGTTCACCTGACGGCGAACTGGCTGGAACGCGAAGTGTTCGATATGTTTGGCATCCGTTTCGCGGGCCATCCCGACCTGCGGCGCATCCTGATGCCGGAAGACTGGCAGGGCCATCCGTTGCGCAAGGATTACGGAATTCTGCAGCAGGACCAGCGCTGGGTGCAAGAGAACCTGGAAATCGAGAGCGGCCAGTAAACATGCCGGACACCTTCCTGGATTCGACCGAACTGGTCCTCAACATGGGCCCGCAGCACCCGTCCACGCACGGCGTGTTGCGCGTGATCCTCAAGCTTGACGGCGAAAAGGTGCTGGGCACGGATTGCGTGATCGGCTACCTGCACCGCGGCGTCGAAAAGATCGCCGAGAACCGCACCTACNNCACCTACGCGCAGTTCAACCCGTATGTGGACCGGATGGATTACGTGGCGGCGATCTCGAACGGGCTGGGCTATTGCCTGGCGGTCGAGAAGCTGCTGAACGTGGAAGCGCCGCCGCGCGCGCAGGCGGTGCGCGTGATCCTCACCGAGTTGAACCGCATCGCGAGCCACCTGGTGTGGCTGGGCACGCACGCGCTCGATATCGGCGCCATCACGCCGCTATTCTATTGCTTCCGCGAGCGGGAAGAAGCGCTGAAGATCTTCGAACAATACTGCGGCGCGCGGCTGACCACGCACGCCTTCCGCATCGGCGGCCTGCAATACGAAACCTACGACCACTTCGAGCGGGACGTCGCGGAATTCTGCAAGATGTTCCTGCCCAAGGTGGACGAGTACGAAGAGCTGCTCACCAACAACCGGATCTGGCTGGGACGGCTGAAGGGCATCGGCATCCTTACGGCCGACGAGTGCAAGGAATATGGCGTCACCGGGCCGATGCTGCGCGCGGCCGGCGTGAAGTGGGACTTGCGCAAGGCGCAACCTTACTCGGGCTACGAGAAATACGATTTCGAAATTCCCACGCGGGTGAACGGCGACACGTACGACCGGTACATCGTGCGCATGCAGGAAATGCGGCAATCGGTGCGCATCATGGAGCAGGCGGTGGAGGCGATTCCGGCCGGACCGATCCTGGGCAAAGTGGGCAAGGTGCTCAAGCCGCCGGTGGGCGAGGCGTATGTCTCGATCGAAGCGCCCAAGGGCGAACTGGGATACTACGTGGTGAGCGACGGCACGACGCAGCCGTACAGGGTGCGCGTGCGTCCGCCGTCTTACATCAACTTACAGGCGCTCGATAAGATGGTGCGCGGCGCGCTGGTGGCGGACGTGGTAGCGGTGATCGGCACGCTCGATATCGTGCTGGGCGAGGTGGACCGGTGAGGCGCGGGCTGTTGGCAGGCGGAAGCGCCTGCCCCACAACGTCCGCAAGGTTGTACTTATGATCGGGCTACTCAAGAAGATCTTTTTGGTGGACCTGTTTCAGGGACTGTTTGTCACGTTCCGGAACCAGAATCCAAAATACATCTGTACCGAACAATACCCGGCCGAGCGGCCTAAGATCGCCGAGCGGTATCGCGGCGCGCCGCGGTTGAACACGAACCCGGAAAATGGCGAAACGCTGTGCATATCCTGCAACCTGTGCGCCGTGGCGTGTCCGGAAAACCTGATCGTGGTGACCAGTGAACGCAACGAAAAGACCAAGCGCAAAGATCTGACCATGTTCACCTACGACCTTTCGCGCTGCATGTTCTGCGGCCTCTGCGAGGACGCCTGCCCGGTGGACGCGCTCGAACTGACGCAGGATTTCGAGCTGGCCAGTTACACGCGCGAGGGCATGATCTGGGACCGTCAGGCGCTTGAGGAAGGGCCGCGGCCGACCGAATACAAATGTTAGATACGGTACTGTTCTACAGTTTCGCGACGCTCGTGCTGGGCGGCGGCATCTTCACCATCACCCGGCGCAGCCCGGTGCACAGCGCGATTGCGCTGATCGTCGCGCTGCTCGGCGTGGCCGGGCTGTACCTCTTGCAACAGGCGGAATTTCTGTTCGCGGTGCAGATCGTGCTTTACGTGGGCGGCATCATGCTGCTGTTCCTGTTCGTCATCATGCTGGTGAATCTGGACGACGCGGAGCACGTGCGCGAGTTCAACCGGCAGTGGGCGGTGGCGCTGGCGGCGGTAGCGGCGGTGGGCGCCGCGGGGTTCTATATTTTCCATGGCGGCGCGGCAGTGCATCACGTCGTCTACCGGTTGGAAGCCGTGCCGGCGGCGGCCGTGGGCAACACGGAAGCGCTGGCCGATTCGCTGTTTTCGGAATATCTGCTGCCGTTCGAACTGGTCTCGGTGTTGCTGCTGGTGGCCGTGGTCGGTTCGGTGGTCATGGCGAAGAAGAGGATCTGAAGATGCTTCCGGTGACGACGATTCACTACGTGGCGTTGAGCGCGGCCCTGCTGCTCATCGGGACCATCGGCGTGCTCACGCGCCGCAACATCGTCATTATTCTAATGTCGATCGAGCTGATCCTGAACGCGGTGAACATCAACCTGATCGCGTTCTCGCACGCCTGGCACAACGTGAACGGCCAGGTGTTCGCCATTTTCGTCATCACCGACGCGGTCGCCGAAGCGGCCGTCGGGTTGGGCATCCTGATCGCGTTGTTCCGCAATAAGGAAACCGTGCAGGCCGACGAAATCGACTTGTTGAAGTGGTAGGAGAACCGTGAATTTTCTCGACCTCATCTGGCTGATTCCGCTCTTCCCGCTGGCCGGGGCGGTGTTGATGCTGCTGACGGGCAAGCTGCTCGATCCGCAACCGCCATCCGACGTGGCGGTGGCGCCGGGCGTCGAGCCCGAGGCCGCTCACGCCCACGCCCATCATCATCCGGGCGCGTTGCAGAATCTCATCCGCGTGATCTGCCCCGGCATGGTGCTGCTCTCCTTTATCTTCTCCGCCCGCGCGGTCTGGGAGTTGGCGCATCTCACGAAGCGGGTCTACGAAGTCAGGCAGTTCACCTGGATCGGCGCCATGCCGTTCCACATGGCGAACGGCCACCTGGCCACGTTCCAGGTGGATTGGGGATTCCTGCTCGACCCGCTCAGCTCGGTGATGATCCTGGTGGTGACCGGCGTCGGTTTCCTGATTCATGTCTACGCGACCGGTTACATGGCGCACGACAACGGGTTCTACCGCTTTTTCGGATATCTGAACCTGTTCGTGTTCTTCATGTTGATGCTGGTGCTGGCCAATAACTACACGCTGCTGTTCGTCGGCTGGGAAGGCGTGGGGTTGTGCAGCTATCTGCTGATTGGGTTTTACTATCACAAGAAATCGGCGGGCGACGCGGGTAAGAAGGCGTTCATCGTCAATCGCGTCGGCGACACGGGCTTCGTGCTCGGCATGTTGCTGATGCTCTCCGTGCTGGGCACGGTGCGCTTCACCGAAGTCAACGCGGCGCTGCGCAGCGGGCAATTTCCGGTGGAAGCGGGCTACGGCGTGCTGACGGCGATGGCGCTGCTGATGTTCTTCGGCGCCACGGGAAAATCCGCGCAGTTCCCGCTCTACGTCTGGTTGCCGGACGCGATGGAAGGGCCCACGCCGGTTTCGGCTTTGATCCACGCGGCGACCATGGTGACGGCGGGCGTGTACATGGTGGCGCGCAGTTCGGCGCTATTCCAGTTGACGCCGGTGGCGGGGATGTGGGTGGCCGGGATCGGCGCCTTCACGGCGATTTTCGCGGCGACGATCGCGCTGGTGCAGAACGATATCAAACGGGTGCTCGCGTACTCGACGGTCAGCCAACTCGGCTATATGTTCCTGGCGCTTGGCGTGGGCGCGTATTGGGTGGCCATCTTCCACCTGTTCACGCACGCGTTCTTTAAGGCCCTGCTCTTCCTCGGTTCCNNCACGCCATGGGCGGCGAGCAGGACATGCGCTATATGGGCGCGCTCAAGAAGAAGATTCCGGTCACGCATTGGACGATGTGGGTCGGATCGGTAGCCATCGCAGGCATTCCGGGCCTGGCGGGATTCTTCTCAAAGGACGAGATTCTGTGGCAGGCGTTCAGTTCGCCGAAGGGCTCGACGGCGCTGTGGGCGGTGGGCCTGGTGACGGCGGCGATGACGGCGTTCTACATGTGGCGGCTGATGAACATGACGTTCTACGGCCAATCGCGTGTGAAGCCGGCGGTGGCCGTGCACCTGCACGAATCGCCGAAGGTGATGACGTGGCCGTTGATCGCGCTGGCCGCGGGCAGCGTGCTGGCGGGCTGGTTGGGCGTGCCGAAGCTGTGGGCGATTTTCGGCGAAGGCTTCCGCGCATTTCCGCGCTGGCTCGATCCGGTGTTCGCGGACCCGTTGCCGCGAGTTGCGGACATCGTGAACAGCTCCAAGGAACAGGTCGAGCCGACGTTGGAATGGTCGCTCATGATTCTCTCGGTCGCGATCGCGGCGGGCGGCATTTCGCTCGCCTATTATCTCTACTCGAAGCATCCGGAAATTCCGGACCGCATGCTGGTGCGCTTCCGGGGGCTGCACACGGTGCTGTACAACAAGTGGTACGTGGACGAGATCTACGATTTTCTTTTCGTCAACGGCCTGTGCAAGGGCGGCGGCAGCGCGATGGGCGAATTCGACCGCAGGGTGGTCGATGGCGGCGTGAACGGCGCGGGCTGGCTGACGCGCGCGAGCGGCACGCTCTCGATGTGGTGGGATACGTGGATCGTGGATGGCGCGGTGCGCTTCACTTCGTTTTCGGTCAAGCTGCTCTCTTACCCGGTGTGCCTGCTCGAAAGCGGGCGCGTGCAGACTTACGCCTTCTTCGTGGTGGTCGGGTTACTCGGATTTCTGGGGTATTACATCGCGAGGTAACCTATGGACCAGCACTTACTCAGCATCGTCTTACTCACTCCGCTGGCCGGCCTCGCGGTGTTACTGCTCATTCCGGCCGGGCAGAAGAGTCTCATTCGCGTTTGGGCTAACATTGCCGGTTTGGCCGGCTTCCTGATTTCGCTTCCGCTGGTATTTCGCTTCCATAAGGACCTCGCCGGCTTTCAGTTTCAGGAATACTTCGATTGGATTCCGTCGCTGGGCGCGCATTATCACGTCGGCATGGACGGCATCAGCCTGTTGCTGGTGATGCTCACGACCTTGATGGGCTTCATCGCCATGCTGTGCTCGTGGTCGGCGGTGCAGGACCGGGTCAAGGGATATTACGCCATGTTCCTGCTGTTGCAGACCGGCATGATCGGCGTGTTTATCTCACTCGACTTCTTTCTCTTCTATGTCTTCTGGGAACTGGTCCTGGTGCCTATGTACTTCATTATTGGTATCTGGGGCGGCCCGCGCAAGCTGTACGCAGCGATTAAGTTCTTCCTATACACATTGGCCGGCTCCGTACTGATGTTACTCGGTATCCTGACTCTCTACTTCCAGCACCACGCGCAGTTCGGTTTCTACACATTCGAAATTGCGGATCTGATGAAGGTCAGCCTGCCGATGGGCTGGCAGTTCGGCTCCGAGCAATGGGTGTTCTGGCTGTTCTTCCTCGGCTTCGCCATCAAAGTTCCGATGTTCCCGTTCCATACCTGGCTGCCGGACGCGCACGTCGAGGCGCCCACCGCCGGTTCCGTGATTCTGGCCGCGGTGCTGCTGAAGATGGGGACTTACGGCTTCCTGCGTTTCTCGCTGCCGCTGCTGCCGCAGGCGTCGATCGACCAAACCATCGTGCAAATCCTGGCGGTGCTCTCGATCATCGGCATCATTTACGGCGCGCTCGTCAGCCTGATGCAGCAGGATTGGAAAAAACTGGTGGCGTATTCCTCGGTGAGCCACCTGGGCTTCTGCACGCTGGGCATTTTCTCGCTCAACCCGAACGGGATCGCGGGCTCGGTGTTGCAGCAACTCAACCACGGCATTTCGACCGGCATGCTCTTCATGGTGATCGGCGTAATCTACGAGCGGCGGCACACGCGCGAGATCAGGGAATACGGCGGCCTCGCGCACGTGATGCCGCGCTTCGCGACGATCTTCGCCTTCGCGATGCTCAGTTCGGCCGGGCTGCCGCTGCTCAACGGATTCGTCGGCGAGTTTACGATTCTGCAGGGCGCATTTGAAGCCAACCGCATCTGGGCGGCGTTCGCCGTGAGCGGCCTGATTCTGGGCGCGGCGTATCTCTTGTGGCTGTATCAGCGCACCATGCTGGGCCAGATCACCAATGCCAAGAACCTGGTGCTGCACGATATGAACCTACGCGAAGTGGCCGTGTTTCTGCCGCTGATCGCGTGGGCCATCTGGATTGGCGTGTATCCGAAACCGTTCTTCGAGGTGCTGCGGCAACCGGTCACGCAAATTGTCAAGCGCGTGCACCCGGGCTATTTCGATGCCCAGCAGCAGGCCGGTTGGCAGGCGAAAGCGCCTGCCCCACTCGCCGGCGGCACGGTGGGACAGGCGCTTCCGCCTGCCAACCGGCCACTTATCCTGGCGCGCAACGGAGGTGTGCGGTGAACCCGTTCGCCCAGTTCTTCACATCCACCGATTACCTCTCCATCATCCCGGCGGTGCAACTGGCGCTGTTCGGTTGCGCCATCCTGCTCTTCGACGCCTTCGAAGATTTCCTCTTCGGCGGTCCGCAGTACCGGCGGCGGATGGTGTTGATCGTGGTTGCCGCGGAAGTCTTCGCCGGCATCGGGCTGTGGAAGCAGCAGTTGAACCTGGGGCTGGGCGGGCCGATCCTGGGCTTCGGCGGCTCGGTCACGGTGGATGGCTTCGCCATTTTCTTCAACTGGATTTTCATCATCGCGGCGGTGATCGTCGCGGTGGCGTCGTACAAGTACCTGGAGGTCGCCGGCGAGCATCACGGCGCCTATTACAGCCTGCTGCTGTTCGCGCAATCCGGCATGTATTTTCTGGCCAGCGGCACGGACCTGGTGACGCTGTTCATCGGCCTGGAGCTGATGGCGCTGTGCTTCTACGTGATGGTCGGCTTCCTGCGCACGGATAAGCGGTCGAACGAAGCGGCGCTCAAATACTTGCTGCTGGGCGCGTTCTCAAGCGGCCTGCTGCTGTACGGTTTTTCGCTGCTATACGGCCTCGCCGGATCGACCAAGCTGGTCGATATCGCGAGCCGGTTGGCCACGATGCCGGCCTGGGATCCGATCGTATTTCTCGCCATGGCGACCACGTCCGTGGGGCTGCTGTTCAAGATCGCCGCCGCGCCGTTCCACATGTGGGCGCCCGATGCGTATGAAGGCGCGCCGACCACGGTGACGGCGTATCTGTCGGTAGCTTCGAAGGCCGCTTCCTTCGCGTTTCTGTTGCGCCTGTTCACGGCTCCGTTTGGCCCGTTTGCCGCATCGCGCGCGGCGTGGGAACCGCTGCTGGCGGTGGTCGCGGTGGCCACGCTCACCATCGGCAACCTGGCGGCGATCAATCAGACCAACATCAAACGGCTGCTCGCGTACAGCTCGATTTCGCACGCCGGCTACATGCTGCTCGGCCTGGTGGCCGGCAACGCCAAGGGCATCGAGGGCATTGCGGTTTACCTGACCGTGTACACCTTCATGAACCTGGGCGCCTTCCTGGTGTTGATCTCGCTGCGGCGGAACAAAATCATCGGCGAGAGCCTGGACGACATCGCCGGCCTGATGCACAAGAGCCCGGTCCACGCGGTGCTCATGCTGATTTTCCTGCTCTCGCTGGCCGGCATTCCGCCCACTGCGGGAATGTGGGGCAAGTATTACATTTTCCTGGCGCTGATCCAGACCGGGCATTACACGCTGGCCGTGATCGCCACGCTCTACGTGGCGGTGGCGATTTACTACTATTTCAAGATCGTGCGCAGCATGTTCACGCGGGAGGAAACGGAGCCGGCGCCGCTGGCGACCAGCCTCGGGCTGCGCCTGGCGCTCGGCGCGACCGGCTTCTTCACGCTGGCGCTCGGCGTTTATCCGCAGCCGCTGCTGTGGCTGGCGCAGACTTCGCTATTGCGGTTGCGGTAAGGACGCTATGCAAGCAATCATCTCCAATCCGTTGTTCATGCCGGTGCTGCTGACGCTGGCGATCGTGGGCCTGGTTCCGCTGATCGCCGGTTATTTGACGCTGGTCGAGCGGAAAGTGCTGTCCGATTTTCAGGTGCGGCTGGGGCCCATGCGCGTGGGGCCGCACGGGTTGCTGCAACCGATCGCCGACGCGCTAAAGCTGTTGCTCAAGGAAGACATCATTCCGACCGGCGCCGACCGCGGCATTTTCTGGTTCGCGCCGATGATTTCGACCGTCACCGGGCTGACCGCGTTCGCCATGCTGCCGCTGGCGCGCAACCTGTATGTGGCGGACGTCAACGTCGGGTTGCTGGTGATTTCGGCTACGTCGGCGGTGGGCGTGCTGGGCATTATCCTCGGCGGCTGGGCGTCGAACAGCCATTATTCGCTGATGGGCGCGCTGCGCAGCGCGGCGCAACTGGTGAGTTACGAAGTGGCGCTCTCGTTCGCACTGCTGTCCGGCGTGATGGTATCTGGCACGCTAAGCATGCAGGGCATCGTTCGCGCGCAAATGCAGCACGGCGTATGGGGCGTGTTCGCCAACTACGGTTTCATGATCGTGCCGTTCGCGGTCTACATTATTTCGGCCACGGCGGAGACCAACCGTGCGCCGTTCGATCTGCCGGAAGCGGAATCGGAATTGGTGGCGGGATTTCACACCGAATACAGCGGCTTCCGCTGGGCGCTCTATTTTCTCGCCGAATACGCCAATCTGCTCGTGGTCTCCGGCGTCGCCGCCACGCTGTTCCTGGGCGGCTGGCTGCGGCCGTTTCCGAACGTGGGGTGGCTCGAAGTGCCCTGCAACGTGATGTTCCCCGTGGTGCTGTTCATCGGAAGCGGCGCGATGACGTTCCCCATGGTGAAGCGCATGCCGTATCCGATGCACCGCTACCTGCTGGTGCTGGTGGCGCTGACGCTGATCGCGATGGGCGGCCTGTTTGCCGTGCCCGTCGTCAATCACGCCGTGATCGGGCTGTTCTGGTTCCTGTTCAAAGTCTCCACCATCATCTATCTGTTGATCTGGTTCCGCGGCACCTTCCCGCGCTTCCGCTACGACCAGTTGATGAACATCGGATGGAAGATTGCGATCCCGGTCGGCATGGCCGCCGTGATGATCAATGCGCTGCTGGGGATGATCGGGCGCACGGGGGCGTAGGGCGCGTCGTGTCCGGCGCTCGACCCGGAAGTGCTACGATCAGTGCGTATGGAACTCGCGATTGGGATCCAGGTGGAGGAGTTGCCCGAAGGGATGTTTCTGGCGACCTCGGATGAGTTACCCGGCCTGGTCGCGCAAGGCAGGACAGTCGCCGAAACGCTGGAAATCGCGCGCGACGTAGCCCGCCGGTTGATTGAGGCCCGGCGCGAGCGCGAGGGGATTCCGAGTTTGCCGACTACCGGCGAGCGGCGCAATTACACGATCGTGGTCGCTGCGTGAATGGGCCGTCTGGCTGGGTTCCGATACCGGGAGATCGTTCGGAAGCTGAAGGTCTGTGGCTTCGATTTCGACCGCCAGGCCGCCGGCAGCCATGAAATCTGGTTCAATTCCGGCACCAATCGGTATACCACGGTGCCCAATCACCCTGGAGATATGCCCGAGGGGACGCTCCGCGCAATTCTTAGGCAGGCGGGCGTTGAGCAGGACGATTTTCTGAAATGCTGAAGCGGGACGGAAGACCGTCGGCCCGGTTGTTTTTGGGGCCGGGCGGCCACGCCGGTTAAGATAGAAGGTAGCGGCATCGCGGGCCAAGAGTTGCCGCGGTCGTAAGGAACCTTCTTGCACTCGCACAACCATTCTCATTCCGACGACGCGAGCGGCGTTCTGCGCTGGTCGCTGGTGGCCACGCTGGCCTTCGTCGCGGTCGAGGTGGTGGCGGGGACGCGCGCCCACTCGCTGGCATTGCTCTCCGACGCCGGCCACAACTTCACCGACGCGCTCGCGCTGTTGCTGGCGTGGTTCGGCGTGTACTTCCAATCGAAGCCGGCGGACGAGGTCAAGACGTACGGGTATCACCGCGCGGGCGTGCTGGCGGCATTCGTCAACGCGCTGGCGCTGGTGGCGCTGTCGGTCTGGATTATCTGGGAGAGCGTGGAGCGCCTGCGCAACCCGGCGCCGGTGAGCGAAATCGTCATGATGGCGGTGGCGGCGCTGGGCCTGGTGGTGAACGGCGGCGTGATGCTGGCGCTGCGGGCAAGTTCGCACAACGATCTGAACGTGCGCAGCGCGTTCATCCACATGCTCGGCGATGCGCTCGGCTCGATCGGCATCGTGATTGGTGCGCTGGCGATGCGCTGGACAGGATGGCGCCAGATCGATCCGGGACTTTCGATTCTGATCGCGCTGCTGATCGTGTGGACGGCGTGGGGCATCGTGCGCGAGGCGCTGAACATCCTGCTCGAAGGGCTGCCGCGCGGGCTCAATTTGAACGGCGTGATCGCGGCCATGCGCGGCGTCGACGGCGTACTCGACGTGCACGACCTGCACATCTGGAGCCTGGGCTCGAGCACGCGCGCGCTGAGCTGCCATGTGACCATCGCCGACATTCCCGCCTCGGAGAGCGACGTGGTGCTGCACCGGCTGAACCACGTGTTGGCCGAGCAGTTCCACATCTTCCATAGCACCGTGCAATTCGAGCACGCGACCTGCGCGATCTCCGAAAACGGCTGCGCCATCCCGGTCTCGGCGGAAGAGGGCGAAGGGCATAGGCACTGAGCGCGGTACGGCAGAGCAGACGTGCTCGTAGGAAGGCGGACTTCGAGTTCCCCATCGAACCCCCGTAGGCGGAATCTCACTAGCTGGGGTTGCGCTTCCGGCGGATTGGCGCGACAATTTGATGCGGCTGCTTGCGGTGTCGCAATGGGCGACAAGCGCACAGCCGGCGGGAGGAATGGGACGATGAAGGAGGCGGCGCGCATTACGGACCCGGTGACCCACGGCGACGGGCTGACCACAGGCGAGTTGACGAACGGTTCGCCGAATGCGACGATCGGCGGGAAGCACGCGGCGCGGCAGTGGGACGATTACGCTTCTACGTGCGACGGTATGCCGTTGAAGCACTTGCCGAAACGCGACGTGCAGATCGCCGAGGGCAGCCGCAACGTGACCATCAACGGTCGCCGGGCCGCGCGGGTGGGTGACGAGCTGACGTGCGGCGCCAAGATCATGATCGGCTGCAAAAATGTCTTTATCGGCGGGGCCAGGGTCAGTACCACGGCCGGAAAGCCGGAGGAATGGCTCGCCACGTTCAACAAAGAGGCGTAAGGGAGGACGTCGGGTTCGGTGCAGCAGTCATACGATAACTGTGGCTTGGAATCCTCGCGAGCGCTCATACTGGCGGCGGGCGGGAGCGCGACCGAGAATGAGGTATTGAACTACGCTGTCACGAACAACTTGGCCGATCATTCCGAGGCAAACCCCGCGGAATGGGGCGGAACAGGTCCGGATGAGCGCCAAGCCGTCCTGTCGCACTTTGGAGTGGCCAGCCATGAAGAGGCAGCGACGCCAGAGAACATTGCAAAGGCCGTAGCCGATGGAAAGGGCGTGATCACCTCCCACGATGCGGGCAAGCTATGGTTAAACCAGCCCGACGGTAGCGGCCACGCCATCACGGTTACAGGTACGGAATCCGATGCCGACGGGAATATCACGACTGTGATTACGAACGATACCGGGCTTGGGGAAGGGGAACGACCCGTGCCCGCGCAGCAGTTCTTCGACTCCTTGCGCCCGGGCCGTCCGGCGAATATTAGTGATGGGCCGCTGAAATGATACGCCGAGCCCTGATACCAAGCGCTGTTGGAATTCTATCGCTGCTTCTGTGGGGGGTGCACGTGGAGAACGCAGGCAACACTAGACACTGGTTTATCGACAAGCTTGACGCGAATCCGGAGATTCAGAGAATTGCCGACGAGTACGGCTTTTCGTGCCCCGTACCGTCAGTTGCACATCCGGGGAAGGTTGAGGTCTTTGCATTCCTCGTCACGGGTTTGCCACCTCACCCCCGGAGGGCACACCCACCGCGGTATCTCATACTGGCTTCGTTTCCTTCCCTGAAAGTGGACTCTGTCGGCCAGATCAAGGAGTCCGAGCTCGGTGTGCCATTACAGGAGGACCACACTCTAGGCGCCGTAGGGTGGCCTGAGAAATACGCAGACGTCGTGGGGAAGCAGGCCGACGACCTGAAAGCGCGTTTCGAGGAGCACTACTCCGAGGCTCTGGAAGCCTTCCTGGGCAATCGTGCGATCGACCCGGCCGCGGCGCGCGATATCGAAGAATTGCTGCCCGTATTCGGCCCAGGACCGCTCGTGCCGCTGCTGCGCAAGACCAGCCCTGCTTTCTTCGCGGCGCTCGACCGAGCTGCCCGCCGATAGAATACTGACGGCGGGGCAAATGGAGACGCCGACGGGCAGGTCACGACCGCGATGCGGGCGCGCAAGAACTGCGGGTGCGCACCGATAACACCTTTGCGAGTGTTGTTGGTGCCGATCCACCCCTCAATCCCGGCGCAGCTCCCGCATTCCTGAGATCTTAGCGGTGCCACGGGCGCTAACTAACGGGCGAGCGCCTGCTGACAATTTCGTCATCGTGTGAAAAACTGCGTGCCAAGACGGCTCCGCGCCGCGCACGAATAGCGTTAACAAGTCGTTACATGTCATCAGTATTAGCGATTTCGATTTGGGACCCAAGTATCTTTTTATCCCCAATCGGGCCGTTTTGGAGCGATAATAAAGTATTCACTATCCGGCACTCCTGCGACACCAACATGGTTTCCGCTGAGGGTTACTGAGGTTATGTAATGACGAAAGTTATAGACATCACTGAACTTATACTTAGGGACGGCCATCAGAGCCTATTAGCCACGCGGATGGCGATGGAAGACATGGTTCCGGCCTGCGAGGACATCGATAAGGCGGGCTACTGGTCGGCGGAATGTTGGGGCGGCGCGACGTTCGATGCCTGCATCCGTTTTCTGAATGAAGACCCGTGGGAGCGCCTGCGCCAGTTCCGCAAGCTGCTGCCGAACACGCGGTTGCAGATGTTGCTGCGCGGGCAGAACCTGCTCGGCTACCGGCACTACGAAGATGGGGTGGTGGACCGCTTTGTCGAGAAGGCGGCTTCGAACGGGATGGACGTATTCCGCGTGTTCGATGCGCTGAACGATATCCGCAACATACGGCGCGCGGTGGCGGCGGTGCAGCGCGCGGGCAAACACGCGCAGGGCACGATTTGCTACACGGTGAGCCCGCTGCACACCATCACGGGCTTCGTCGAACTGGCGGAGAAGCTGCTCGAAATCGGGTGCGATTCGATCTGCATCAAGGACATGGCGGCGCTGCTGAAGCCGCAACCGGCCTACGATCTGGTGAAGGGCATCAAGCAGGCCTGCGGCGAGAACATGCGCGTACACGTGCACGTGCACGCGACCACGGGCGTGACGATGGTGAGCCTGATGAAGGCCATCGAGGCGGGCGCGGACTGCGTGGATACTTCGATCAGTTCGCTCAGCCTGGGGCCCGGCCACAATCCGACCGAGAGCCTCATGGAGATGCTCGAAGGCACCCCGTACTCGACGCGGGTGGACAAGAAGCGGCTGCTCGCGATCAAGACGCATTTCGACAAGATTCGCCCGCGCTACAAGGAATTCCTTTCGAACATCACCGGCGTGGACACGGAGATCTTCGACAGCCAGATTCCGGGCGGCATGATTTCCAACCTGGAGAGCCAGCTCAAGCAGCAAGGGGCGGGCGACCGGATGAAGGAAGTGCTGGAGGAAGTGCCGCGCGTGCGCGAGGACGCGGGCTTCCCGCCGCTGGTGACGCCATCGAGCCAGATCATCGGTACGCAGGCGGTGTTCAACGTAATGATGGGCCGGTACAAAGCGATGACGGGCGAATTCGCCGACATCATGCTGGGCTACTACGGCTCGACGCTGGGGCAGCGTAACCGGCACGTGGTGGAACTGGCCGCCAAGCAAACCAACAAGCAGCCGATCGACACGCGGCCGGCGGACCTGTTGAAACCGGAATGGCAGGAACTGCGTTCGGCGGCGCTCGAAGTGGAAGGCTGCAACGGGTCGGACGAAGACGTGCTTACTTACGCGATGTTTCCGGGCGTAGCGCCGAAGTTCTTCCCCACGCGCGCCAAGGGTCCGAAGAATCTGGGCAAGGATCCGGCCGCCGTTCCGGCTCCGGCTCCGGCCGCGGCTCCGGCGGCGGATAACGGGAAGGGCCCGGTGGCGACCACGATCACCTACGACGTGAAACTGAGCGGCCACACCCACAAGGTGACCGTATCGCCGGCGTAAAGGAACGCGCGAGGGCGAGGCGGGAATTGACGAAGCCAATACGACGAGAGCTCGAAATATGACCACCACGGGAATGCAAGAGAAGATCGAAGACCTGAAGCGGCGGCGCGAAGCGGTGATGCTGGGCGGCGGAGCGGACAAGCTCGAAAAGCACCGCAAGTCGGGAAAACTGACCGCGCGCGAGCGAATCGACGCGCTGGTCGATCCGGCCAGCTTCGAGGAGAACGGGCTGTTCGCCGAGCACCGCGCGACCATGTTCGGCATGGAAGGCAAGAGCCTGCCGGCCGACGGCGTGGTGACCGGAGCGGCGTCGGTGAACGGACGCCTCGTCCACCTGGCCAGTCAGGACTTCACGGTGATGGGCGGCGCGGCCGGCGAGGTGCACTCGATCAAGGTCTCCGAAGCCATGCAGATGGCGCTGAAGACCGGGTCGCCGTTCGTGTTCATCAACGATTCGGGCGGGGCGCGCGTGCAGGAAGGCATCGATTCGCTCTCCGGCTACGGGAAAGTTTTCTACTCGAACGTGATGCTATCGGGCGCGGTGCCGCAGGTTTCGCTAATCTGCGGGCCCTGCGCGGGCGGCGCGGCCTATAGCCCGGCGCTCACCGATTTCATCATTCAGACCCGGCAGGCGCAGATGTTCATCACCGGACCCTCGGTGATCAAGCAGGTCACCGGCGAGAGCGTGACGGCCGAGCAACTGGGCGGACCGGAAGCGCACATGGTGAATTCGGGCGTGATCCACTTCATCGCGGAGAACGATCAGCACGCCGTGGCGCTGTGCCAGAAGCTGCTGAGCTTCCTGCCCTCGAATAACATGGAAGACCCGCCGCAGGTGGAAGGCGACCGCAACGTGGACGCGAACGCGGCGCTCGAAGACGCGGTGCCGGTGGATGGGAAGAAGGGGTACGACGTTCGCAGCGTGATCCTGCCGGTAGTCGACTTCGGCGATTTTCTCGAAGTGCAGGCCGGCTTCGCGCCGAACATCGTGATCGGCTTCGCGCGGATCAACGGGCGCACGGTGGGCGTGATCGCCAACCAGCCGCTGGTGATGGCGGGCGCGCTCGATATCAACGCCTCGACCAAGGCTTCGCGCTTCATCCGCTTCTGCAACGCGTTCAACATCTCGCTGGTGACCTTCGTCGACGTGCCGGGCTTCCTGCCCGGCGTGCAGCAGGAGCACGGCGGCATCATCCGCCACGGCGCCAAGATGCTGTTCGCCTATTCGGCGGCGACGGTTCCCAAGATCACGGTGATCCTGCGCAAATGCTACGGCGGGGCCTACCTGGCGATGTGCGGCAAGGACCTGGGCGCGGACCGCGTGTTCGCCTGGCCGACGGCGGAAGTGGCCGTGATGGGCGCGGAGGGCGCGGCGGAGATCGTGTTCCGCAAGGAAATTCAGGAAGCCGAGAACAAGGCCGAGCGGCG
>PMKM01000097.1:7585-64233 GCA_003157745.1 Bryobacterales bacterium | reverse complement strand
ACGAAAACCCGTCGCAGTCAATTCGCTCCGGTCCATATTTCACCGCGGCGCCAGCGGGCGAGCACTACCGATGGGCCGGATCAAGCTAAACCCGGCAGTTCCCCATGCAGAGGGGGTGCCGACTTCCTGGCCCACAATGTCATGCAAGCCAAGTCTTTTCAATCAGAATGGTGAACTGCGCAGCGGTTGGATCTGAAGCAGACAAAGAGCGAGCCTGAGCTGGCACGGATTCAACTGCCGGATTTAGGATCAAGTGTGTTTCGCAACGAATAGCGACAGGCTGAAGACTGCCATCGGAATCAACGCCATCGCGGCACAAAATAAAATCCGTCGCAGTCAATTCGCTCCGGTCCATTCGCTCACCGCGGCGCCAGCGGGCGAGCACTACCGATGGGCCGGATCAAGTGTGCTTGGCAACGAATAGCAGCAAACCGAAGACTGCCACCGGGATTAACGCCATCGCGGCATAAAAGAAAATCCGTCGCAGCCACGGCCTGCGGCGTTGCTTCCACTCCACCAGTTCGGGCCGCTCGGCCGCGCCCACCTGGTCCAGGTGCGCCAGGTCCCAGGCCATCTCGCGCGCCTTGGCGTAGCGGCTCTTCGGATCGCGCTCGAGCGCGCGGTATACGACCTCCTGCAACGCGGGCGATATTTCCGGATTCAATTCGCGCGGCGGAACCGGGTAGTTCAGCAGGCGGTCGTTCATGATCGCGAAAGGATTGTTGCCGGTGAAGGGCGGCTTGCCGGTCAGCATCTCATAGAGCATCGCGCCGAGCGAGTAAATGTCGCTCCGTCCGTCGCCGCGCTTCCCCTTCACCTGCTCCGGGGAAATGTAATCGGGCGTGCCCATCACCTGCGAGAGCTTGGCAAAGGTAAGGCGGCGCGCCCCCTCCTTACCCGCGATGCCGAAGTCGATCAGCTTAATCCGATCCTCGTCGTCCACCATGATGTTTTCCGGCTTCAGATCGCGATGCACCACGCCCTGCGAGTGGATGTAATCGAGCGCCTCGGCGATGGCGATGGTAATCCGCAAAGCGCGCTCGATCGGCAGTTTGCCCTGCACGCCCTGAATCTGCCGCAGCAATCGCCCCGGCACCCACTCCATCACCATGTAGAGCGAACTGCGGCCGGCGTCCTCGAAGACTTTCATCACGCCCGGATGATCGAGCGCGACGCCGATCGCCTGCTCGCGCAGGAAGCGGTCGTACAGAACCGGGTCGGCTTCCATCTCGGGATGCGGGACTTTGATGGCCACCTCGCGGCCGTCGCGGAGGTCCACGCCGCGGAAGATCGAGGCCATGCCGCTGCGGGCCGCCACGCTGTCGATTCGATAGTGGTCGAGCTGTTCGCCCGCTCGTAAGGAACTCATGCGAGATTTGGATGGATAACGGTCAGGCCAATTTGTACGGGCGCCCGCGATACATGCCAATGCGCTCCACCTGGCGGACGCGAATGAGCTGCACGCTCACATTATCGCCGCCGTCCAGTTCGTTTGCAAGGTCGATCAGCTCCCGCGCGGCTTCCGGAAGCGCCGCGTGGCGGCTCACCAGGCTGGCCATCGCGTCCGCGCCCACTGGCCCATGCAGCCCGTCGGAGCACAGCAGCAGCACATCGCCGGGGATGATCTGGTAGTCGCGCGTTTCCACCGCCACGATCATCGCCGGGCCCAGCGACCGGCTCAGCACGTGGCGCGTGTCGGCGTTGGACGCCTCGCCCGCCGTGATCAAGCCCAGTCGCATGTGTTCGTTGGCCACCGTGTGATCGCGCGTCAACGCCTCGGCGTGGCCGTGCCGGATGCGGTAGCAGCGCGAATCTCCGACGTGCGAAACCACCACCCGGTCGTAGCGGAGCGCGCAGGCCACTAGCGTGGTCGCCATGTTCGATCCGCCCGGGCCGTTGGCCATCCCGGTCTCGAAAACCCTCGTGTTGGCCTGCTGCACCAGTCGCGGCAGCAGCGAGGAGTGCGGCACCCCCGCCGCCGTGCGCCGGAAATCCTGGACCAGCGTCTCTACCGCCAGTCGGGAAGCGACTTCTCCATCGTCGCCGCCGCCCACGCCATCCGCCAGCGCGAACAGAAATCCAAGTGTGCGGGCCTCGGCCTCCGCCTCCGGCGCGAAGCATCCCAGATAGTCCTCGTTGTGGTCGCGGCCCCGTCCACAATCCGAGGCTTGTGCAAACTCTATTTCCAACATAAAAACGGGTCCGGGCGGATTTGTTTCCGCCCGGACCGTCTCTCTCCTGTCGAAACCCTTGCGATCAGGCTTCCACTCGATTCGTCACCAGTGTAGTACGCCCGGCCTTCTTGCCGGCTAGCACGAAGTACACGCCGCCGTAGAACGCCCAGACGGCGGCAATCCCCAGTGCCAGCAGCGGCTCCAACTTAGTGCCATACCCCATGAATGGTCCGATCAGGTAGAACGCCATGCACGCCAGGTTGGCCACCACACCGAAGACCGGAATCGCCAGGTGCCGGATCACGCTGAACTTAGGGTGTTTATGATAGGCCACGAAGCACGTGACGCAACTCAACCCATAGAGCAGGAAGGTGCCGAAATTCGATGCGAGCGTCACCGTCAGTAGTGAGTTCGGCATCGCCGCCATCCCATCGTGCGTGGTGTAGCCGAAGCTCGACCAGATGCCCTGCGGGAGGGCCTTGATCGCCGCATCGGTCGGTGCACCGGCGTCGCCGAACAGCATCACCACCGCGATGCAGCCCACGAAAGCCGAGATTCCGGCCAAGGTCCAGATCGCCCGGTGCGGCGTCAGGTTGCTGGTGTGCAGCATCCCGAAATGCTCCGGAACTTCTTTGTCCTTGCCCATCGCGTAAGTGACCCGCGCGCCCGTGTTCATGCAGGATAGCGTGGTGCCAATCAGCGCCAGGAATACGGTGAAGGCTTCCACCAGCATCAGGATCCTGCCGCCGCCCGCGCCGAAGGTGGCGTTGCCGACGATGATCATCATGTCGCCGATCGGCGCCGCCGAACCCGTCGCGGACTGCATGGTGTAGCCCGCGTTAAGGAAGTAGTTCGCCGCGAAATACTCGAACAGGTAGCAGAATAATCCCTGCACCAGCAGCGATACGATCACCGCGATAGGAACGTCCCTCTTGGCGTTCTTCGCCTCGCCGCCCATCGAGGTCACCGACTCGAAGCCGACCAGGATCAGAATCGCCACCGTAGCCTGAATGAAGGCCCAGCCGACGTTGTGCACGCCCACCACCGAGGCGGCGTTGCCGTGCGACAGGAAGTTGCCCTTTTCGTCTTTCTCCGGATAAGTCACCAGGAACGGAACCGCTTTCCCGGCCGCGTCCAGCTTCGGCTTCGGCACGCCTGCCGCATCGCGTACGATGGTGTCTGTCGCCACGCCGCTCACCACAGTCTTGGTCGTGTCGAATTCGTATGTGTACGCGTCGCCCGAGTTGGAATCGAATTGCCAGCCCGGCGTACCCGTGGGGTGGCTCGACCGGTAACCGAGGGCCAGCACCGCGAAAACCACCAGCGCCGAGATCTGGATCACGTTGATCGCAATGTTGACCGACGTCGCGCCCACCACGCCGCGGTGCGCGATGTAGGCGACCGCGAACGAGAAGACCACCGCTACCGCCATCATGAACAACGTTCCCGGATTGCTCGCGCTCATGAAGTTAGGCCACAGCGTGCCCACTAAGTAACCTACCAGCACGCCCATCACGCCCACCATCACGCCCGGATAGATCCAGTAATACAGGTGCGACGCCCAGCCGACCACGAACTTAGCCACGCGCGCGTAACGCCACACTGCGTCGTGGTTCAAAAACGACTGTTCCGCAAAGTAATACGAACTGCCCGTTCCGGGATACAGTTTCGCCATTTCCGCATAACAGATCGCGGTCGCCAGGCATAGCAGCAGGGCGACCACGATGCCGATCCACATCGCAGGCGACGTGGATCCGGTGGCCGCCTGGATCACGAACGTGAGCCAGAGAAACGCTCCGGGCGCGATCAGCGCCATCGCGTTGAATGTCAGGCCCGTCAGGCCCAACGTCGGTTGCATCTTAACTTCAGAGTTGTCTGCCATTCGGTTGCTCCTCTCGACTGTGTCTGACGCTGCTATTTCTTAGGCCCAAAATAGGCGATCATGCCCAGCAGTACGGTGGGCTGGTTCTTCTTGGACATGACTCCATTCGAATCCTCGAAGAACGCCTTGTTCGACCAATCGTCGCGGAGCTCGAGCCGGCTGGTCAGCCAATCGGCGAGTTTGTACTCGCCGGTCAGCGTAAACTCCTTCACAGCCTGCGATGTGCCGGTCGAAAAGCCGTCTTTGTCGTCGAATATCTCAAGACGTCCGACCACGGCGCCCTTCTTCCCAACCGCGCGCCGCACCGCGCCTGCGATACCGACCCATTGCGCCGAGCCCGGCCCCACGTTCTTATTGCGGCCGTAATCGAAATTGACGTAGTAACTCAGGTTGTCGTTCGGATTCACGGCCACCACCGAATCGAAAAGGTTGCGCCATCCGGGGCTGGCCTTATCGCGCTCGGGACCGCCGTACCAGACGTTGGTCCAAGTCACTTTCTTCCACGCATAGGCGCCGTTCAAGCCGATCAACTTACCCTGGTCACTCGCATAGACGTTGTTCCAGCCATTCACTAACTGGACGCCGCCGGTGAAGTGCGGGCCGACCGGAAACGAGGTGCGGATACCGAAGTGGTAATACGGAATCGCCCACGCAAACAGCAGCGACCGCGAGTAGTTCCAGTTCCCGTTGACGTCGATCACTTCGGCGCCCGCCGAGGTAACGAATTCGCCGACGTCCACTTCGACGCCCTTCCACGACTTCGGTTTCAAGTCGACATAAGCCTGCTCGAAGTACTTCAGCCCCTTGGGCGCCGCATCGAAGGCGTGGGTCGCCGAGAAGATCTGTCCGAAGCCGAGGTCGAGGTGAAAGCCCACCGGTCCCGGTGCGCGGTCGATCGTGATCTTTCCCATGTTGAAGTGCACCGTGTCGGCGCGGTAGTCGAAATTGCGCAACCCGTTCCAGCCGGAAGACGGGTTGTTAAAGTTCCCGTCGACGTAGCCGTCCAACAGGAACGAGAAATCCATCCCCGCCTGGTGGTACGCGGAGGGGGGCGCTGGTGCGGCCGGGGCCGCGGCAGGCGCGGACTGCGCGGCGGTCGCCGGTGTGGTCGCTGTCTGGGCGTCTGGCGGCGTTGTCGCCGACGGCGTGTCGGGCGTGGCGGTCTGCGCGAGGGCAGTTCCTGCTATCAGACATGTGGCGACAAAGATGGTTGCTCCGGTGTATCGCATCATGATCCTTTCGGTTGTTTTTTGTTTGGACCCAGCGGGCGGAGCTGGATAGGCCAAGCCGGCGAGTACGGGGCAGGCTTGTAATTTAGCGGATGTACAATTTTTACAACTTTTTGATGCCAGATGGAAATAGATAATTTCTATCGCCGGGATCGCAAAAATTACACCGCGTTCACATGTTAGTCGCCCCCACTAATCGGTTATGCTGTAACCAGTTAGGTACTATGCGGCTTGCCGGTTTGCTGTTACTCTCCGCGGGATGGGCCATCGTCTTGGCTGCCTTCCTCATGCTCGGCGCCGTCGCGGCGCGCGCGGCTTTCGTCGCCGCCGGTGTCGCGATTGAACTCCTCGGCCTCGGCCTGGTAGCGCGCTCTCACCTTTCCCCGCGGGAGGCCAAGCGATGATTCCCGCCGCGCCCGCGCCTTCCGAGGCGGCCACCGTACTCGTGCTGGCCTGCCTTCTGGTCGCACCACTGGCGATTGCCGGCATGGCGCTCGTCAACACCGGACTCGGCCGCTCGCGCAGTGCGTCTCACGCCATGCTCGCGTCGCTATGCGTCGTTTCGGTCGCGGCGGTCGCCTATTTTGTCTGCGGCTTCGCCATTCAGGGCTTCGCCGGCGGCCCCGCGCACACCATCGCGGCGGCTGGCAAACAATGGAACTGGATCGCCGCCCAACCGCTCTTCCTGCGCGGCCTTCCGCTCGATGGCGCGCCCGCCTGCCTGATCGTCTGGCTGCAATTGCTCAGCGTCGCGCTGGCCGCCGTCATCCCTCTCGGCGCCGGGCTGGACCGTTGGCGCTTGGGCGCCGCGTCGGCCTCCACCGCGTTGCTGGCCGGCTTGGTTTATCCGCTTTTCGCCCACTGGGTGTGGGGCGGCGGCTGGCTGGCCCAGATCGGTTTCGTCGATGCCGCCGGTAGCGCGCCCGTGCAAGCCGTGGGCGGACTCGCCGCCCTCTCCATCGCATGGATACTGGGCGCCCGTCGCGGCAAGTATGCGAGCGAGGGCGGCCTGCCTGCGGCCATTCCCGGACACAACGCCGTGCTCGTCCTGTTCGCCTGCTTTCTTGTCTGGACAGGGTGGCTCGGTCTTAACGGCGCCGGCGCCATGCTCTTCTGCGGAGCTCCGGTGGGCGCGCTCGTGCGCGTGGGATTGAATACCACTCTCTCCGCCGCCATGGCTGGTCTCGCCGCTGCCGCCATCACCCGCGCCCGTTTCGGCCGTCCGGACGCCTCTCTGTGCGCCAACGGTTGGATCGGCGGTCTGGCCGCGTCGAGCGCCGGCTGCCTCTTCTTCGATCCCGCCGTAGCGGCCCTGACCGGCCTGATCGCCGGCGGCCTGGTCGTCTTCACCGTCGAGTGGCTCGATGTATACGGCGAAATCGACGACCCCACCGGCGCGGTCTCCGTCCACGCCATCGGCGGCATCTGGGGCGTGCTGGCGCTCGGCTTCTTCGCGCGCTCCGGCTCCAACGTGCAGCCGCTGGCCCAAGTCGCCGGCGTCGCCACCCTGCTCGGCGTCGTGCTGCCGCTCGTCTACGGTCTCAATTGGGTCCTCGACCGTCTCAGCCCGCAACGCGTCGCGCCCGAAGGCGAACGCCTCGGCCTCGACCTGCACGAACTCGGCGCTGGCGCCTATCCCGAATTCGTCATCCACCGGGAGGACTTTCTGCAACGGTAGCGCCGCCCGCTCGAAAGATTCTTCGACATGCTCAGCCCATTCACCGCTCTGCTGCTCTTCCTCTCCGCCGTGCTCGAAGCCGGCGGCGACGCCCTGGTTCGCAAGGGGCTCCATGCCACAGCCTCCGCGCGCGCCGGGTTCTTCCTGGCTGGCGCCGTCATGCTGTTCGCCTACGGTTATTTCGTGAACTCGCCACCCTGGGATTTTGGCCGCCTGCTGGGCGTCTACGTGGTGTTCTTTTTTCTGGTGGCGCAAGCCATCGGCTGGATCTTCTTCGGCCAGGCGCCCAGCTCCGGCACGCTCGTGGGCGGCGGCTTGATCCTTGCCGGCGGCATCGTCGTCTTCGCGCGCGGCTAGCCCGCTATAGTAAACTCTAAGCCTGGGAGATCGCTTGACCATTCACATCGGAATGCTGCTCTTCCCCCGGCTCACCCAGCTCGATTTGACCGGGCCCTACGAAGTCTTTGCGCAAATGCCGGATACGCGTGTGCATCTCGTCGCGCACTCGCTGGAGAAGGTCGTCAGCGCGTATGGCATGCCCTTCATGCCCGATACGTCGTTCGACGATTGCCCGCCGCTCGACGTGCTCTGCGTGCCCGGAGGTCCGGGCATTGCCGAGACAATCGAGAGCCGGCCCACGCTCGAGTTCCTGCGCCAGCGCGCCCCCGCGGCGAAGTTCGTGACCTCCGTTTGCACGGGCGCCCTGGTGCTCGGCGCGGCCGGCCTGTTGAACGGTTATCGGGCCACCACGCACTGGCTCAGCCTGGATCTGCTGCCCGTGGTCGGCGCCGTGCCCGTCTCCGAGCGGGTCGTCGTCGATAGGAATCGCATCACCGGCGCCGGCGTCACCGCCGGAATCGACTTTGGCCTTGTCGTGGCAGCGCACCTGTTCGGCGAAGATGTGGCACGCTCGATCCAGCTCATGATGGAATACGATCCCGCGCCGCCCTTCAATTCCGGCTCTCCGCGCACCGCGCCCGCCGCGCTGGTCGCCCGTATCGCCGAGCGTACCCGAAAGCTACAGGAAGATCGCAAACGCCTGCTGAAGGCTAGTTTCGCGGCAACCGCTCCCTGATTTGCGAGTGGCCCCGAAAGCCCGCCGTGAGTCGCGACACCCACGCCCGGAGCCGCAACCAAAGGGAGCGGTCGCCCGCGATTGAAATCGTCCCCGGCCTTCGCGCGCCCTCTACGCCGGATTGGAAATCTGCGAAATGCGCACCTGCCGCTGGAATTCGGCGAGCATCGATTCTTCCAGACGCACTTCGGTCGGCCGCTTGACCAGAGTCGACGACGCGTCGATCTTGTCCTGCAATTTCAGCAGCGCGTAAAACAGGTTCTCCGGCCGCGGCGGGCAGCCGGTGACGTAGACGTCCACCGGGACGATTCTGTCCACCCCTTGCAGCACGGCGTACGTGTTGAACGGGCCGCCCACGCTCGAGCAGGCGCCCATCGAGATGCACCANNACCGTGCCGGCCACGATCATCAGGTCGGACTGGCGCGGGCTCGGCCGGAAGACCTCCGCGCCGAAACGCGCGATATCGAAGCGCGACGTCGAGGCGGCGATCATCTCGATCGCGCAGCAGGCCAAGCCGAACGTCAGCGGCCATATCGACGATTGGCGGGCCCAGTTGAACACGTGATCGACCGATGTAGTGACCACGTTGCGTTCGAACTGGTTATGTAAGAAAGCGGACAATGCGCGTGACTCCTGAGTTTAAATCGCCCGGCCTTAAACCGGATTGTATCATCAGTTGGACACCGTGGCCCCGAGCTTGCGCAGCTCCAGCACTAGGTCGCCGGCCGCGTCCACGTGAAATGCCGGAGCGAACCGCGCGCCCCACAGCAGGTCGTCGTGCCGGTAGGAGTAGCGCGAAATCACGGTCTGGCTGAAGGTGTCGTCGTACGCCTTGATCAGAATGATGATCTCCGCCTGCGACTTCGCCAGTTCCGCCGCCGTCTTCCCCCACAGCGGGCTTTGTTCGTCGATTGGATGCACCACCGTCCAGGTCAGCGCCAAAAACAGCACGCTCGGCCGCTCCAGCGTCAACTGCTGATAGCGCCGCACCGGCCCCGCGTCCTCGAGTTCCACCGTCATCAGCAGGACCTGCGCCTGCGCTTCGACCAGCGAATTCGAGCGCCGGTTGACCACGCGGAATTGCAGGCTGCTGCCGTCCTGGTAGGGCGCGATCAGCGCGTTGTCGCTGAACCCCAGCCGCGCCGAGGGACGCGACACGCGGCCGAACAGCAGACCCGTCGCCACCGCGAAGCCAAGCACACCCACCAGCGCTTCGAGCGCCGCGACCAAATTCGCCGCCACCGTCTTCGGCCAGATATTGCCGTAGCCGACCGTGGTCAGCGTGTGCGAGCTGAAGAAGAACGTATTGAGAAATCGCCCCATGCCGCCGGCCGCGTCGGCGCCCTGCAGTTGATTCGGACCGAGCGCGAAATACGCGAGCGCGAAGACCGTGTTCGCCGCCACGTAGCCCACGAATAGCGTCAGCAGAAACGCCGGCCAGCCCATGTCGATCAGTTGCCGGTACGGATGGAAGTCGCGCCACGTGCCGCCGCGGCGCTGGACGTTGAAGCTACCGTCCCGATTGATGACGCGCCGGTAGGGCGCCCCGAATTGCTGGGTCAGCCCTGGGTCGAAACTGGGTTTGTGCATAGAGATCAGATTACGCGAAACCGCCCAACGGCGCACGCCGCCGGCGCGATACCATGAATTGCATGACCGGACAGACGCGAGAGCGATTGACCACCCTGCGCAATGGACTGCTTCGGCTCCACAAGACGCTCCTGGAATCCGAGCGTGCGGCCTATGAACACGACGTCGAGCCCATCGCCTCCACCGGCCAGTATTTCAACCTGGTCATGAACGACCCGCGGTTTAGCTGGTTGCGCGAGCTATCGCAATTCGTCGTGATGGTGGATGAGGCGCTCGCGCAGAAGGAACCCGTGGCCGACGAGGACGCCGTCCGTCTCCTGGCCGAGGCGCGCGCGCTGGTGGTCCCGAATGAGCACGGCGAGCGCTTTGCACAGAGCTACTGGCAGGCCATCGAGCGCGATCCCGGCAACGTGCTCGCCCATCGCGACATGATGCAGGTCTTCGCCCAACTGGCGTAGCTCTCCCGCCGGGTGACCCGGATCTATCGAGAAACCGCTCCCTGCGCCGCCCCAATCGGAGCCGCGACCGTGAGGGAGTCGCGGTGTCCGCCACATAGATCTACATCACACCGTCGAAAACAAGCGTGGCAGGCTCGTTCGCCTCCCAACCCGCTCTACAGCATGGATAGAATGGTGGCGGCGTCGCGCGGCGCCAGAGCCTCGACCTGGATATACAGCGCGATCACCGGATCGTTCGTCCCGCTCAGCATCTCGGCCAGCTTGCGATTCGCCGGGTCCAGCGCCGAGCGTCCGATCAGCGCGCTCACCGGCAGCAACCACCGCCCCCGGTCGCTCACCGTCGAGCGGCTCTGCTTCAAGTAGTCGATCCAGGAACGCTCCACCAACTCGCGGCTCGCCTGGGGAGCCATCGCATACAGGTTGTCGTACACCCAGGTCTTGTCGCGAAACAGGTCGTCGGCCGTCTGTCCCTTGCCGGGCTGCCAGGCTTCGAGCTCCGTCAGCGCCGACCGGAGCGATGCGCGCCAGGCGTCGGTCTTGCGTTCCGCTTCCTCCCGCGGCGTTCCCTCCGAGGTGAAGGCCAGATTCCGCGAAAGATCGTTGAAGTGCTTACACTGGTCGTCCGTGCATGTCTGCGCGCCAGCGGCGACGCCCTTCAGGCTGTTCGGCGTGGTCTCCTGCTCCGTCAGCCCCGTCAACGGCGGCATCATGATCCGATCTTTGAAGAACGTGGCAGTGCTGGAGCCGATAACTTCAACCGGCTGGCCGGTCATCACGTTCACCGTCAGCGGACCGTTGTAGATCAAGTGGCCGTCCGCGCAGCGATCGCCCGACAGATGGCTCACCAGGTACTTCCGGAACGCCTCGGCCAGCGGCAGCGCGGGGAGATTACGCCGCTTCAGTTCTTCCACCAGATCCTGGATGGCTGGCGCCGCGGCCGTGGCGTAATAGGTGAATGAGCGGTCGTCGCCGGCGACGGCGCTCACACGGGTGGCGAACGAATCGGTGAGTTTCCGCAGGTCGGCGTCGTTCAATCCGGCTTGACGCAGCAGGCGTGCCACGGGCGCAACCTGCGCCGGGGAAGTGATGCCGCCCACGCGCTCCTTCAGAAGTTTGCCAAGGTCGCGGTGCCCCAGCTTGGCAATCGCGCCGAGCCCGTCGTAATACAGGTCCACATCGTATACCACGATCTCCTCGCAGTGCACCGGCGGAACCGCGGGACGTGGGATCGAGAAGAATAACTTGCTCGCCTTGGCGCCATCGAGCGGCAGCATTTCCCGCACCGCGCGCAAGCGCAGAGAGAGGGTATCGAGTTCCTGCCGGTAGGCGCGCTCCAGAAACGCGCCGTCGCTGCCGCTGCGCGTGATGGCACCGCGGAGCTTGAGCGGGTGCTGGGCTCCGCCGGCCAGACGGAACGCCTCCGTCAACAACTTTACGCGCGTGCGCGCGTCCAGTTTCGCGTTCGATGCCACGCGGATCATGGCGTCCGCCGCGAACTCCGCCGGGGCCTTGCGCGCCATGGCGGTAACTGTGTCTGGATCCGGAGTGCTGGGAGCCCCCAGTAGAACCAGAGGCAGTAAGATGGATGCGAGAGTCTTCATAGGTTCGGTTACATACTCTATTCTAGACGCAACCGAACACCGGAAGGTGAGGAACTTGGGGTGACTGGCGAGCGTTTAGCTAGCGCCGGCCGCCGCCATCGAACCCGCGGCTGACAATTCCGAGTTGCTCGCCGTCCAGACGACGTGGACGTTAGGTGTGAGGATACCAAGAATGCCAAACGCCCCCATCGCAACCGCAGCGATGATTAGCGTGTATTCAATCAGATCCTGGCCCTCATCGGAGTACCAGAACTGCCGCCCGCATTGCTGAATTCGCACCTCCACCTCCAGATCTATTACAGCCCCGAACTGCTTTGATTGCAAGAAAATAGAAACGCCGATAGTACCGAAGGTTAAATGGATAGCAGCGTGCTTAAGTCAAAGGTTGCCACGGGTTGCCAACTACCCATAACCAATGTTAGTATTCAGGCTAGGTCTCTATTCTAGCCGGGAGTAAGCATCGTCCTCAGGCTGAGTTCGCAACCGTTGCCCCTGCCGTCGAGCCTGCCGTGCCAAGGGTCATTATCTCCCGCTTTGCTTGCGGCCGACGCGCTGCCCGGGATATCGCCACGCTTCGCGACCCGCTGGCTATTTCGCATGATGTGTCGGGAGGGCAAAGACGCAGTCTGCCGAATGGAAGCGCCCAAAAAAAGACCCGGGCGTCCCGTGAAGGACGCCCGGGGAGGAGTCACCCGCAGTCCGCTCGGAGGTTCGGACTCGCGAGGGTGGAGGAGACCGTTTATGCCAGCAAACCGCCGTGGCCCAGACAGGCTATTTCCCAGCCCGTGATGTGATACCGTGCCAGAAGCGGTGGCAAAACCAGATCGACCACATTCGGTTTGGCGGAGCGGAAGCAGCCAGGGGCGGATACCACCGGCACTTCATCCTTGTACGCCAATAAAAGCAGGTTCCCCGGCTCTACCGGGGCCAGGAACCGTTCCACCTGTGCGCCAACCTTTAGCATGGCTTGACCAACCACATCCTCCGGCCCGGCCGGAGCCGTGGTGGACGCCACCAGAATGACGCTCGGCTTCGATCTCAATAGGTGTTGTAGGCTGCGGGCGACAGAATTCTCATCTTCCGTGCAGGAAAGCACGAAATTCGGGCTCACGCCGAATCGTTCCAGCCGCTGCCGCATGATGTTCTCGAACAACTGGCGGGCGCGCTCGCCGCTGATCGGGTCGGTGTAGAGAACTCCTACAGCGGGCGACCGCACCGGCCGCGCCTGCAGAATCGGGCCGCGCTCCTTCAGAATGTTGATGACCGCTTCCAACTGCTCCTTGCCGACTGCGAACGGGGCGCTCTTTACCGTCGCCACCCGCTGGCCCGCCGAGGCGTGGCTGAAGTTTAGGGCGGTGGCAATCACCACGCTGGCGGCGCAATTGATCTGTTTGAGCAGTTCATCGTCCACCAGCACGCAGCAGTCTTCGGTAGCCACCAGGTTGGCACGCCCTCCGGCGGCCACGCGGATTTCGAAGCTCCCGCACCCCATTTCACTGGCCACGGCCGCGACCGCGTCGTCCTCGCCCACCTCCCCATCCTCTAGTTCGGTGACCCAGATCGTCTCCATTCCTTCGGACTCGAGAACCCGGATGTCTTCATCGCTGATTACATGGCCCTTGGCCAACAGCTTCTTCCCACCAGGACGGAAAACGGTGCAGCAGAGGATCCGTCCCGTTGAGGATTTTACGTCGACAGTTTGCGCTCTCATGAGGCCTCACAAGAAGTAGGGATCAATATGATGACTTCCAGACTTAAAGCTCTTGAAGACTGATTGTATACCAAAGTACAGATGAACCGTCGAGTATTTCTGCGGTTTTTTAGGGGGTGATGGGAAAAACGACCGTGTGGGTTGCCCTTTATGCCGGTCGAAACGTGGGCACCGGGATCAGTTGGTCGTCCGGTGTAGGCGCCCAAATCTCGGGCAACCCCTGCGCCCAGTGGACCGGACGCAGCACCCGCAGCACGGCGATTTCATCGCACGACTGGAACTTCGCGCAGCGCAGGCAATCCCGCCACGCCTTCAGCGGCAGCGCCCCCCGCTCGATCGGCTGAAAACCCAACTTGCCGAAAAACCCGGTCACGTAGGTGAAGGCAAATACGGCGTCCAACTCGTACTGCATGGCTTCGCCCACCAGCGCCTCCACCAGTTTGCGGCCCACCCCGTGCGTCTTGGCCTGTTCGCGCACGGCCAGCGAGCGGATTTCGGCCAGCGTCGGACTGTAAAAATGCAGCGCGCCGCAGCCCAGCAGCTCGCCCGCCGAGGTGACCACCGTGAAGTCGCGAATCGCCTCCGACATTTCGAACTCCGTGCGCGGCAGCATCTCGCCCCGCGCCGCATAGTCGTTGATCAGGTCGAGAATCGGCCGTATGTCCCGCATCGCCGCCTTGCGCACCGTGAGCGGCGGCGCCCCACGGCTTTCGACGAACGCGTCTTCGTGTACGGCGCTGATCATGGCTCTCGATCCAGGCGCGTTCCCAGCGCCTCTCCCTGCAAAATACGCGCCAGACCGCCCTCTACCGCCCCGGGCGCGATGCGCACTTCCGCCACACCGGCATCGAGCGCCGCCAGCGCCGCGTTCAGCTTCGCCTGCATGCCGCCCGTGGCGACCCCGGCGGCGATCAACCCACGGCTCTCCTCCGCCGTCAGCCGCGCCCGCACCTGCTTCGACCCATCCATTACGCCCGCCACATCGGTCAGGAAAATCAGTTGTTGCGCCCCGAATGCCGCCGCGCACGCCACCGCCATCTGGTCCGCGTTCACGTTGTAGATGTTGCCCTGGCGATCTCCCGCCACGCACGCCACCACCGGCAGATAGCGGCTCGCCGCCAACAGCTCCAGCAACCCCGCATTCGATCGCGTCACCCGTCCCACCGCGCCCAGCGCCGGGTCGAGTTGCTCCGCCTCCGTCAGCAACGCGTCGATCCCGGTCAACCCCACCGCCAGCGCCCCTGCCCGGATCAGACTCGCCACCAGCTCGTGATTCACGGTGCCCGCGAACACCTTCAGCACCGCGTCCACCGTCTCCGGCGTAGTCACCCGCAGGCCGCCCACGAAGCGGCTCTCGATGCCGCGCTCCGTCAGGTACCGCGTCATTTGCTTGCCGCCGCCGTGCACCACCACCAGCTCGATGCCGCTGGCCGCGACCGCCGCGATCTCGCCCGCCAGCCGCTCGCGCGACCCCGCGTCGTCCAGCAGCGTCCCGCCCAGTTTCACCAGTACGCGCTTCACCGCAGCCCCTCGGTTTCCGGGTACCCGAGCAGCAGGTTCATGTTCTGGATCGCCTGCCCGGCGGCGCCCTTCACCAGGTTGTCGATCGCGCTCACCACCACCGCGCGCCCCGTCCTCGCGTCCAGCGTGACGCCTATGTCGCAGAAGTTCGTGTGCGCCACCGCGTGCAGATCCGGCACGTGTCCCGCCTCATATAGCCGCACGAACGGCTCGCCCGCATAGCGTTTCTCGTAGATCGCCAGTAGATCCTCGGCCGATCCCACGCCGCGCGCGCGGAAGTAAATCGTTTCCAGAATCCCCCGGTCGAGCGGCAACAGTTGCGCCGTGAAGCTGAACTCGCCCTCTTCGAGCCCGCTCACCTGCAAGACCTCCGGCACGTGACGGTGGCGCAGGATCGAATAGGCCGAGAAGTTCTCCGTCACCTCGCAAAAGCTCGTCTTCAGCGTCGGCTTGCGCCCGGCTCCGCTGACGCCGCTCTTGGCGTCGCAAACGATGCCCGCCCCACGGTCGATCACGCCCGCTTCAAGCAACGGCCGGATCGCCAGGTTCGCCGCCGTCGGATAGCATCCTGGATTTGCCACCAGGCGCGCCCCGGGGATCTGATCGCGGTAGAATTCGGGCAACCCATAAGCCGCCTGCGTCAGCAGTTCCGGCTGCGTGTGCGTCTCTTTATACCAGGCCAAATAGTTCGCCGGCGTGCGCAGACGGAACGCCCCGCTCAGGTCGACGACGCGCGCTCCCGCGTCCAGCATGGGCGGCGCCAGCTTCATCGAAACCTCCGGCGGCGTGGCCAGAAACACCACCGCAAGGCCTTCGGCATGAACCACTTGCGGGTCGCACGGCAGACATTCCGGCGGCTCCGCATGGAGGATCGGCGACGCCGGCCCGGTCTCCTCCCGATGCTCCAGCAAACACGTTTCCACGCCCGGGTGTCGCGCCAGAATCCGCACCAGTTCCACCCCGCTGTACCCGCGGTATCCGACAATGCCGACTTTTGCTTTCATGTGATTGTTTATTCTCTGTAATGAATAATTATACCACGGCCGTATTCGTGGCGTAGGACTCCAGGCCTGCTGTGTCGAGAGTTCTCGACATTCTTCTGTTCGGGCATCACACGCCGCCTCGAAAGGAGAATGTCGCAACGAATGAACCGCGCCGGTCTTAGCTCTCCGCCACCGACCGCGCAGCCAGCTCTCCGAACAGCGGCAGCGAATAGGCCTGGTCGTGGGCGGCCTTGATCATCATGAACACGGCTGCAATGATCAGCGCCAGGTGGATCAGCTTGTCGATTTCCATGTGCGGCGTCGCCACGGTGCAGAGCGGGTGCACCACCCAGGAATTCATCAGCCACGCCACGAACAGGTAGAGGCCCTGAAACGCGTGGAACCGCACCGTCCTGTCGTGCCGGAAGCGGTCGGACGCCAGCCAGATGATGCACGCAATCCAGCCTATGCCGGGCACGTAGCTCAGCACCGCCGCCGTCCGCGGCGTAACGCCGGCCAACGGGTCCGGCCCGGGCGGCGGCACGAACGAGCCCGGTTGTCGCGCCCCGCAGCGCCAGCAGAACTGGTCGAGGGCCGTCACCGCGTTTCCGCATTGTGTGCAAAACGGCATGCTACTTATCAATACGTTACGCAACTGCGCGATGTTCCGCAATATGCCCCGCAACATGCCCCGCAACGTGCCTGTAACATGCCCCGTCCAAATCGCCATGTTAAGATTGCGCCTATGAGAGCTCTCGTCGCCCTGGCGCTGGCGGTCGTCTCGGCCGTCGCGCTGTCCGCCGCCCCGGCCCTGCAGATTTACGCGATTGACGTCGAGGGAGGCCAAGCCACCTTGCTGGTTACGCCCGCCGGCGATTCTCTGTTGATCGACGCCGGTTGGCCCGGCCACAATGGTCGCGACGCCGACCGCATCCTGGCCGCCGCCAAAGCCGCCCACGTCAGGAAAATCGACTGGATGCTGGTCACCCACTTCCACATGGACCACGTCGGCGGCGTCTACCAACTCGCCCAGAAGATCCCCATCGTCCACTTCGTCGACCACGGCAGCAGCGTCGAGAAGGACAAGGACGGGCAGATTCTCTTCAACGAATACGCCTCCGTGCGCGCCAAGGGCGACCACTTGCGCGTCGAGGCGGGCCGCACCATCCCCGTCAAAGGCATCGACGTGCAGGTCCTCTCCGCCGGCGGCAACGTGCTCGGCCTGCCCCTGCCCGACGCCGGCGCCCCCAATCCCGCCTGCAACGCCGACGATCTGCCGCCCGTGACCAACGACGAGAATGGCCAGTCGATCGGCGTCCTCATCACCTACGAGGACTTCCGCATGTTGGATATGGGCGATCTGACCAGGGACCGCGAATACCAGCTCGTCTGCCCCAACAACAAGATCGGTCCGGTGGATTTTCTACTCGTTTCGCACCACGGATCCGACCTCTCCAGTTCGGCCGCCTTCGTGCACGCCGTTTCGCCGCGCGTCGCGCTGGTCGATAATGGCCCGCATAAGGGCGGCACCGCCGAAGTCTGGCAGACCTTGCACGACACCCGCGGCCTGCTCGATATCTGGCAACTGCACTACGCCATCGATGCCGACAAGCAGCACAACTCGCCCGACACCTTCATCGCCAACGTCGACGCCAATTGCGAAGGCAAGTGGATCAAAGTGACCGCCGAGAGAAACGGCACCTTCACCGTCGTCAACACCCGGAACAAGTTCGAAAAGACCTACGTGAAGCATTAGAGGGCAAAGGAAACGGACGACCCTTTTCGATTTCCCGAGTTTCCACCCAACGGGTGCGCTTGTCTGATAGGATGGGGACGCTGTGCCAGAAGAAGACGGCTTGCGGGTTGTTCTCTCGCCGGTGCAACTTTCGGCGGTGTTGCGGGGAGCGCATGTCAGCACTCATGAAATTCTGATGAACCGCCTCTCCGGTGGCGCCATGGTGATTGGCGGCGCGCTGGAACTGATTGGCGGTGGTGCGCTATTGTTGGCGCCGGAGCCCACGATGCTCACGAAGGTCGGGGGCGTGGTGCTCGCGGCGCACGGCACCGATACGTTCGGTACCGGAGTCCGCGAGGTATGGACTGGCGAGCCCACCAAGACGCTAACGCAGCAGGCGGGTGAGGCGGTCGCCTACAAACTGGGCGCAAGCGCAAAGACCGCCGAGCGCACCGGAATTATTCTCGACGTCGCCGTCCCTGTCATGGTCGCGGCGGCGGTGGCAGCGGCCCGCATCGCCAGCGTCCGGGCTGGAAGGATTGCGCTGGTCGAGCATGAGGCGGCGGGTGGGCACACAATCCTCAAACACGTGGGCCGCACCGAAGGGCAACTACGAGCGAGGCTCTTGGCGGAAGGGCGCATATCGGCAGCCAGTTCCTTTCCTTCGCTGCGTGTCGCCGAGGATGTCGTCTCGGACGCCATGCGCAAAGAGGCCCCACTGATCCGCAGCTGGGCGGCGGGTCCGCGGTTGTCCAACTACCGCTTTATATACACGGCTACCAAAGACATCGGTTACGGCGTCGTGCGCCGCACCGGGGCATTATGCAATATGCGCAAGGCGCTGATAGTGCTAAAGGCCACGCGGGTTCATGGTAAACTTCATTTCATATTGACAGCCTTCCCGATTCCATAGGAAACCGAGGCGTATGCTCATGGGAAAGAGTACCCATCCCGAAGGAACGCAGGAGTTTCCCGACCTGGATGCGCTGATCGGAGGTTATTTCCATCAGGACTTCGACATCTATGGCGGAAGTCTGGCGGACGTGTTATCGGCGTTTCGAAAAGACACTGCCAACGATCCCGGATCTGCCGAGAGGGTCCGGGCCGACATTGCGCGTTTCCTCGCGTCGTGTCGCGACGATGCTCAACTTGACGTGGAATTCGAGCGGATGTTTCTGCCGCAGGTCACGCCGGGAGGCTGGGACGAGGGCGTCACAAACTGGCGGCAATGGCTCACCCGCATCGCCGAGCTGATGAAGGTGTGAAATCGACCATGCGACGGCGAAAAGGGCCGGCCGCCTTCCAGCGGGTCTCCGGAGCGTACCCGCGCAACGCGCCTGTTTCCTGACTGCGAGAGTCGCAGCGGCGGCATTGAGTCATTCTGACGGCAATCGGCCCTACAGCAGATCTTCCCGCTTCCGCTCTTCGAGCGCCTTCACCACTTCGCCAACCCGCTGCGCCAGGTCGCGGCGCGCGACCAGCAGCGCGTCCGGCGTATCGATCACAATCAGGTCTTCGACGCCGACCAGCGCCACCATCTTGCCGCGCGCATCGACGAAGTTATGGTGCGCCCCCAGGCAAATCGAGTCGCCCGCCACCACGTTGCCGTCGCCATCGCCGGGCAGCAGCTCATACACCGCGTTCCAGCTTCCAACGTCGTTCCAGCCGAAATCCGCGGCCGCGATGCCACTCACCTCGTCCGCCTTTTCCATCACCGCGTAGTCGATGGAAATGTTGTCGCACAGGGGAAACGTCTCCGCCAGCCTGGCCGCGAATTGCCGCGCGCCGAATCGGGGCAGGGAAGCCAGCAGCATCGCCGTCTTCGGCAGGTGCTGCCGCAATTGCTCGAGCAAAATTCCGGTGCGCCAGAAGAACATCCCCGAGTTCCAATAGTAGTTGCCCGCCGCCACATAGCGTTTCGCCTGCGCCGCCGCCGGCTTCTCGCGGAACCGTCTCACTGGAATCGGCTGGGCGCTACCGGCCTGGACGCCGCGCGGAAATTCGATGTACCCGTAACCGGTTTCGGGCCAGCGCGGCTGCACGCCCACCACCATCAGCCGTCCCTCTGCAGCCCCGCGAAACGCCGCTCGCAGCACATTGCGATAGGCCGGCAGCCGGCCAATCACGTGATCGGCGGGGAAGATACCCATCACCGCCTGCGGATCGAGCGAGTACAGAATCTGCGCCGCCAACCCGATCGCCGGCGCCGTGTTGCGCTGCGCCGGTTCGGCCAGTATCTGCGCTTTCGGCACTTCCGGAAGCTGCGCCACGATCGTGTCGCGCAGGTGATGGTTGGTCAGCACCCAGATCCGCTCCGGCGGAATCACCGGCGCCAGGCGGTCCACCGTCGCCTGGATCAGCGATCGCGCGCCCACCACGTTCAGTACTTGCTTCGAGGAGCGGCGGCGGCTCCGCGGCCAGAAGCGCGTGCCGCGTCCTCCGGCCAAAATCAGTCCGTAACAGTGGCTATTCATGGCTTCAACGGGTAGCCGCGAATCAGGTGAAACGTGCGGCTCCAGCGCGTCTTGGTCGGGAAATGCTCCAGCAGGTCGACCACGTGGCGATAGCCCAGCGCGGGCCCGACCAGCGCCTGGGTCGTGGCATCGTACGACCAATAAATCAGCAGCGGCTTACCGATAATATTTTCCCGCGGCACGAATCCCCAGTAACGGCTGTCGAGCGAATTGTCGCGATTGTCGCCCATCGCGAAATAGCTGTTGTCCGGCACCACTACCTCGCCGTTCTTTACGTGGTTCAACAGCATATCCGTCGCCGCCGCTTCCACGTGTACGTTGGGCGAGTTGGGAAAATTGTCGCGGTAGCTCTCGAAGTACTGCGTCTTGTGAACGACGTACGGCTCCTTCACCGCCTTGCCGTTCAGGATGAGTTGCTTGTCCTGCATCCGTATGTGGTCTCCCGGCAGGCCGATGCAGCGCTTCACAAACGTCTGCTTGATGTCGACCGGGTAGCGGAACACGATGATGTCGCCGCGCTTGAGCTCGGTGTATGGCAGGAGGAACTTCGCGACCCGCCCCGCCGGCGCGTAGGCGAGTTTATCCACCAGCAGGTGGTCGCCAATCATGATGGTGTCTTCCATGCTGCCGGTCGGGACTACGAATGCCTGCACCAGCGTCGTCGTGCCGAATAGCAGCAGGATGACGGTTACGGTCCACTCCGCGAGGAACCCTCGCTGCGGCGGTTCGGGCGCGGCTTTGGCCGGGGGAGGCGGCGGATCTTGCACCGCCGCCGTGTTGATTTCTTCCACAGCCTCTCATTGTAACCGCAATCCCTGCTATCCTGTTCTGGCAGTCCGCCATCCCGGCTTCCCGCGAGGCAACAAATCTTGAGCGCCACCACCACACCCACTCCGCACCCCGCCGAGCGCAGACGCATGGTCTTCATGATGGCCGGCGCCACCCTGCTGAGCGCCGCCGCGCAGATCCTCATCAAGACGGGCATGCACCATTTCCGCCCGGACCCGATCGCGCTCTTGACCAACCTCCCGCTCATCGCCGGCTACACGCTCTACGGCCTGTTCACCCTGCTCATGGTGTTGGCGCTGCGTGAAGGCGAACTCTCGCTGATGTACCCCATCATCAGCCTCTCCTACGTGTGGGTGACCGCGCTGTCCTACTTCATATTCAAGGACACGCTCAGTCCGCTGAAACTGGTGGGTATCGCCGGCATCATGGCGGGCGTGGCTCTGCTCGGCCGGGGTGAGCGGAAGTGACGTCCACTCCTCTCAGTTCCATGCTGCTGGTGCTGGTCGCCTCCGTGATCGGGAGCTTCGGCGCGGTCTTCCTCAAGCTCGGCGCCGTCCGGCTCTCTGGCGTGATGAGCCTGTTCAACTGGCGCCTCGCGCTGGGGGTTGGCCTCTACATGGGCTCTTCGGTGATCTACGCCCTCGGCATCCGCCACGGCCAGCTTTCGGTCCTGTTCCCCATGGTCGCCGTCGGCTATATCTGGACCGTGCTGTGGGCCCGCCTGTTCTTCCACGAGCGGTTCAATCGCAGTAAGTTGGTTGGCCTCGGCCTGGTCCTGATCGGCGTGCTTCTGGTCGGCCTCGGCAGTTAGCGGACGCCGCGAAATCGCCCCGCCGTGTCGATCTGGCGCACGCACTCCCGCCAATGGCGCTGAGTGTCGAAAGACGGCAACGGCGTCGGCGCTCCCAAACTGCTCACGAAGAGAGAGCCCGCCTACACCAAAGACGCGCGCTTCCCGAGCCGCTGGTTACCGGTGCTTCGCCCTGGCGACTTGCTTGTGGGCCTTGCCCCGCTTGGCCATCTTGTACTTGTGGGGTCTCGCCCGCTTCACCTTGTGCGATTTCGCAGCCGGGCGAAGCACATTCGTCTTGGCTTCGCCAGCCACCGTGAAACCACAGGCCAAAGCCAGAGCCAACGCAATCGTACGCAGTTTCATCTTGTTTTCGATTATCCCGCACTGCTGCCGCGCGCGACAAGTATTTCCTTGGAAAACTGCAACCCGATAACGCCGGTCTATGCGGGAAAGCCGCGGCCCTACTGATCTTCCGCCGGCGGGAGCATCGCCGCGCCCGCCACCGGGCCCACTTCTCCCGACTGGATCCAGACCACCACGCGTTGCCTGCGTGCCTGCGGCGGCACCTCGATCAACTGGTAATACGCGCCACCGAGCGGCACCACGCCACCGTTGCGAATCTCGCGGCATACCGCGATGTGATGCAACTGCCGCCCCTTGTTTTCTCCGCCCGTCACCATCGTCGACACGCCGTCGTCGGCCAACGCCAGGTACACACGGTCGCCCACGTGCGCGCCATCGATCTCCACCTGTACGCCGCGATCGGCCCACAGCAGCCGCGGCGTCACCTTGACTCGCTTAGTCGCCTTCGCGATTTCCTGCTCGGCGCGCTGCGCGTCGCTGGCGACGAACTGCACCGCGCCATTGACCACCATCTGCGGCACGAAGGCCTTGTCCAGACGGAAACGGTCCGCGTATGCCTGCTGCCGTTTCGTCGTATCCTCGTTTGCCAGACGGTCGCGCCACAATCCGCCGTCCAGGCTGGTCACATGTTCGCTCAATACGATCGCCTCGGCATCCAATTTCGCCAGCAGCAAATCGGCCGTCTGGCTGGCCGCCGAAGCCTCGGATGTGAACATCTCCACCAGCACCGGAGTCCGCGCCACTGCAGCAGCCCCGGCTGGCAGAACCGCGCCCAACAACAGCACGAAAGTTGCTCGCCAATGCCTCACTCCCACCTCCCGGCCGGCGCGCTTGCAACCCCAATTTCGCAGTGTCCGGCCACATGTTCCGACTGCGACGCCCTAGATTATGCCAGATCGCCTCGTAACGCGCCAGTCATCTAAACGCTATGACTGAACCATAGGTACCAGCGCGCGAAACTCAATCCGGTCAGCCCCAGGCAGATCCACGCCGCCGCCTGCCACAGCCGCTCCACCGCCGATCCTTCGTGGCGCGGCGTCCCCGCCACGTACCCCACGCCGAATCCCGCCAGGCCGCCGCCGATATGCGCCGCCATGTCGATTCCCGGAATCAGGCTGAATACCAGAATGTAAATCGCCCAACGCACATACGTGCTGCGAATGGCGTCTCCCAGCGGGTTGCGGTGCGTCACACCCAGCGCGATCATGGCACCAATCAAGCCGCACAGCGCCGCCGATGCCCCCACCGAAGGCGCCATCGGACTCCACAGGTTGCTCAGGTAGAATCCGCCCACCGACGACAGGAAGTAGATCACCCACATCCGGCTGCCGCCGTAAATCTCCTCCACCTGCGGCGCCAGGTCGAACAGCACCCAGCAGTTCATCAGGATGTGCAACATGCCGCCGTGCAGCCAGCCCGCCGTCACCAGCCGCCACCATTGGCCGTCCGCAATGGCAGGACCGAATTTGGCGCCGAAAGCAAGCAGCGTGTTCACGTCGATCCCCGAAAAACCGCCGCCGGTTTCGGCGCGCATGCTGTACAGCGTGCTCGCCAGGTAGAGTCCGAAATTGGCCAGCAGTATGACGATGGTGTTGAATCGCGCGTGCGGGATTAACCCGCCGAGAAAATCCGCTGGGCCGCGCCGGTCGATGGCGCGCGGTCCCACCCGCTCGTTGCAATAAGGGCAAACCTTGTCTTTGACCGTAATAAACGCCCGGCAATGCGGGCACATCCGCCGTGAATCCATAAGAGCCTATGGTAAACCCATGCACGCCGGCCGCTCCGTGGGGCGCGCACGGCCCGCCTGGGGCGCTGCGAAGACCGGTCATCGAGAACAGAGTTCCCTGTTCCATCGCCAGCAACCGCTATGGTCGCGGCTCGGTTATGCGCTCGGAGCCGCGACCGTGAGGGAGCGGTCGGCCCGGTCGCTTCGAACAGGTCGTCAGTACCCGTCCAGCCTCTTCAGCCCTTGCCCTTCGGTGCACTCGTATCCCCCGAAGCGCACTCCCGTGAATTCCTGCGTGGCGCCGCTCGGCCACGAGATGGTCATCCGCGTCGCTCCCTCGCGCGGGCCCAGGCCGAACGTCAGCGTCAGCTCGGATTGCGACAGGTAGCTCGACCCGGTCTTGACCATCCGCGTCTGGGTCGCCTCCGGCGTAGTCACGCGCACCACCGCGCCAATCGCATCCCGGTTGGATTTTTTGCCCGTAAGCCGAATGCGCAGCGCGTGGAAGCCGCTGGTCACGTCGTTGCGATACAGGTACGCCGGCCCCTGGTTGGTGGTGACCACCAGGTCCAGATCGCCATCGCGATCGAAATCGCCATACGCCAGGCCGCGCGCCACCTTGGCTGCGGCGAAACCGGCGCCGGCGCTGGAGGCGATGTCGCGGAAGCGTCCCTGCCCGTCGTTGTGGAACAGGTGCGGCGGCTGCGCGTATCCCACGTTGCTGCGGATGTGGCGGACGGTCTCGTCGATGTGGCCGTTCACCGCGGCAAGGTCCAGCCGCCCATCCAGATCGATATCGAGGAACGCGCACCCGAAGCCCAGGCTCTCGCGCGAGGCCTGCCCCACGCCCGCCCGTATCGCCGAATCCGAAAAGCCGCCCGCGCGCGTCGGCCGGTAGAGCGCCATCATTTCGTTATCGAAATTGGTGATGGCGATCCCGTCGGCGCCGGAATTATCGAAATCCGCCGCGTCGATCCCCATCCCCGCGCGCGCCTTCCCGTCCTCGCTGAACGCAATGCCCGCGCGCACCGCCACATCTTCGAACATCCCGTTGCGCAGATTGTGATACAGCTTGTTCGGCTGCGTGTCGTTCGCCACCAGCACGTCCAGCCATCCGTCGCGGTCGTAATCGACCAGCGCCACGCCCAGCGATTTCGATGTGCTGTCGAAAATGCCGCTCTTCGCCGTCACGTCTTCGAACGTGCCGTTGCCCCGGTTGTGAAATAGCCAGCAGGTCTCGCCGTGATACGCTTCCGGCGTGCAGTAGGATTTGCGATGTCCGTCCACGCTGCAGAACACGTCGCGCTCCGGCGACCACTTCACGTAGTTGCACACCAGCAGGTCCAGCAAACCGTCGCGATCGAAATCGAACCACGCCGCCGAGGTCGAGAACGCCGATCGCCCGCCCAGGCCGGCGCGCTCGGTGACATCGACGAAAGTGCCCTTGCCGGTGTTGTGGAATAGCCGGTTCTGGCCCACCGCGGTGATCAGCACGTCGGGGAAGCCGTCGTTGTCGTAGTCGGCCACGGCCACGCCCATGCCGTACATCTCGACCGCCAGGCCCGCCCGCTCGGTCACGTCGGTGAACGTTCCGTTGCGGTTGTTGCGATATAGCTTGAGCGTGCTCCGCCGCCGTTTGTGGTCGGGCCAGTCCATCCCGTTCACCAGCAACAGGTCCAACCAGCCGTCGCCGTCGTAATCGAAAAACGCGCACCCCGAGCCCATCGTCTCCGGCAGGTACTTGGCGCCGAACGCCCCGCTGTTCTGGTGAAAATCGATGCCGGCCGCCGCCGTCACATCCACCAGCCGGAAGTTCAACCCGTTGCCCGCGGCCGGAAACAGCGGCGCCGCGCACCCGGCCAACCCGCCCAGAAACGCCCGGCGGTTCACGCGATGCTCACCAGCCCTTCGCGGATGGCGTACACCACCAGTTCCGCCGTATTGTGGATGCCCAGCGCCTGCATGATGTTGGCGCGATGCACGGCCACCGTGTTGGCGCTCAGCCCGAGCACCGTCGCGATATCCTTGTTCGACTTCCCGTTCACGATCAGTTGCAGCACTTCGAGCTCGCGCGTGCTCAACGCGGGCGCCGCGCCGGCCGATTCCTCCACCGCGCCCAGCCGTGGATCGAGCACCCGCGCCCCGGCCGCCACCTGCTTCACCGCGGCCACCAGTTCCAGATCCATGGCGTTCTTCAACAGGTACCCGCGCGCGCCGGCGTCCAGGCAGGTCCGCACGTACGAGGCTTCCGTATACATGCTGAGAATCAGCACCGCCGTCTGCGGGCTCTCCTTGAGGATCATCCGCGTGGCCACGCCGCCGTTCATGCTCGGCATCGCGAAGTCCATCACCACCACGGCCGGATGCAGCCGCGCCGCCGCCTCCACCGCGTCGTTGCCGTCGCTCGCTTCGCCGATCACTTCGATATCGGCGTCGTCCTCCAGCATGCGGCGGAATCCCCGTCGCACCAGCGCATGGTCGTCCACCAGCAGTACCGTAATCCGCGATGTAGTCACTCGACCCTATGGTATGCCACCGGGCCCGCCCGGCTCAATACGCCCGGCGCCGGAGTTCCCCTGGTTCGATCCGGAGTACCAGGACAACATTATCCTCAAGCCTCTTGAATTCTCCGCCGCTATGAGTGAGCATGAATGGCGGAGCCTAATTCCGGGCTTCGGCGGGCCTGGCTGAGAACCGGCGGCCGGGGATGGAATGCGCCCTACCAGGGTGGCGCCGCGAGCTCGCCCGCAGCCAGAGTCCGGCACTACCGCGGAGACGCGCATGAAATTACAGGCACTTCTACTGGCCGTCGTGGCCGCCGTGTTTCTAGCCGCTTGTTCGAGCGGGCCATCGCTTCCCGAACCCGGGACGCCGGCGTTCCTGTGGAATGAGGCCCGGCACGCCTATCACAGCGGCGACATGGCCAAGGCTAACGACTACCTCTCGGAAATTCAACAGTCCGATAACGCCTTCACCCCCAGGGCGCGCATCTGGCAGATCGTGCTCGCCGGCGGCATCGCCCGCGGCTACACCGATCTCGCCGACACTTATGCCTCCGGGGAGCGCCTCAACCACGCCGACTCGCTCGCCTTCCACCGCCACGTGACCGAACTCCGTGCATTGGCCGGTCACACCGCCATGGATTTCGCCCAGGCCGTGCACGCCTTCATCGCCAGGGATCCTTCCACCGACGTTCAACTCGGTTTCGACCTCCCGCCCGGTTCCGCCGCCGAACCCGTCGGGCTGCGTAAGCCCTACGGTGGCGGCCTGCCCCTCGAAGGGGAAGTCCAGTCGCTGCAAACCACCATGCTCGAAAAGGACGTCATCGGTTCCATCTGCCTGGCCAACGGCTCCGCTAACGATTCGGCACAGTTGCTCTCCAAGTTCAAAGCCGAGGTCACCACCCCGCGCTCCACGTTCCTCTACGCCGCAGCCAAGAACCTCTTCGACGTGTCCGGCGTCTTCGCCCTCAACCGCCTCGACCAGCCGCAGAAGTTCCAGGTGATGACGCAGGAAGCCCTCTCCGCGCTCCAGTCGGTTCCCGAAAACGACGACGCCAAGGCCCTCATCAAGAAGATCCAGGCCGCCCAGAAGAAAGCCGCGGCACGCTGACTTCTCCGTCCGCGCCATGATCGGAGCCGCTCGCTCTACGCCGCTCGCCATCGAAGCGCGGTTGCTAAAGTGGTTGAGGAGCTCAGTACGTGAAAGCAGAAATCGGAATCGCGCATCGGAGCCGCGACCAAAGGGAGCGGTTGCCCCAACCGCCGCCCGCGCTCGCCCAAAGAATCGCTTCGCACAATTGAGGAGATCAGTACGTGAAAGCAGAAATCGGAATCATCGGCGGCAGCGGGCTCTATTCGATGCCTGGCTTCGCGGCGCAGCAGGAAGCCACGATTGACACGCCCTTCGGCACGCCCTCGGATAACTTCGTAGTGGGGACGCTGGCCGGCCGCCAGGTAGCCTTCCTCGCGCGCCATGGCCGCGGCCATCGCCTCTCGCCGTCTGAGATCAACTTCCGCGCCAACATCTACGCCATAAAATCGCTCGGCGTCGAGCGCATCATCTCCCTCAGCGCCGTCGGCTCGCTCAAGGACGAGCACCGCCCGCTCGATTTCGTCCTCCCCGATCAGTTCTTCGACCGCACACGGACCCGCGCCGCCACCTTCTTCGGCGATGGCCTGGTCGCCCACATCGCCTTCGCCGATCCCATCTGCCCCGAGCTCGCCGCCGAGGTCGCCAAGGCCTGCGCCGCTTCCGGCGTCCCCGCCAAATCCGGCGGCACCTATCTGTGCATGGAGGGCCCCGCGTTTTCGACCAAAGCCGAATCGAACGTCTATCGAAGCTGGGGCATGGACGTGATCGGCATGACCAATCTCACCGAAGCCAAGCTGGCGCGCGAGGCCGAGATCTGCTACGTCACGGTGGCGATGGTGACCGATTACGATTGCTGGCATCCGCACCACGACTCGGTCACCGTCGATCAGATCATTGCCAACCTCACGAAGAACGCCGAGAACGCTTGCAAGGTGGTGGCCGCCGCCGTCGCCGCCATGCCCGCCGCGCGCAAGTGCCACTGCGCGAGCGCGCTCGCCCACGCCATCATCACCGACCGCAAGCTGGTCAACGCGGCCACGCGCCAAAAGCTGGGGATTCTGGTTGACAAGTACTTCGTGTAGCGCCGCCGCCGAACAGGTCCTGGCGCAATGCCTGGCCGGCCGTCCGCCCGCCACGCTGCCGCCCGCGCTGCTCGAAGACGCGTGCGCGCCGGCCCTCTTTTCGATCCTGGTCGAGGGCCTCGCCGACCGCTTCGAGCCGGCCCTATGCGACGCGTACGTCCGCCTGTTCTCGCAGGCCATCGCGCAGTCGGCCGGCGGCGTCGATGCCGCCGCGCTCGCTGCCCGCTACCAGCGCGTGCGCCGCGTGCGCCCCGTCGCCATTGATCCCGCCCGCGTCATCGTCCTTTCGCGCGTGACCCTCGGCGCAGACGTCGCCGTCACCAGCGTCCTGCTCGACGCCGCCAAGCGCCGCTTTCCGCACGCCCGCATCGTTTTCGCCGGCCCGAGAAAGAACTTCGATCTGTTCGCTGGCGATTTTCGGCTCGAACACGCTGAAGTAGCTTACCTGCGCGGGACTTTGGGTAGACGCCTCGCCGCGTGGAGCGACCTGCGCGCGCTGTGCCGAGGTGAGGACTCACTCGTCCTCGATCCCGATTCGCGCCTGACCCAACTAGGCCTGCTGCCCATTTGCGCCGAGGACCGTTATCACTTATTCGAAAGCCGCGCGTACACCGCCCCGCTTCCGACCAGCGACCCCAATCCAAGCCACGACCCCAATCGGAGCCGCGACCGTCAGGGAGCGGTTGCCGGCCCCGACGCCGAAAGCCCCACTGCCCAATCCCTCTCTGAACTCGCCGCCGCATGGGCGCGCGAGACCTTGCAGGTCGACGACGCAAGTCCGTACCTGGCCCTCGCCACGCCAGCAGAAACAAAGCCCGGCATCGCCATCAGCCTCGGCGTCGGAGAGAATCCCGCCAAGCGCCTGCCGGATCCCTTCGAAGAGAAGCTGCTCGCCATGCTCGCCGCCACTGGCCTTCCCTTGACCATCGACAAAGGCGCCGGCGGCGAGGAAGCCGCGCGCGTGGTCGAAGCCTGCCGCCGCGCCGGTATCGAGCCCACGTTCTGGGAAGGCTCGTTCGCAGGCTTCGCCGCCATCGTCGCCGCCAGCCGCCTCTACGTCGGTTACGATTCCGCCGGCCAGCACGTCGCCGCCGCCGCGGGCGTCCCGTTGATCTCGATCTTCGCCGGCTTCCCCACTCCCCGCATGTTCGAGCGCTGGCGCCCCACCACCAAGACCGCCCACGTCATCCGCGTCGACAGTCCAGATGTCGATTCCACGCTAGCCCAGGTGCGCGACGCGCTGGCCAGAGTCGAATAGGGCGCGTCCATTGATATCTGGGCGGCGGCTGAGGGGTGATCCCACGCTGGCCTGCTTCGGCCCGACCCTGCATCCGCCGCGAAATGAGCCGCGGGAGACTCCCGTTTGGAAAATGAGATTTCATGATAGACTTATCCGAAATCTAGTTCGGAGCCGGTGGCCCACCCGGGATGAAGACCCATCGCGTTTGGGTCGGGCGAGAATGTGGAGGACTGACCATGCCAGACAGTCGGACGGCCTACGCCGTGAACACGCAGATTCCAGGGTTTTATGGTGGCTTACATTGCTGGAATCAGAAGGACCAAACACTGTTGGAGGACCACGCAAAATATCGAATCCACGCGACTGTCACCATGAAGGAGTACGCACCATCAACTGGAAAGAAGAAGGACTATCGTGTCAAGTGGTTCCACGTTTCAGTCTACTGGTATGACGACACCAACGAAAGCAGAGAGATCGGGTGGTATTGGGAGTACGCACCGCTGGATGACAAGTACAAGTGCGACGGATACCGTTACGAATTTGGGCACTCGAAAACACTGCACTCGAATAATTTGGTTTTGGGCAAAGTCGGTGAGGTCGCCACGAGTCTCAAGGCGACATTCGGCTCCAAGGATATTGGTATGCCGCAGTCGAACATCAGGTTCTTTAAGTACAAATAGGTTTGCGGCAACCCGAGTACGCAGAGACCGCTGACGGCGAGTCGCGGCTCGCGGCCACCGTCCACCGGCGGTTCCGACCGCGATCCCGGCATGAAAGCCCCGACGATGCCGGCTTGCGCTGTAAATTGGCCCGCCCTTCGTCGGCTACTTAGGCGTGCAGTTCCCACTGCCCAAGAAGCCGTTCGAGTAGTTGGCCGACTGCGGGCGTCGAATCGATGGCGACAACACGCCCCTCTTACCGCGTCTCCACCGTGAACGCGTTCCCCCGGCAGCCATTCACCTGCACGCTCACCGGGGTCTTCGCCGCCGCATCGGGCGGCAGCTTGAACGTGATCATGTTTGGCGACCGATAGACCACCTCCGCGGCGCGCCCGCCCAGCCACACGCCGACCGCGTCCTTGCTCGCGCCGAAGTTCACGCCCCAGACCGAAATCAAATGGCCGCGCGCGAATGGCGGTGGCTGGCTGGTCGCGGCATCGACGATGCCGCGCGGGCTGATGATCGGTGGCGCTAGCCGCGTAAACGCCTCCTCGGCCACTGCGGCGGTGGGCGGCGGCGCGCCGGCGAGCAGCCCGTACGCGGCCATGGCAGGCACCAAGGCCAGCGCGGCGATCCACGGCCTCGGCACGCGGAGTAAAAGCAGGATCGCGGTCACGAGTGTGATCGCGCGTCCCAACCATACCTCCCACGATGCACCGAATTCCAGCGCGATTCCCCGCGTGCCCGGCCGTCCGCGAACCAACAGAAAGCCAATCGGGTCGGCCTCAACCGTTGCGCCGGAAGCGCGCCAGCCGCGATCGTGATTGATCTTGACCAGCACCGCCTCATCCGGCCCCAGTTGCGTATCGACCAGCGCGCGATCGGGCGCGTCCCAACGAATCGGCGCTGCCCGCTTGCCCGCCGCCCATGCATCGTACGCCGCCAGAAAACCGGCATCGCCGGTCGAAGTCAGCCGCGGCAACTTGTGCATCGCGGCGAGATCGACGATCACGGCGTCCTGCCCAGCGAAACCGGGCGCGCGATAGATCGTGTCCCCAGCGCCGTTGTCCCACTCGACCGGCAGCGCCGCGAATTTCTCCGGCTCCGAGAACCAGTGAAAATACTCGCGCGAATCCGCGCCGTGCACCACCAGGTACCGCACGTTGAGCGCGCGCAGCCAGAGTTCCGCAATGCGCTCTGAATCTCCGCCGCATCCAAACGCCACCTGCCGCTCGGCCGCGAACATCAGATAGTTCGAAGCATCCCCGCCCGGTCCACCAGCCTGCGGGACGTCCGACCAAAGAAACAGCGCCTCGTCCAATTCGCCCGATCCCAAAATGCGCGAATGCCCTGCGTGCCGGTTCAACCACCCTGCAAGTTGGTAAACGACGCCGCCCGCCGGATCCGCGTCATGCGGCTGCACCTTCCATGCGTGCGTAACAAAGCCGTAAGCCGCCGGCGCGCCGGCGCCGAGCACCGCCAACCCGGCCAGCGCCGCCGCCACACGCCATCGCCGCAGCAGCGAAATCAGCCCGGCCACCGCCAGCGCCGTCCCCGCGCTGAGTTCGAGCATATAGCGGTTCGCCATCGGCATTAGAGAGTTGCCGGCCAGCGTGAAGGCGACCACCACCGCGCCCATGATCGTGATCCATGCCAGCAGAAAGGACAGTTCCGGCGCGAGGCGGCGCCAGAACGCAAGGCCCAGCAGGGCAGCCGCAATCGCGACCACGATCCACGTCGTCCGGTTCCAGGGCGCCGCCGGCGTGGTGTGCCGCAGTACGATGCGGTTGACCTGCGACATTGAAATTATGTAACCCGCCGTCAGCCAGAACGCCGCCAGGCCGTAGCCCGCGCCCACTACGCCGAAAACGGCCAGCCAGGACTTCGGCAGAGTTCCATCGCGCGTCTTCGCCACCGCCACGGCGGCAAGAATCATCCCCAGCCCCAACAGGCCGGGCCAACTGGTCAGGCAGACCGCCGCCGTCAATAGAGTCGCCAGCGTCCAGCGGTTGCGCCACGCCGCCGCCACCGCCAGCAGCGTGAACATAAACGAAAACCCATGGGCGGCTTCCTCGTAACCCACCAGCGCCACGAAACCCCACGGCGCACCGGCGTAAGGCACCGCCAGGCCCCGCCACGCGGGCAGGAAATAATAGGCGATCGACGGATACGCGCTGTATAGGATCGCCGGCAAGACCGCCAGCGGGCGCGATCGAAACAGCGCCCGGCCCAACACGTAGAGGCAGACCGGAATCAGGGCATAGTAGGTAGCCGTCAGTTCGTGATAGGCGTGGCCGAGCGAGCTTGCCGGCCAGCCGGCCAGAGCCACGTGAAACAGCGGCGGGTACATGTAATGCAACGGCGCGCCGCCATAAGTGAGCGGGTTCCAGGTCCAATGGTAATCGCGGAACGCGCGCGAGATCGCCATGTAGCACTCGCCGTTGTTCCACGGCTGATCGGTGAACCCGGTGCGCAGGTAGGGCCCGAGGATGGCCAGGTTGCCGAGCAGGATCGCGGCCGCGACGCATGCGTCGGCGAGCCGGCTCTTCCCATGCGATGCGATCTCGGAAACGCCGCGGACGCAGTCTTCCCGGATCGAGTGCGCTCGCCCGAGCAGCCAATTCATCGGCTCGCGCGCTCCACCAGTTGCGGCAGCAATTCCCCGGCCTTGCCGCGCAACGCGAAATCGGCTATCCCGGAAAACGGCGTGTCTTCGGTATTAATCTCGACCACTTTGGCGCCGGAGGCTTTGCCCAGCGGAATCAATCCGGCGGCGGGATAAACCTGCGCCGCGGTGCCAATCACCAGCAGTAACTCCGCGTTGGTAACGGCGCGCTCGGCCGCCCGCAGCACCCCCACAGGCAGCGGCTCGCCGAACCAGACGATGTCGGGACGCGCCAACCCGCCGCAACTGCAATGCGGTGGCAGCTTCGGTAGCGTCGCGCGCCGGTCCGGCCAGTCAGCCCCGCAGGACATGCAGCGCAGCCGCCAGATGTCACCGTGCAATTTGAGTATTTTCGCGCTCCCCGCGCGCTCGTGCAGCCCGTCTATGTTTTGCGTGATCAAAGTGAATCGCGCGATGCGGGCCTCGAGTTTCACGAGAGCGAAGTGCGCCGCGTTGGGCCGCGCCGCCGCCATCCGCTGGCGCAGCCAGTTGTACCATTCCCACACCAGGCGAGGATCGCGCGCAAAGGCTTCCGGCGTCGCCAGATCTTCCGGCCGGAAACGCCGCCATAGACCGCTCGGTCCGCGAAATGTGGGCACGCCGCTTTCGGCCGAAATGCCGGCTCCCGTCAGCACGGCCACCGACGCCGCCCGCGTCACCCAGTCGCCCGCCAAATCCAGGCCCGGCACGCTCGGAGCAGAATCTCCCACGGTTTGCTGGCCCTAAAACAGCACGAGGGCCCGCCATGGGGCCCCCGGCTGCTGCTTCCGTAATTTTGGCATGCCTTAAACGACGGTTACGTTTTCAGCTTGCAGCCCCTTGGGGCCCTGCTTCACCTCGAACTCCACGGCAGCGCCTTCCTCGAGCGATTTGTACCCGTTCGATTGGATGGCGGAAAAATGGACGAACACGTCGTCGCCGCTCGGCCGCTGGATGAATCCATAGCCTTTTGCGGCATTAAACCACTTCACAACACCTTTTTCCTTCACTTGCGCTTTCTCCTGATTTATTGTTCGTCGTGCTCCTGGGGGTCCTGAGGCAAGGAAAGCGGACTTTCGAGGCTTGCTAAGAACATTTCCCGGCTACGGCTAACAACCATATCTCCAACGTAAGGTATTCTCTCAGATGGCACACCTATGGTCAAGCGTCTGCATTTTCCGAAAACCGAGGGGGAACTGACAAAACGGCTCCGGCGGCTCGCCGTCGTGCCGCCCGGCTCGGGCGTGGTCGAAGGAATTGGCGACGATTGCGCCATCTTCCGCCCGCGTAATTCGCCCGAGGATTTGCTGTTCACCACCGACCTGTTGCTCGAAAACACCCACTTCCGCCGCGCGACCCACGGCGCCCGCGATGTCGGCTGGAAGGCGCTGGCGCGCGGTTTGAGCGATATCGCCGCCATGGGTGGCGCGCCGCGTTTCTGCCTGGTCTCGCTCGCCGTGGCGCCGTGGTGCGACACCCGGTGGGTCGATGGATTCTTTCGCGGCCTGTTGCTCCTCGCCGCTCGCGCCGGCGCCGTCCTCGCCGGCGGCGACCTGTCCCATGGCGAGTCGGCGGTTTGCGATGTCGTGGTCGCCGGCGCCGTTCCGCGCGGGTGCGCGCTGCGCCGCGATGGCGCTCGCGCGGGCGATGCCATTTACGTTTCGGGCGCGCTGGGCGCCTCCGCCCTCGGCCTCGCCACCGGCCGCGGCAAGCCCTGGCGCCGCCATCTGCGCCCCGAACCGCGCCTGGCGCTCGGCCGCTACCTGCGCGAAACCGTGCGTGCCACCGCCGCCATGGATTTGAGCGACGGCTTATCCCTCGATCTCGCCCGCCTGGCCGAAGCTTCCGCGCTCGGCGCTGAAATCGCCGCACCGCCCATCTGGCCCGGCGCCACGCTCGCCCAGGCGCTCCATGGCGGAGAAGATTACGAACTGCTCTTCACCGCCCCGCCGCGCACGCCCGTCCCCGCCGCCTTCGAAGGCATCCCACTCACCCGCATCGGCACCATGCGCCGAGCCCGCTCCGGCAGCGTTATCATGGCAGGTAACCCGCTCGCGCCGGCCGGGTACGATCATTTCCGGCAAAGGTAGACGGATCGGCATGTCCTCATTCGCCATAGCTCCCGAGCCGCCGCGCTTGCCCTGCTTTGAGATGGCAAGGTATGATTATCGACGGCACGGTGCCCTATGTACTGTCCCAAATGCCTGACTGAATATCGCGATGGCTTCTTCAAGTGCGCCGACTGCGGCGTCGCCCTGGCGCCTGGACTTCCTGAGCCTCCGCCTCCGCCTCCGCCCGCCCGAAATTCTCTCGGAACAACCAACCAGGGCGACCTTGACCTGGTTACGGTGCTCGAGACGAACGACCCGTTCGCTCTTTCCCTGGCCACGGCGGCACTCGAAGATGCCGGTATCGAATACCTGGCCGAGGGTGGAATTCCAAAATTCGACGCGGGATCTCCTTACACGTTTGGAGTCGGGTTGAGCGGATTCCAGAAGAATTCTGGTCAGATTCAAGTCGCCGCAGAATTCGCGGCGGAGGCCCGCGAGTTGGTCGGGCATTTCGAGGAACCGCTTTCGCCAGACGAGATCGATCCGGACGCCGCCACGGACAGCCAGCCGCGCGACTGAAGTCTCCGCCATCGCGACTTGCCGCGCGGCGCCCGGTTGCGCTATGCTGAAGACTCCAAACGCTGAAGCAAGGATTCGATTTAGCACAGATGGCAAACACCTATTCCGCGATCAAGCGGGTGCGTCAAATGGAACGGCGCACGGAAGTCAACCGCAAGAATAAGACCCGTCTCCGCCACCAGATCCGCGCCATGCGGCGCGCCATCGCCGGCAAGGACGCTTCGGCCGCCGCCGCCCTGCTGCCGGCCACCTATTCCGTCATCGACCGTTCGGCGAAGTCGGGCATCATCAAGAAGAACACGGCCGCGCGCTACAAGAGCCGCCTGAACGGCCGCGTCAAGGCCCTCTCCGCATAGTCTCTGCTGCCTCGCGCCTGTTGCATTTCGCAGGCTGCGGCAGAACCTCGCCATCGCGTGGCTGCTATGCCACCAGCCGCGGTGGATGGCAACATCGGCAGCGCTCAGCCGCCGCGCCTGGTGCAGTCGGCCGCCAAGTTCGCGTTTTGACGGTGCCGCGCGCGTTGGCGACTCTGCCATAATGCTGGCGTATGCCTGTCTCATTGAAGAACCGAGTGGCACTGGTGGTTGGCGCCTCGAGCGGCATCGGCCGGGCGATCGCGATTTCGCTGGCGCAGGCTGGCGCGAGCGTGATGGCGGCGGCGCGGCGCGAGAACCGGCTGCGGGAGTTGAAGGCCGAGATGGCCGGCCACACGTTCGAAATTTGCCGCGTGGATGCGACCAGCGTGCCGGACGTCGAACGGCTGGTCGAGGAGACGCGGCGCGTGCTGGGGCCGATCGATATCGTGGTGTACGCGACCGGGATCAACACGCCGGACCGCGCGCTCGCGCGCCTCGGTCCAACCATTTGGGACGAGTTGATTTCGACTAACCTGAACGGCGCTTACTATGTTACTCAGGCTGTGTTACCCGCCATGCGCGAGGCGCGGGCCGGACACTTGATCTACATTGCGTCCATCTCCGGCCGGGCTCCGGATCTATCCGGCGCGGCCTATCAGGCGTCCAAGCACGGCATGATCGGTCTCGCTCACGCCGTCCGCCTGGAGGAGCACGAGCACGGCATCCGCACCACCGTCGTGAATCCTGGATTGGTCGACACGGAGATACTCGACAGGCGTTTGGTGAAGCCGCCGGCCGAACAACTGGCGCTGGCTCTGTTGCCCGAACACGTGGCGGAGGCGGTGCTCGCCTGCGCTATGCTGCCGCTGCGGGCGGTGATTTCGGAGTTGACCATCGTCCCGACGGCGATATGATGGGTGCAGGAGCGCGGACGAGCGAGTCCGCCCCACTTATGCCTGCCACGTGTGGGCCAGGATACTAATTCAATCGTGAGAACCGAGCGTATGAAGGAGACCGTATGCCAGCGATTCGCCGCTTGCTCGCCGCACTGGGAGTGGTTGCGCTGATGCCGCTCGCCGCCCAAACACCTGCGCCGCCGGTGGCGCCCATCAAGGAGCACCGCGTGGTGCGCCACGGCGAGACCGTGATCGACAACTATTTCTGGCTGCGCGAGAAGGGCAACCCGGAAGTGGTTCGCTATCTCGAAGCGGAGGACGCTTACACAGCGGCCATGACGGCCGGATTGAAGCCATTTCAGGAAGCGTTGTACGACGAGATGCTGAGCCACATTCAGCAGACCGACATGGGAGTCCCGGTGCGGCGCGGGGCGTATCTGTATTACACGCGCACGGTGGAAGGTAAGCAATATCCCATTCATTGCCGGCGCAAGGGCACGATGGATGCGCCGGAGGAAGTGCTGCTCGATGCCAACTTACTCGGCGCGGAACATAAGTTTGTCGGCATAGGAAACTTCGTGGTCAGCGACGACGGCAACTTACTCGCTTACACGGTCGATATCACGGGCTTCCGCCAGTACACGCTGCAGGTGAAGGACCTGCGCGACGGCCGCACGCTGGCCGATACGGCGGAGCGAGTCACGACGGTCGAATGGGCGGCCGACAATCGCACCTTGTTCCTGACCACCGAGGACGCCGTGACCAAGCGTCCCGACAAACTATGGCGCCACGCGCTGGGCGATGCGGCATCGACACTACTGTACGAAGAGAAAGACGAGCTATACGATATCGGCGTACAGAAGACGCGCGATAAGCGCTTCCTGGTGCTGAGAATCGAGAGTAAGGATACTTCCGAGTGCCGCTATCTGGATGCGAGCGAGCCGGGCGGCAGGTTCCAGGTATTTCTGCCGCGCGAAAACAAGCACCGGTATTACGTCGATCACCGCGGCGATTTGTTCTATATCCGCACTAATAAGGGCGGCCACAATTTCGAAGTGGCGACAGCGCCAGAGAAGGATCGCGCGCCGGCGAACTGGAAGGTGCTGTTGCCGCACAGCGCGGACGTGCGCATTCAGGACATCGATCTGTTCCGCGATTTCGCCGTGGTGATCGAGAAGACACAAGCGCTCGACCGGCTACGCGTTTACGATTTTCACACCGCGGCGTGGACCGCGATCGAATTTCCCGAGCCCGTCTACGCGGCGTTTCCGGGCGATACGCCGGAGTTCGATTCCGAAACGTATCGCTATAACTATCAGAGCATGGTGACGCCGCCCAGCGTTTACGATTACGACGTGCGTGCGCATAAGTCGACGCTGCGCAAGCGGCAGGAAGTGCCGGGCGGCTTCGATCCGTCGCGCTACGCGACCGAGCGGCTGTGGGCGACGGCGCGCGATGGGGTGCGGGTACCGATTTCGATCGTCTACCGCAAGGGATTCGCGCGCGATGGCTCGGGCGCGCTGTTGCTCTATGGATACGGCTCGTACGGCATTGGCATGCAGGCGACGTTCTCGGGCCCGCGGCTGGCGCTGCTCGACCGCGGCGTGGCGTATGCCATCGCCCACATTCGCGGCGGCGACGAGATGGGCGAGCAGTGGCGCGAGGACGGCATGCTGATGAAGAAGAAGAACACCTTCTTCGATTTCGTCGATTGCGCCAAGTATCTGGAGGCGGAAAAGTGGACTTCGCCGAAGCGGCTGGCGATCGAAGGCGGCAGCGCGGGCGGGCTGTTGATTGGCGCGGCCGTCAACCTGGCGCCGGATCTGTTCCGCGCCGCGCACCTGGCGGTGCCGTTTGTCGACGTGATGAATACCATGATGGACGCGTCACTGCCGCTGACGGTGGGCGAGTATCTCGAGTGGGGCGATCCGAACCAGAAGGCCGCCTACGATTACATGAAGACTTACAGCCCGTACGACAACTTAGGGCGGCGCGTTTATCCGGCGATACTGGTAACCACGAGTTACAACGACAGTCAGGTGATGTATTGGGAGCCGGCTAAGTACGTCGCGCGCTTGCGGACGCTGAAGACGGATGCGAACCCGCTGCTACTGAAGATCAAGATGGAGCCGGCGGGGCATGGCGGCGCGTCGGGACGCTATGACCGATTGAAGGACCAGTCGTTCGAATACGCGTGGATGCTGGCGCAAGTGGGGATTACGAAGTAGGAGCGGGTTGTGGTTAGCGCGGGCCGGGCATGATGCGGACAGTGCGCCTTCGGCGGGGAGATTCGATGCGACTGAAGAACCGCTCCGTTCGGTCGCGGCTCCGCGTGGGCGGAGGTTAGTGGACGCGGGATTTGATTGATTATGGGAATATGGGCCGAAAAAAGATACGGGTCGGGGCGCTGAGATAACTACCTACGCAGGAGGAATTCTCGGATGGCGGCAAAGTCGCGTGTGAAGCTGGCGGGCAGCGAGCGGAAAGTAATGGCGGGGGCGAAGGCCGGCAAGAAGGTGGACGCGGAGGAACTGATCGAAGTGACGGTTCGCATCCGCGGACGCGAACCGGTATCGTCCGAAGCCCTGATGAAGTTGGGCGCGCAGAAACCGGCGGTGCGGCCGACGGTGAGCCGCGAGGCGTTCGCCGAGAAGTTCGGGGCGGACCCGGCGGACTTTGCGAAGGTGGAGGCGTTCGCGCACGATCACGGATTGGTGGTATCGGCGGTGAGCGCCGCGCAGCGGACGCTCCGGCTGAAAGGCTCGGTCGGCAATCTGAGCGAAGCGTTCGGCGTGGAACTGCGGCACTACACGAAGGGCGTCACGGGTGCCTACCGCGGACGCACCGGCTCGATTTTCATTCCGAAGGAACTGCAGGATATCGTGATCGGCGTTCACGGGTTGGACAACCGGCCGGTGGCGAAGAGGCACTCTCGATTGCGCGGCCCGCTTGGGAAAGTGGCGAAATCGAAGGGCGGAAAGAAAGCGGCGCCGGCGAAGAAGAAGAAGGCCGTGGATCAAAGCGTGACGGCACCGGAGGTGGCGGCACTCTATAACTTTCCGGCGGGGCTTACCGGGCAAGGCCAATCGATTGCGTTGATCGAACTGAACGACACGGATCAGTCGGGTAATCCGACCGGGGCGGGGTTTCAGGCGTCGGATCTGGCGACCTACTTCAGGGGGCTGGGGATCGCGGCGCCGACCGTGGTGGCGGTGAGTGTGGACGGCGGGGCGAACGTGCCCGGGCCGGACCCGGACTCGGACGGCGAGGTTACGCTGGACATCGAAGTTGCCGGCGCCGTGGCGCCGGGAGCGGCCATTGCGGTGTACTTCGCGCCCAACACGACGGCGGGTTTCATCGACGCGGTGAACCAGGCGGTACACGACGCGGTGCGCAAGCCGAGCGTGATCTCGATCAGTTGGGGCGGTCCGGAGGATGCGGACGGACAGGTGAGCACACAGTTCACGCAAGGCTTGAACCAGGCGATCCAGGACGCGGCGCAACTGGGTGTGACGGTGTGTTGCGCGGCGGGCGACAGCGGCTCTCCGGATGTGCCGTTGAAGGGGTGGGACCGCAAGCCCCACGCGGACTTCCCGTCGTCGAGCCCGTTCGCGCTGGCGTGCGGGGGGACGACGCTGGCCATCGCCAACGGAGCGATTGCGAGCGAGGTGGTGTGGAACGAAGGAGCGCAGGGGGGCGCCGGCGGAGGGGGCGTGAGCAATCTGTTCGCGCTGCCGTCCTACCAGGCGAAGGCGAAGGTGCCGCAGGCTCCCAACGGCAAAGCCGGGCGGGGATTGCCGGATCTGGCCGGCGATGCGGATCCGCAGAGCGGATACCAGATCGTTCTGGCGGGTCAGCAACAGGTGATTGGAGGCACCAGCGCGGTGGCGCCGCTGACGGCGGGACTGATCGCGCTGATCAACCAGAGCCTGGCGCAGAAGAAGGCGGGCACGACCGCGGGATTTCTGAACCCGCTGCTATACGGGGCCGCGGCGGCGGCGTTCCGCGACATCGTCAGCGGGAACAACGACATTTACGGCAAGCTGAAAGGGCTGTACGCGGCGGGCGCGGGTTGGGACGCATGCACCGGGCTGGGTGTGCCGGACGGAGCGAAGCTGCTGGCCAGCGTGGTGTAGGGGACGAGCGCGAACACACCCGCCCGCAAGCGGGCGTTGGCAGGTTAAAACCTGCCCCACCTCAGGACTTCGGCGCGGGCGGGGATTCGAGGACGTGGCGGACTTTCTTCGCCAGCGCTTCGCGGCTAAACGGCTTGGGCAGGAACTCGACACCGTCCTCGAGCACGCCGTGGTGGACCACGGTGTTATCGGTGTAGCCGGACAGGTAAAGGACCTTCAAATCGGGCCTGAGTTCGAGCAGACGCTCGGCCACCTGATGGCCGCTCATGTTCGGCATCACGACGTCGGTGACCAGGAGACCGATGCGGCCGGAATAGGACCGGGCGGCTTCGATGGCCTCGGCGCCGTTGGCCGCGGGCAGCACGGTGTGGCCCAGCTTGCGCAGCATCTTCACGGTTAGATCGCGCACGGCCTGTTCGTCTTCCACCACAAGAATGGTTTCCGATCGCGGGACTTCCACGGCGTCGGGGGAATCGGGCGCAGGCACGGCGGTTGGCTCGGCGATACGCGGGAAGTAGAGCTTGAACGTGGTGCCCCGGCCGGGTTCGCTATAGACCCAGATATCGCCGCCGAGTTGCTTAACCGATCCGTAGACGGTGGCCAGACCCAGGCCAGTGCCTTTACCGGCAGCCTTGGTCGTGAAGAACGGCTCGAAGATGCGGCGGCGCGTCTCGGCATCCATGCCCTTGCCGTTGTCGCTGACGGCAATCATGACAAAATCGCCGGGCTGCATGCCGAGGTGCGTCCGGGTGTAGGTTTCGTCCAGGCGCACGTTGGCGGTTTCGACTGTGAGGCGGCCGCCGTTCGGCATGGCGTCGCGGGCGTTGAGCGCGAGATTGACGATGGCCTGCTCGATGTGGTTTGGGTCGGCCTTGATGTTGCCCGCATCGGCCGCGAGCGCCAGAACCAGCTCGACATCTTCGCCGATCAGGCGGTGCAGCATGGTCTCGGTGCGCTGGACGGTCTCGTTCACGCCCATCACGCAGGGCTGCATGATCTGGCGGCGGCTGAAAGCCAGGAGCTGGCCGGTGATGGCGGCGGCGCGGTCGGTCGCCTTGAGGACCTCTTCGGCGCAGCCGCGCAAGGGATCGAGCGGCGACAGGTCGTCGAGGATCATGCGATTGTAGCCGGCGATGACGGTCAACATATTGTTGAAATCGTGGGCCACGCCGCCGGCGAGGCGGCCCACGGCTTCCATCTTCTGCGACTGGAGGAGTTGGGCTTCGAGGCGCTTGCGGTCGCTGATGTCGTTGACGAAGGCAATCGCGAAGAGCCCCTCGGCATTTTCGACATAGCTGAGGCTGATCTCGATGGGGAATTCGGTGCCGTCCTTGCGCCGGCCGGCGAGGTCCAGCCCAATGCCCATTGGGCGGACACGCGGCCGGGCGAAGTACTGGTCGCGGTGTCCCGAATGCTTGCGGCGCTGGCTCTCGGGAAGCAGAATCTCAATTCCCGCACCGAGCAGTTCCTCGCCGCCGTAGCCGAACATTTCCTCTGTTCTGGGGTTGGCCAGCACGATGCGGCCGCCGCGGTCGATGCCGAGAATGGCCTGGGAGGCCGATTCCAGCAGCGCCATCACCATCTTCTCGCTTTCCTGCAAGAGAGTGATCGTATCCCGGCGCCGCTTCGCGCCAGTTCGCATGAGATCGGACATGAGCCCCCCCTTTGTTGTCAATCTTAACAGATGCGGTGGCGGGAGGATCGCAAACAAGATGTGGGGGGACGTACTGACCAGTACAAGCGAACGTCCTACTTCTTATCGCCGTCCTGCTCTTGGCGGCGCTTGCGGGCGGCATCGTGTTCGGCGCGCAACTGATCGTAGAGCGGCACCTGGTCGGGGCGCAGAATGGCCTTCACTTCGGCCACCTGATGGTCCCAGACGGCGTGGCCGCGATCGTTCATCTCCTGGTGAATCTGGTCGAACCTGGCGCGGGTATCGTCGAAGATCCGGTGGAGCTTGGCCACCTGCGCGTCGTCGAGCTTGACGCGCTGGCGCATTTCGGCGATGATCCGCTTCTTGATTTCCTCGGGATCCTGCGCGTGCGCTTTGCGGGTTCCCGTGAGGCCTGGGGCCGGGTTGTGGCCGGATGCGGCGGACGCTTCGTAGAGCCGGTAGCCGAAGACGCCGGAGAGGGCGCCGCTCAAGAAGATGGTCAGCAGACCGAGAAAGGAAAGTAAGCGGGGCTTGGGCATGGGGGTCGGCTCAACGGCGCGGTTCGGTCCAATCGAGGCGCACCGGGCCGATATTGTCCGGCGTATCCAGCGTGTTGGCTTCGGCGAGCGCTTCCAGGTAGCTCGTTTCCAGGGCGGGCGTGGGACTGGGCAGGGAAACGTATACGCCGATGGCAATGGCGAGCGCCGCGGTGGCGGTGACGAAGCCGCGCACCATGCGTTCGAAGGAAAAAGAGAAACTGCGGCGCGCTTCGATCCGCTGCCAGAGGCCGGGCATGAAATTCGCGCTCGGCTCGCGGTCCGGACACGCGGCCCGGTATGCCCGCCAAAGCGAATCCAGTTTGTCGTCGCCGCCCTGTATTGGGTACATCGCCATCTCGCTCCAACGGCCTCAGCCGTTCTCGTTCTGCCGCTCCGCGGCGCCACAGGCCTTCAGAACCCGCTGCCGGGCACGGAATAAACGGACCTTAAGAGCATTTTCCTTGACGCGATAGATCTTTTCAAGCTCCCGCAAGGACAGCCCTTCCACTTCTTTCATGAGCAACAGCACGCGATCCGACTCGGAAATCGCGCCCAGCAGCGCATTGACCGTCTCGCGCAGCTTCGTCTGTTGCCGTTCGTCCTTTTCGACCTTGCTGCCCGCAACCGCATCCGCCATCATAACCTGTTGCTCGGACAGATCCGCCATCCGGAACTCCGGACGGCGCCGCTGCTTGCGCAGGTAATCGTAGGCCGCGTTCACCGTCAGCCGGTATAGCCACGGCTCGAAGACCTCCGGAGTCCGCAACTGGTCGAGCGAAAAATACAGTCGCAGGAAAACTTCCTGAGCGACGTCCTCGACATCTTCGGTACGGGCGATCAAACGGCCGATCGTCCCCATCGTGCGCTTCCGGTACGCCAGGACAATGTCGTTAAAAGCCGCACTGTCGCCCTGCTGCGCGCGCCGGACCACGTCGAACTCTACCAGCATGCCACCTCGGGGCCGGCCGCTGGCTCGGTCCTAGACTTCGTTTGCATAGGCGTCAAGTCTTATCCACAGGTTACACGGGTGGGGCATGCTTCAGCTTGTCCTTCTTGGCTGGCCCGTCTTGGCTCGCCCGTTTCGTGCGACCCCCGAACCGCGATGATAGCCTAAAGACATGCGCTTTTCCGAGTCGATTTTTTCAACCCGCTTCCAGATCGCTCGCCACGACCTTGAGAACCACCTGGCCGAAGCGCTCTCCGCCGGCGGCGATTACGCCGACCTCTACTTCGAATACCTGCTCACCAGCTCCATCGGTATTGACGAATCAATGGTCAAAAGTGTAACGGAGGGAGTTTCAGTCGGGGTTGGCGTGCGCGTGATCGCGGGCGAGCGGACCGGTTACGCCTACTCGGACGATCTGTCGCCGGAGAAGATCCGCAAAGCCGCGCGCGTCGCGGCGCATATCGCGGCCGGGCCGAGCCACGTGGACAAAGTGAGCCTCAACGAAGGGCAGGGGCACAATCTGTACGCGGTGGCGATGGCGCCCACCGAGACCGCCTTCAGCGAACGCGTCGAGCTGGTGAAGCGGGCCGACCGCGCGGCGCGCGCCTACGATCCCAGAATCTTCCAGGTGCAGGCGTCGTATGCCGACAATCTGCGCGAGGTGATGGTGGCGACGAGCGAAGGCGTGCTGACGCTGGACCGGCAGCCCCTGGCGCGGCTGAGCGTTTCGGCGCTGGCGCGCGTCGAGGGCGGCGAGCCGCAGCGTGGGCACGCGGGCGGCGGAGGGCGCGTCGATCTCGATTTCTTCCTGCGCGAGAAGACGCCCGAGTACTTCGCGCGCGAAGCCGCGCGGGAGGCGGTGGCGATGCTCGATTCGGTGGCCGCTCCGGCGGGCGAGATGACCGTGGTGCTGGGCCCCGGCTGGCCGGGCATTCTGTTGCACGAAGCCGTCGGCCACGGTCTCGAAGCCGACTTCAATCGCAAGGGCGTGTCCGCCTTCAGCGGCCGCATGGGCCAGCGCGTGGCGAGCGAACTCTGCACCGTGATCGACGATGGCACCATCTCCAACCGGCGCGGTTCGTTGAACGTGGACGACGAGGGCCATCCGACGCGGCGCAATGTGCTGATCGAAAACGGCGTGCTCACTGGTTACCTGCAGGACAAGCTGTCCAGCCGCTTGATGAAGTCGGCTTCGACCGGCAGCGGACGCCGCGAAAGCTACGCGCATGTTCCCATGCCCCGCATGACCAACACCTTCATGCTGGCCGGCCAGAGCGATCCCGCCGACATCATCCGCTCCGTGCCCAAGGGTCTCTACTGTGCCAATTTCGGCGGCGGCCAGGTCGATATCACGAGCGGCAATTTCGTCTTTTCGGCCTCGGAGAGTTACCTGATCGAAGACGGCAAGTTGACCCGCCCCGTCCGCAACGCCACCCTGATCGGCAACGGCCCCGAGGCGCTCAAATACGTCAGCATGGTCGGCAACGACCTGCGCCTCGACGAAGGCATCGGCATCTGCGGCAAGGAAGGCCAGAGCGTCCCCGTCGGCGTCGGCATCCCCACCCTGAAGATCGACAAGATGACCGTCGGCGGCACGCAGTAGTGGCGCTTCGACCTTGCTCCGAATTAGCCGTGCCGGATTTCGAAGCCTCCGTAGCGCACGCACTCGTGCGTGCCGCGTCGGCACACGTGCCGACGCACGGCGTCCCGGAGAAGAGGTGTCGAGAAGAGTCTCGACACGGCACGCNNGCACGCAAGAGTGCGTGCGCTACGACGAAGTACGACGTTTATTCCGTAGTTTGACCGATTCATGAATACCAACAACCCGAAACAAATCCAGAAGCCAGACACCTCAATTCGAAAGCCCGTAGGCCAAACCACCCGCGAAGCCGAGTACGCCCGCATGAGAAAAGCCTACCTGCGCCAACCCGACTCCGCCGCCGAGGCCGATGACTGGTCTTCCGCGGAGGAGTTCCGGGCGCGATGCAAGAGCAGAGAAACCGCTATGAGCAAACTCGTGTCCAAGACGCTCGCTGACACGCCCGTCACGCCCGCCCGGAAACGCAGGCTGGCCCAGTTGGCGAACCGGCCCGATGCGGAAATCGATTTTTCGGACATTCCCCCGCTCAACCGGAGCTTCTGGGAGAACGCCGTCCGCAATCCGTTCTATCGCCCCATCAAACAGCAATTGACCGTGCGCTTGGACGCCGATGTGGTGGCTTGGCTCCGCCAGCACGGGAAGGGCTATCAGACCAATCTCAACCGCATGCTCTGCGCAGCCATGCGGGAGCACATCGGCAAGAGCGCGTGAACCAGCCAACCGCCGGTACCTTGAAGGTTCCCCTCCTCGCGATGTTAGCCTGTGATTATGTCTTCCGGTGAAAACCATCTGAGTGAGTTGGCGCGGGACATCGTGCGGCGGGCGGTCGCGGCCGGTGCGGGCGACGCGGAGTGCACGATTGAAGAGGGCGACGAGTTCTCGGCCAACGTGCGCATGCGCGAACTCGAGAATCTGAAAGAGGCGGGGTCGCGCGCAGCCGGTTTGCGCATCGTGCGCGGGCAGCGCACCGGATCGTCCTACACGTCCGATCTGTCGGAGGAAGGCATTGCGCGGCTGGTGAAATCGGCCATCGAACTGGCCGACGTCACGACCGACGACCCGCACGCGGGCCTGCCCGAGCCCGAAGAACTGGGCGCGATCGAGGGCGACTTGCGACTGTTTTCGGCGGATGTCGACACGCTCGATACCGAAGGCAGGATCGCTCTGGCCCGCCGTGCCGAGGCCGCCGCGCTCGATGCCGATCCGCGCATCACCAACTCCGAAGGCGCTTCGTTCGATAGCTACGCCGGGCGCCACATCTTCGCCAATTCGCGCGGCTTCGCGGGCGACTATCGCAGCAGTTCGTGTTCGCTCTCCGTGGTGCCCGTTGCCAAGGACGGCGAATCGATGGAGCGCGATTTCTGGTATCACTCCGCGCGCTCGCTCGGTCGCCTCGAAGCGCCGGAGCAGATCGGCCGCACCGCCGCCGCACGCGCGCTGCGCCGGCTGAACCCGGTGAAGGTCGCCACGCAGAAAGTGCCGGTGGTGTTCGAGCCGCGCGTGGCCGCGTCGCTGGTTGAGAACCTGTTCGAAGCCGTGCACGGGATGATGATCTACCGCCACGAATCCTTCCTGGCCGGGAAACTGGGCGAGCGGGTGGCGAGCGAGAAGCTATCGTTGATCGACGACGCCACCGTCCCCGGCGGCTTCGGCACCTCGCCGTTCGACGATGAAGGCGTGGCCTCAAGGCGCACGGTCGTGATCGAGGGCGGCGTTCTGAAGAGTTACCTGCTGAATACCTACGCCGCGCGCAAGCTCGGCATGAAGACCACCGGCAACGCTTCGCGCGGGTTGACCGGCAATGCCGGGATCGGCCACGGGAACTTTTTCTTCGCGAATGGCGTCCTACCGCCGGAGCGGATTATCGCTGGGATCGCCGACGGCTTCTATGTCACCGAACTGATAGGCATGGGCGTTAATATAGTTACCGGCGATTACTCGCGCGGCGCGGTGGGATTGTGGATTCGCAATGGCGAGCTGGCATTCGCGGTTTCCGAAGTCACCATTGCCGGCAAGTTGCAGGATATGCTGATGGGCGTCGAGGAAGTTGGCGACGATCTCGAATTTCGCGGCTCCGTGGCCGCGCCGACGCTCAAGATTGGAGAGATGACCGTTGGCGGAAAATAGATCGGCGGCGCCGGCCCAGGCCTCCGGCCCGGCGAAGAAGCGATTCTCGATTCCTCCCGCATACGTCGTCATCGCGCTGATGGTGGCGGCGGGCGCGGCCGGCTTCTGGTATTTGAACCGGCTGGCGCAGCAAGCACCGCCCGCCCCGCCGCCGCTGACCGGCGAAGCGCGCGCTTACATCCACAACGGGTTCCTCAGAATCAGCGATTCCGACATGCAGGCGCACGCGAGCCTGATCGGGCAGCAATTGGTCGAAATCACGGGCAAGATCGGCAACACAGGCAATCGCGTACTGGACAGGGTCGCGATCGTCTGCATTTTCTACGATCCTTACGGTCACGCAATTCTGCGCGAGCGGGTGGCGATCGTCAGTCGTAAGATGGGAAAACTGGCGCCGGGCGAATCGAAGCCCTTCCGGCTGGCCTTCGACAACGTGCCGGACGGTTGGAACGAGACCATGCCGCAGATGGTGATCGCCGCCATCGATTTTACGTGAGGTGGTAGCGCCGGCGGCGGGCCCCCCGGCGCTACGGGACCTATTTCTGCCGCTTGAGTGTCATCGGCGGCATGTCCATGTCGCCGCCTTCGGCCTTGGTCTTCAGCGTGATCTCGTCGCCCTTGATCGTGCCTGTGCTCGAGAGCACCATGCCGCCGTTGAAATCCACTTTCACCGAAAATGAGATCTTGTCGCCGTCCACCTTGCCGTTTTCGATCGGCAGCGGGTCGCCCATCGGGCCGAGCGCGGTGCCGGTCAGCTTGGCGCCATCCTGCTTGAAGGTGTAGCTGAGGGTGAACGTGTTCCCGTCCGGGCCTTGGCTGTCGCCTTTCCAGGTGCCGGTCACGTCGGCTGCCCAGGCGGCAGTGGCGAATAGGAGAAACAGGACTGCGGTTCCGAGTCTGCGTGTCATCATGCAGGAGATTGTACCGTAGGGCATTCGGGTACGCTAGTCTGTAATGGTGGGGCGAGGCAGGCAGATCTCATGGCGAAGCCTGGGGCGCTGGGAACGGGCGCTGCTGGTGGTGCTGCTGATCTATGTCATCCTGCGGCTCAGCGACGGCGCGCCGGCGGTGCAGTTGCTATTCGCGTTTGTGTGCGTTCTGCTCGGCGTGGTGGTAGCCATTCGCCTGGCGCGCCGCGGAATGCGCAATGCCATTTGGCGGCTGCGTAACCGGCTGATCGCGGCCTATGTGTTCATCGCGGTGGTGCCGGTGGTATTGATCCTGCTGCTGGCCGGCACCGCCACTTACTTCGTAGTCAAGCAGATGGCGGTCTACGTGGTGAACACGGAACTGCGCCATCGGCAGGCGATTCTGTTGCGCGCGGCCGAGGCGCTGGCGAGGGTTCCCGTGACCGATGCCGCCACCGCGCTGCCGCGCTTCGAGAGCATGACCCGCAACGCGTTCCCGGAATTCGACCTGTTGATCACGGGGCGGCGCGAGATTCGCTATCCGCCCAAGAACACGATTTCGCAGCCGCCGGCGGAGTGGAAGCGCGCTTCCGGGCTGATCGTCAAGCCGGAGGGCGGCAAGGACAGGCTATATGCCTGGGCGCACGTGACCGAAAACGGCGAGGAAGTAACGGTGCTCGCTCCGGTGACGATCGAAGTGCTGGGCGGCCTGGTGCCGGGTTTTGGCGACGTGGCGTTTGCGCCGCTGATGAAACACTCGCGCGCCTCGCGGGTGCCGGAAGCCCGCAACGCGTTCGATTTCCCCCTCCAGGGGTGGTATCCGCTCGATGTACCGCGGTGGAGTTCTCCGCGCGAACTGAGGCCGCTCATCCTGACTGTCGACACGCGGGCTTCCGCCGTTCTGGGCACCATCTTTCGCTCGCGCGATTTTCAGAAGATGGACTTTGCCGAAGTGGCCCTGGTCGCTTTCGCCGTACTCGCCGTCCTCTTCCTGCTGGTGGAAATGGTCTCGTTCTTCGCCGGTGTGCAATTGAGCCGCAGCATCACCGGCGCCGTGCATGAGTTGTACACCGGCACGCGGCGCATTCAGCAGGGCGATTTCGGACATCGCATCCCGGTTACCGGCAACGACCAGCTTGCCGAACTGGCTACGTCGTTCAACACCATGACTGCCAACCTGGGTCAACTGATGGTGGTGGCCAAGGAGAAGGAGCGCCTGGAATCCGAGCTGACGATTGCGCGCGAAGTGCAGAAGCAGCTTTTCCCGAGGGACGTGCCGTATACCAGGACGCTCGAGCTGAAGGGCGTTTGCAGCCCCGCCCGCATGGTGTCCGGCGATTATTACGATTTCGTCAAACTGGGCGAAGATTCGCTGGCCTTCGCCATTGGCGACGTGGCGGGCAAGGGAATTTCGGCCGCGCTGCTGATGGCGACGATTCAATCCACCATGCGCACCCAGCTCGGCGCCACCAACGGCGCGTCGCCGCACAACCTCTCGACCGCCAAACTGGTCGCTACGCTCAACCGCCAGCTTTACGCCAACACCAGTCTCGAGAAATACGCCACCTTCTTTTTCGCCCTGTATCACGAAGACACTCATTCGCTCACCTACACCAACGCCGGCCACCTTTCGCCCATGCTGCTGCGCGCGGGCGAGATACGGATGCTCGAATCGACGGGGACCGTGGTGGGGGCGTTCCCGACGGCGCGCTACGACGAACGCACCGTGGCGCTCGAACACGGCGACCTGCTGGTGGCGTACACCGACGGCATCGTGGAACCGGAAAACGCGTACGGCGAGATGTTCGGCGAGGACCGCTTGAAGGAACTGGTGTGCCGATACGCGCGCGAGGATTCCTCCGAACTGATTGCGCGCACCATGGAGGCCGTCAACGTCTGGACCGGTGGCGGGGAATTGCAGGACGACATGACCATGGTAGTTGCGAGGCGCATATGAAAGTACTCACCGCGGCCGAGATGCGCGAGGTCGACCGGCGCACGATTGAAATGGGCATCCCCGGCATCGTTCTGATGGAGAACGCCGGGATGCGCGTGGTCGAGTTCTTGGCGGAGCGATTCGCTCCGCTCGAAGCCGAGCGCGTCCTCGTGCTGTGCGGCAAGGGCAATAACGGCGGCGATGGTCTCGTCATCGCGCGGCAAATTCATACGCGGTTTCCGAAGTGCTGGCTCACCGTCGTGCTATTGGCCGATCCGGAGAATCTGCGCGGTGATGCAAGCCTGAACTATGCGATGCTGCGCGCCTGCGGTTGCCCGGTTACCACCGGGATTCCAACCGAAGCCTGCCGCGCAACGGTGATCGTGGACGCGTTACTGGGAACCGGCATCACCGGTCCGGCCAGGGGCGACATCGAGAAGGCAATCGTCGCGATCAATGGCCGCCTGCGGCCAACCAAAGTTGTGGCCGTCGATATTCCCTCCGGCATGTCCGCCGATTCGGGCGAACCGGTAGGGAAAGTGGCGCGCGCCGATTACACGGTCACTTTCACCGCGCCGAAACTGGGGCAGGTGCTGCCGCCGAACTGCGACATGACCGGCGAATTGATTGTGCGGCCCATCGGCACGCCGTGGGAACTGTACCGCGACGTGAAGATCGATCTGATCGAACCGTCCATGTTGTGGCGCGTGATGGCGCCGCGCCCGCCAGGCGGACACAAAGGCACTTTCGGGCACGCGTTGATCGTGGCCGGATCGCGCGGCAAGACCGGCGCCGCCGCGCTGTGCGGGATGGGCGCGCTGCGCGCCGGAGCGGGTCTGGTGACGGTGGCCTCCGCCGAATCCGCCGTTCCACTAATCGCCGCGCATGCGCCGGAGTTGATGACGGAGCCGCTGGCGGAAACGCCGCACGGCTCGATCGGACTCAACGCCGCGCTCGCCGCCGCCGCGCAGGGCAAGACCGTCGTCGCGATGGGCCCCGGCCTGGGCCGCCAGCCGGAAATCCCCATCATGGTGGCGACTCTGATGGAGAGTTGCGAACGGCCGCTGGTGCTCGATGCCGACGCGCTGGTCGATATCGGCAAGGTCGCCCACACGCCACGCGTGCGTGTGCTTACGCCGCATCCGGGCGAGATGGCGNNTGGATCAACCCCACCGGCACGCCCGCCATGGGCACGGGCGGCACCGGCGACGTGCTCACCGGCATGATCGCCGGCTTCCTGGCGCAATTTCCGCAGCACCCGGACGAGGCCGTCGCCGCCGCCGTCTATCTGCACGGCCTGGCCGGCGAGATCGGCGCGCGCGCGCTCGGCGAGCGATGTCTGATCGCGTCCGACCTGCTGCGCTATTTGCCCGCCGCCATGGAGGAGTGTGCCGCTCTACCGCACCGCGACTGAGGCCGATACGATCGCGCTCGGGGCACGCCTGGCGAACGAATTGCCGCGCGGCGTGGTGCTGTTGATCGGCAACCTCGGGGCTGGGAAGACCACGCTCGCCAAGGGCATCGCTTCCGGTCTGGGCGCCGCGTCGCCGGACGATGTGGCGAGCCCTACCTTCACCTTGATCCACGAATATGGGCGCGGCTTGGTCTATCACGTCGATCTCTACCGCCTGGAAGAAGCGCGGGAGATTGAAAGCCTGGGCATCGAGGACCTGATCGATAGCGGCGCGTTGGTGCTGATCGAATGGGGCGAACGCTTCCCCGAGTTATTCCCGCCGCCGCGCACCGAAATCTACCTGCGGGCGTTGCCCGACGACTCGCGGGAAATCGAACTGCGCCGGCTGGGCTGACCCGCGCCGTTGCCAGGCGGGCGCAGCGCGCGCGGACGAGAGCCGGAGCGCTTATTTGCTCGAGCCTTGGACCTGAATCGTCACCACGGCGCTGACGAAATCGTTCTGGGCGATAGTGATCGGCGTGTCCCACTGGGTGACCAGATCCTGGTTGAGGTGCATCTGCACCAGGTAAGTGCCGAAGGTGCCCGGGATCAGCGTGGACTCCAGCACGTCGGCCGACGTGGCGGACTTGCCGTTGGTGCCGGCAACAAACTGCATGAAGGTCGGCTCTGTCTGCGGCGCTCCGAGCGGATACTGATAATCGGTCTTGATCAGGCCCTGATTGAACGGCGTGACGACCGGCAGCCCAAGGCCGATGGCGTAGATATTGATGATCTCGCCGGCGGCGGCCGGATTCTGCGGCGTGATGAGCGCGTTTTTGATATTGGCGCAGCACAGGGTGCTGCCCAAGGCGCTCATGGTCGAGCTCGCGCCGCTCGACGTGGAGACGTTGTAAGAGATGCTGTTGCCATCGGGGCCGGCCACGCGGGCGAGCAGGATGATACGGTCGAAGACGCTCGATGCGTATGCGCTGACTTGCGGATCGGTGTTGATCAACGCCACCAGGTTGTCGCGAATGGAATCGAGCGTGTCGCCGGGCGCCGTGGTGTAGGTATAGGTGCGAGCGCCTATGGTGACCGAGTCGGTGTCGCCAGTCACGGCCGATCCGTCGACACTCACCACGCCGTGAGCCTGGCTCATTGCGTGATAGGCCAAGGCGATGCGCGGGTTGGCGTAAGGATCCTGCGAGATCACGCCCGGGTTGCCGGGAACGATCGTCGCCGCGACCGGAGACGTCACCTGGATGCTGCCGTCGCTGAGCGCCGACCGCACGTAGGCGTTGATGCTATTGGTATTGGTGGTTGTGCTGCCAGTCGTGACGGGCAGTTCCCACGGGATCTGCGCATCGATCTTGGTCGGAGAAACCGCAACGATCGGCGAGCGAATGCCGTTGAAATAGACTTCGACGCCGCCCAGTTCGGTGGGCAGCGTTGGCTGCGTCAGATCGGCCTGAATCGTCTTCGCGGTGAAGGTGAACGGCGGTGTGGAAGCGGTGTTGAGAGTGGCGCAGTCGGTGACGCAGATGGAAACCATCGAGCCCGGCGCGACGTTGGCCGCCCCGCCGCCGCCCAGCAGAGTCGAACCGGAAGCGGTTGCCGTCAACGCGGCGGCGCTGGAGGTACTGGTGGAGTAGGTAATGCTGTTGCCGTTCGGTCCGGACACCCTGGCGGTGAGGACCACATCGGAATCGCCTGTATCCGCGGTTGCGATCAGGTTCGGATCGCCCGCGCCCGCGTTGCTCGTATTGATTATCTGGACAACCCTGTTAATCACGTCGGCGAGCGAATCGGTGATCGAGACCTCGTAAGTGTACGTACTCGTGTCCGTCGAGATGCACCCTTGGCCCCCGCAACCCGTCGTAACCGTCAGTACGTCGCCATCGTGGATCGAGCCGCTCATGACGATCTTCCCGTGCGCAATGACGACCAGGTTAGCGGAGTTCACCACGGCCTGGTAGGGCAGTGTGGTCTCCATCGGAGTGTAGACGGTAATGCGCCGGTTATATGGGTCCGCCACATATAGATTCGACCCATCCCAGGCGAGCGAGGTCGGCGTGTTCATGGAATCGGCCGCGTCGGAGGCCTGGTCGATCTTGCCGCCCTGCTGCCCGAGGATGATGTCGGCGGAAGCTGCGTTGGTGGTCGGGATGTGCTCGTATTCGAGCACGCGGTCGTTACCGCCGTCGGCGACATACAGCCGGGTTCCATCGGAAAGAGCGAAACGCGGAAAACTCAACGTGGCATTGCAAACGGGCGGATACGTCGGTTCGCTGTTGCTGTCCGTGCCATCCGCCTCGGTGCAGAGCACCGGAACTTCCACGTCGGTGGACCCGGCCGTCGTAGCTGCCGTGCCGGTATAGGCATTATCGGGCACGGATTCCGTCATGTTGGGCTGGCCGATCTCGACGTCGGCTGCCACGCCATTGGCCGTTGGAATCGAGTTCCAGATCAGCACCCGGTTGTAACCGAGGTCGCTCACGAACAAATGCGTGCCATCGGAGGTGACCGAAACCGGATCCAGCATGTTCGCGGACGTGGCGCTGGTGGATTGGTTCGCCACCGCCGTCGCGCTGTAGGTGGTGAAGTTGGGCGCGCCCAATACCACGTCGGCCGCTTTGCCGTTGGTGGTGGGGATCGAGTTCCAGATCAGCACCCGGTTGTTCTGAGTGTCAGCCACATAAAGTTTGCCGTCTTGAATCCAGACGCCCTGCGGCCCGCGCATCGATTTCGCGGTGGGTGGCGTAGTCAGGGGCAGGGACTGCCAGGCGGTGAAATTCGGCTGCCCCACCACCACGTCGGCGGGAGCGTCGCTGTAGGTGGGCAGGTGATTCCAGATCAGCACGCGGTTGTGGTTCGTGTCCGCTACCGCCAGGTGGACGCCATCGGATGCGACTGCCGAGGGCAGGTTCAAGTTGTTCTGGTTGGCATTGACATTGACCGTGTTGGTGACGAAATCCGGCTGCCCCAGCACCAGGTTCGCCGTGCCGACGCAGACCGGGCAAGCCGTCAGGTAGGGCAATTCCGCGGTGGTCGAGGGCAGTTGACTCGACAGATTCTGGAACATGAGCACCCGGTTGTTGACCGGCTTCGCGTTCATGATATTGGAATCCGCCACGAACAGCGTGTTGGCCGCGTAGGCGATGCCGTTGGCCGAGCCGATCACCCTGTTGGTGGAATTCGGATTGGCCTTGGTGAACGTCTCCTGGCCGATCACGGCGCGGGCTGCCTGTCCATTCACGAAGTCGGCGGCGTATAAGGCCGCCGAGCAGAAGAGGATTACCGGAATATACTTCATGAGCAATATAGGAAGACGCATCCTGCTGGCACTAGTAAGGTCCGATTATAGCAAGCGTAGGCGCGCGACGTGAGCGTCCACGGTGTCGACCGGCGGCCACACGCATGTGCGGATTTCGCACAACCGAAGGCCCGGCAACCATCGCGGTTCGAACCACTTATGAGCGTCAAACGGGGCACGCCGTCCGCCAGTGCACGTGGCTTTCCTTTTCCCCGGCCGCGCGACGGGGACTCGCGCTGGACTCTCCGGGCGGCGGCTTCGATACGGACGGCAGTCGCCACTAAAGTCTCCACCTAATGTGCCGATAGATACGTCATGTTCGAATGGAACGACAAATACGCCATTGGCGTTGGAAGCATCGACACCCAGCATAAGGGACTGTACGCAATCGGGGCGGAGCTATATGCCGCCATGAGTGCCGGCCAGGCGAGAGAGCGGATGAGCTCGATCCTGGCCCGCCTGGTGCAGTACACGGAAAGCCACTTTGCGTTCGAAGAACGCCTCATGCAGCTTCACCACTATCCGGATTTCGCGGCGCACAAGGCGCAACACGAAGCGCTGATCCGGAAGATCTCCGGGTTTCGTGAGGATGTCCAGAACGGGATGATCGGTATCGGCATTCCCCTCTTGCAGTTCGTCGAGGGCTGGCTGACTGATCATATTGGGAAGACCGACCGGAAGTATGTCCCGTGCGTGAACGCCAAAGCCGCGGCGTAACTGTCGGGATCGAGACCGGTGCGGCTATTAGATCTCCGACCGTGTGATATGGTTCTTTTGCGCGTTGCCAGCCCTCCGTGGACGAGCGCTCCCGCCCGGAGCCGCGACCGGAGTGAGCGGTTCTTCGATGGAACCTAATCTACCGGTCGTTGCATTGGTGCGTGGGCACCCGCGCGTCGCGAGGCGGAGTTGACGGAGCGCCCTGCCACGCCGCACCAAGCTAACGCCGGCGGCCTCCGCCGCCGGCGTTCTGGAATCGTGTGCGCGCCAGACCCGGCCGCAGGGGCCGGGCATGCCCGGCCCGCGGTCACGCCGCCCACCTATACCCAAAACCCCGTTCACAACCTATCTCCTCAACTAACTCAATAACTTACCTTCAAAATCCCTTGACCCATAGCGCATACTTAAGGTAGGACTGTGGCGCAATGCTCCGCCGCTAGTCTTTATCCCTGGCCAGGGGACGTTGCATTGAGTTGGTACTGAACTTCCGGCGCC
>PMKM01000097.1:0-7504 GCA_003157745.1 Bryobacterales bacterium | reverse complement strand
CGCACTTATAGCACTTACTAACTCTTCAAGCCCTTACTCCGCCCATAGGAGCCAGGCATGCCCGGTCTCCGCCGCGACGGGGTTCAGTCCGGTATGGGGGGCATTTCTATTGGGGCGCGGCACGCCAGGAGGGATGACGTTGCCGGGCTTGGCAGCCACATGCTAGCCTTGTTTCGGCGCGTCGGCCGGTGTCTCGATGCGACCACGGGCATGCATCGCGGGTTCGGCCTCCACTTGAGGCGCGGGCTCCCAAAATAGATGAGACCCCTCATTGCTCTTCGGAAACCCTGGCCGCTCCTGCTTCCCGCGATCTTGTTTGTGCTGGCGCTGGCGCCCTCGCTGGCTCTGCTGCTCCGTGCCACCGACATGCCGTTGCTCGGGCGGTTTAAAGACGACGCGATTTACTTCGAGAGCGCCAGGTCGCTCGCAACCGGGTCGGGCTATCGAATCCCGAGCCTCCCGGGACAACCCTTCCAGACGAAGTATCCACCGCTCTGGCCGCTGATCCTGTCGTCCGTTTGGAGAATCAATCCGAATTTTCCCGCGAATCTTGCGGTCGCGAGCGTACTGGCGTGGGGAGCTGTTCCGGCATATCTGGCGCTCGCTTGGGCGATGTTCGTTCGCTGGGGCTTGCGGCGTGCGGCGGCTTGGTTCGCTGTTTTCGTGCTGGCCTGCAACAGCCTGGTTCTGTTGTTTGGCGCAATGATAATGGCCGATTTGTGGTTTTCGACCGCGCTGCTCGCCTGTGTCCTGTGCGCTGAGCGCGCCGCCTTCGCGGACCACGGCTATCGGTACGCACTTCTTGCCGGCGTTCTCGCCGCAGTGGCCTTTTTGACGAAGTCGAGCGGGCTTCCTCTGTTGGCGTCCCTGCCGATTTGCTTTCTCCTCCGGCGGCAATACAGGCGCGCCGCGCTCTCATTTGCGCCTGTGTTTGCGGCGGTCGCGAGTTGGAATCTCTGGGTGCGGGCGCACGTTTCACATTCTTCGGACCTCGTTTCGCTGTATTACACAAGCTATCTCGGGTACTACTTGCGCGGGTTGACGTGGCACAACTTCCTGCACGTCGTCTCCATCAATACCCGGCTGCTATTCTCCAGCCTCCGCGGCCTGTTCCTTGTGGGCGCCGGCGACTCGCCCTTCGAGGTCATACTGTGCAGCGTGGCCATCTTCGCGGGCGTTCTGGGCGTGGCCCAGTTCGTCAAGCGCACCGGGTGCTGGCAATACCCCGCATTTGCAGCGATCTACCTGGTGCAACTCATCGTCTGGAACCCGATTCTCAATTCGCGGCTGCTGTTTCCGCTGCTGCCACTCCTGCTGGCTGGCATCGCCACCCAGATCACGGACGCTCTCGTTCCGGCCTCCGCGGACGGTTCGGGATGGCGCCTGAATCGCACTGCATCCATAGCCATAGTTGGCCTGCTTGCGCCCTTGTTCTTGCTCGTCGGCGTGGCCTCCTGCGGAGCCGTCCTTCGCTCTGTCCCCAACTCGCTCGCGCAGGGCCGGCGTGAGACTGCGCGCAACCTCGGGGCTTACCAGTGGATTTCGGCCCACACCCCGGCGACCGCGGCGTTTGTGGCGGATGACGACGGATTGCTGTATCTGTACACCGGCCGCAGTGCGGTGAGGCAGATCATGCCGGCGGTGGTGTTGTACACCTGGCAGGAAGATGCGCTGGAGAACGAAGTCCGCGCGCTTCCGGCCTATGCGCGCGCGTTCCATTTCCAATATGTGATGTTGACTTCCACGGATCTTACCGTGGCTGGAATGGAGCGGTTCCGCCCTCTGTTGAAGGAAACGATGAGCCGCGCGCCAGGTTTCGTTTGCGTATACGAGTCCGGCGGGACGGAGATTTACCGGGACGATGGGGCTCCGCTGCCAGCGGCGCGGCGCCCTGCGCGTTCCGCTAGTTGAGCGGGCGGATTTTGATGTTCTTGAACCAGGCTTCGTCGCCGTGATTCTGGAGCGAGATGGGGCAGCGCGCACGCGGTTGTTTCACCAGCAGTTCCCGTACGCGCGAATTCTCACCCCAGCGCTTCGTCATGCTGCGCTCGACCTCGGGCGCGTCCAGGTCCGCTTCGAGCACCTTCTGGCCGTTCAGCCAGTGCTCGACGTGTTTTGCGCGAACGACGAGGCGGGAGTGATTGAATTCGCCCACCGGCAGCGTGCGGTCGGCGATGGGCGGAAATATATCGTACAGCGCCGCGGTCTGGTGGCGCGGGCCGGCATGCGCGGCGTCGGAGTTGCGGAGGTTGTCGGTGATCTGGTACTCGAAGCCGACGACATACTCGTTGCCACGGCTGGGACGGCCGGCGGGCCGGTTGGCCAGCGCCTGGTTGACCATGTCCTCGAAGCGCGGAGCGAGTTGGCCATTCAGAAACACGCGATCCTGAATGCGGTACTTCAGCCCGCTATTGCCGCCGGGCGAGATCTTCCAGTCCCACTCGAGCTCGAAGTCGCCGTAATCCTCGGCGCTGAAAAGGTCTTCGACGATCCGCGCGTGCGCCACGGCTTTCAAGCAGCCGTCGGCGACGACGAACGAGTCGCCCGCCGGCGACTTGCGCGCCGGGTCTTCCCAGTGGCTGAAGTCGCTGCCGTTAAAGAGCAGCGTCCAACCCGCCGCAGTTTCCCGCGGCGTCAACTGATTGTCGGCCGCCCACAGACCGGCGATCGGCAGGGCGGCTATCAGCAAGGCGGAACGCATCGGATGCATGGCCCTATCCTATCAGGCGTGCGGGGGACTATCCAAAGCCAGCGTGGCCTGGGCGAACGCCCGTGTGCAACACTCTGAGAGTACGTCTTCGCCGGGCTCCCCCATGATCTTCCGAGTGTACGAGCACTTCCCGAAGCACTCCCTCTCCGTTTTCGTGTTGCTGCAACTGGTGGATATCCTGACCACGCTCATCGGCCTGGGGGTGGGCGCGCACGAGGGCAGCGTGTTCATCGAACGCCTGATGCATGGCGGTCCGCTGGCGGCGCTGCTGATCTCGAAGCTGATCGCGGTTTGTCTGGTGGCGATGGCGCTGCGCTGGCACCGGCCCCGCGTCGTGGTGCTACTGAACTACTGGCTGGCGGTCGTGGTGGCCTGGAATCTCGTCGCGATTGGCTACACGGTGCTGTTCCGTTAGGCGCGCGGCGGCTGGCGAGTCTTCGAGCGCCGCAGGCCGTTCCGGGAAGCCCGTCCATCGGAAGAGCCCGGAAGCGCCGTATCGCGCGATTGCGATGCTCGCGCGAAATGCCCAGTGCGCCTCCGTGCTATAAACGTGTCATGCCGCACCGCGCGACGGCGTGCTGACTCATGTTCCTCTTCGATCTCTTCCACTCATTTCTGCCGCTGCACAACCCCATCGGCTTCGGCGTGGCGGACTTCGTCGAATTCGCTTTGGCGGCGGCGCTGGTGGTAATGGTGATGCTGCGTGAGCGCGTGGAGGCCGCCGCGCGCCGGCTGGCGGAGAGCGCCCGGTGGTCGATGGCGTTGCTGGCGGCGCTGCCGATCGTCTTGCGACTGGCGCTGTTGCCCCGCTTCCACGTGCCGACCCCCGCCGGCGCCGACGATTTCAGCTACCTGCTGCTGGGCGACACGCTGGCGCACTTGCGTCTGGCCAATCCAACCCATCCGCTGCACCAGTTCTTCGAAGCGGTGTTCATCCTGCAGCAGCCGACCTATGGCTCGATCTTCCCGTTGGGACAAGGCGTCGTCTTGGCCCTCGGGCAGATTCTCGGGAATCCCTGGGTGGGGGTGGCGCTGTCGGTGGGCGCGTTGTGCGCGGGCTGCTATTGGATGCTGCGCGGTTGGACCACGGCCGGCTGGGCGCTGGTTGGCGGCGTGCTGGCGGCGCTCGAATTCGGCCCGCTTTGCCAATGGATGAACCTGTATTGGGGCGGCGCGGTCTCGGGCGTCGCCGGGTGCCTGGTGTGCGGCGCGCTGCCGCGCCTGCGCAACGCGCCCACCACGCGCAACGCGGCGCTGCTCGGCGCCGGCCTGGGTCTGCAACTGCTCACGCGGCCTTTCGAATTCGTCCTGCTGGCGCTCGCCGCCGCCGCGTTTCTGCTTCCCGGCTGGCGCCGCTATCTGCAGGCGCTGCCCATCGTAGCGGTCACGTTGCTGCCCGCGGTGTCGCTCACGCTGGCGCAGAACAAGGTCGTCACGGGAAGCTGGACCACGCTGCCCTACATGCTCAGCCGCTATCAGTACGGCGTGCCGGCGGCTTTCACCTTCCAGCCCAACGCGGTCCCGCACCGAGCGATGACGCCGGAACAGGAACTCGATTACCGCGCCCAGGCGATCGTCCATGGCGAGGGGCGCGATACACTCGCGAACTACGTCGCGCGGCTCGGCGAGCGGCTGCCCTACTACCGCTTCTTCTTTTACCCACCGCTGCTCGTGGTGCTGCCGGCGTTTCTGGCGGCGGTTGCGTGGCGCCGCCGTTTGCTTTGGGCGTTGGGGGCAATCCTGCTGTTCGCGCTGGCGGACAATTTCTATCCGTACTTTTACCCGCACTACGTCGCCGCGCTGACCTCGGTGTTTGTGCTCGCCGCCGTGTCCGCACTCGAATTCCTCAGCCGCTCGAAGACCGGGCGCGCGGCTGCGCGCCTGATCGTGTTCCTCGCCGTGGCCCACTTCCTTCTCTGGTACGGCATGTTGCGCGGAAATCAAACCACGGTGCTCGCCGCCGGCCGCTTCGACACCGTGGACTACCTGGATTACGGCGATCCCGAGGGCCGGATCCGAATCGGCGAGCAGTTGGCGTCGTTCGCCGGCAAGCACTTGGTGTTCGTCCGCTACAGTCCGCAGCACCTGTTTCACGAGTGGATACACAACGCAGCCGACATTGACCGGGCGGACGTAGTCTGGGCCGCGGATCTCGGGGAAGAAGAGAATCGCAAGCTGATCGAGTACTATCCGACGCGACGCGCCTGGCTGGTCGAGCCCGATGCAGTCCCGCTCGAGATCACGCCGTATCAGTAAGCGCCCGGTGTCGCGACCCAATTGCAGCCACGGGCAATTGCGGAGGGACACCGGCGAGATTCGCGAGGTGTTCCTCCGCAATTGCGAAGCACTCCTGGCGCTGCTAATGCGCTGCCGTAGCCGCCGCCGAAGTGCCCTGCGAATTGGTGAGCGTGACCGACAAGGCGGAGATCGGAACGGTGCTACCGCTGTAAGTGAACGGGATGGTGAGCGAGAACTGGCTGCCATACTGCGCGGACGTGGAACTCTGATACCAGGTGGTGAAGAGCTGGCTCAACGATACGGTCGCAGTGTTACTGGCCAGCGTGACGCCGGAAGCGGGCGTGAACGTGATGGCTGCCGAAGTCATGTCGCGCGTGGTCGCGTAGCCGATCACCAGCAGGTTGAAGCCTCCGCTGACCGGCGTAACGACGGCACTGGTGATGACGGGCGCGCTCGGGGCCACCACCAGAACCTGCGTGGGGGCGGGCGTGGGCGTAATGTCGGTGCCCGCCGCCTTCAGATTCAGGGTGAGCGTGATGGTGCCGGCTACCGTGCCGGTTTGCACGCCGGGAGTACTACCGGCGAACTGCGCCTGCGCGGAACCGGCCGGAATCTGGAAGGCGACCGTGCGCCCGCCTGTAGTGAACTGCACGTTCGGATCGTCGGCGCCGGAAGTCGGCGCGAAGGTCAGCGTGATCGTACCCTGAATGGGCAGCGGATACGCCGTGCCGACGCTCAGGCCGAGCACGGGCTGGGTCGCCGGCGCAGGCGATGCGGGCAACCCAGAGATCGTCACGGGCGGCGCCGCCGGGAGACTCACCACAATCGTGAACGATTGCGTCGCGGTGAATCTCGGGAGGTCGGCGCCCCGGGCGTTGACGAGTTGCACGGTGAAGGCGAATGTCCCCACCGCGGTCGGCGTGCCGGACAGAGTTCCGCCCACCAGTAAGATGCCGGGCGGGAGAGCCCCAGCCGTCAGCGTGTATGAGTAAGTGCCAGCTCCATAGCCACCGGTGGGTTGAAAACTTACCACATAAGCCGTGCCTACCGTTGCCGGACCGAGTGTCTGCGGCGTGAAGGCGAGTGGCTGATAAACCGCAATCGTGAATGCCTGTGTCGCGGTCAGTTGCGGGAAACTGCCCGTAGGGCTTGAGTTAGTGCTGGCGACCTCGACCGTGAAGGTGAATGTCCCCGCCGCCGTCGGTGTGCCGGACAAAGCTCCAGTGGAGGATAGCGTGGTGCCGGTGGGTACCGCCCCGGAGGTCACGGCGAACGTGTAACTGCCCGTTCCATAACCGCCCGTGGCGCCGAGCGTGGCCGAGTAAGGCGTGCCCACCACGCCGATACCCGGGCTGCCCGTGATCGTTAAGGGAGCCAACGCCGGAGCGATCGCGACGCTGAGTGCCTTGCTGCACGTCTGCTCGACCGTGGGGATCACGCTCGCAACATTAACGGTGAACGCGAATGTCCCCGCGGTTGCCGGCGTCCCACTGAGCACGCCCGCAGCGGAGAGTGTCAGGCCCGGCGGCAGAGTGCCGGCCACCACGGACCACGCGTAAGTCGAACTGCCCGCTCCGCCGGTCGCCGCGAATGTTTGCGCATAGGCCGTTCCCACGGTTCCCGAACTCGCCGACGTCGTGGTGATGGTGAGTTCCGGATAGATCACAACCGTGAACGCAGCGGTTGCGGTCTGCGGTGTGAGTCCAGCGCTAAGTTTTGGAAAAGTGCTGGTGACCTGCGCCGTGAAGGTGAACGTTCCCGCCGCCGTTGGCGTGCCGCTCAAAACTCCCCCGGCGGATAACGTAGTGCCAGTGGGCGCCGTCCCCAAGAGCACGGCGAACGCGTAAGTGCCCGCACCGTATCCACCCGTGGCGCCGAGCGTCCGCGAGTATGGCACGCCCACCACGCCGTTGCCCAGGCTGCCGGTGATGGTGAGGGAACCAGCCGGCGCGATCACGACGTTGAACGCCGCGCTCGCCTTCTGCGTTCCGAAATTCGGGATCGCGCTCGCAACCTGGAGGGTGAACGCGAATGCCCCCACGGTTGTCGGCGTCCCGCTCAGCACGCCCGCCGCGGTGAGTGTCAGGCCGGGAGGCGCCGTGCCGCTCAGCACGGACCATGTGTAACTCGAACTGCCCGCGCCGCCACTGGCGCCAAAGGTCTGCGAATAGGCCGTGCCTACGGTCCCCGAATTCGCTGCCGTCGTGGTGATCGCGAGCGTCGGATAGATCGCTATCGTGAATGCCTCGGTTGCGGTCTGTGGCGGGAGACCGCCGTTAGGGTTGGTGTAAGTACTCGTGACCTGCACTGTGAAGGCGAATGTCCCGGCCGCTGTTGGCGTGCCGGATAGGGCGCCGCCTGGGGATAGCGTCGTGCCGCCAGGCACCGTCCCGGAGGTCACGGCGAACGTGTANNTGCTCCGTATCCGCCGGTGGCGCCAAGCGTTGCCGAATAGGGTGTGCCTACGGCGCCGTTGGGTAAACTGCCCGTAATGGCGGGCGCCGCTGCGCTGGTGATCGTCATCGTGAACCCGGTGGCCGTCGTCATCGTGCCCAC
>PMKM01000023.1 GCA_003157745.1 Bryobacterales bacterium | reverse complement strand
CGATGATCTCGTGCGTCTTCTGGCCCTTGATATTGGCTACGAAGCCGATACCGCAGGCATCGTGTTCCTGGGCTGGATCATAGAGACCCTGTGGTTGGGGCAGGCCGCTAGGCGTAAGGCTGTCGTTCATAGTATTGTCCCGGTGCCATCCACGACGCCTGGAGGGTAATCCGGTCGCGGCTGGAGGAGTTTCGGCGGTGGCCTTAGTTCACCAGTGTACCAGCGGAGCTACTATTAGGCAACAGAAAACTGATTTAACAACATAATAAGCTCAGGTTATGATATTCTGGACCGGTGAGCTTCTGGGAGCTTAGACTTTTCAAAGAGATAGCAGTCACCGGCAGCATGAGCAAGGGAGCCAAGCTGTGCGGGGTGACCCAATCCGCGGCGAGCCAACACGTGCAGGAGGTGGAACGCCGTTTGGGGGCGTCGCTGCTCGACCGTTCCCAGCGTCCTCTGGAACTCACGCCTGCCGGCAAGCTCTACGCCGATTTCTGCCGCGACGTGATGCGCCAGGAAGACGAGTTCCAACTCGCGCTGGAGCGCCTGAAGCAGGAAGTGGAAGGCACGGTGCGCGTGGCGTCGATCTATTCCGTCGGCCTCTCGGAAATGAGCCGGCTCAGCGAGGAGTTTTCCTCGAGCCACTCGACCGCGCGCCTGGAAGTGGAATACATGCGCCCCGATAGAATTTACGCCGCGGTCGCGAGCGGCGAGGCGGATCTGGGCCTGGTCAGCTATCCCGAATCGAACCGCGAGATCGCCGCCATTCCATGGCGCGAAGAGGAGATGCGGCTCGCCATACCGCCCACGCACCCGCTCGCCTCGCGCCGTCTTGTGCTGGCCGGCGATCTCGAGGGCATCGAGTTCATTGGCTTCGACGAGGACCTCTCCATCCGCCGCGAAATCGATCGCTTTCTGCGCGCGCGCGGGGTGAGCGTGCATATGGTCATGCACTTCGACAACATACAGATGATTAAGGAAGCCGTCGCGCTGGGATCGGGCGTCGCCATCCTGCCCGCGCGCAGCATGAAGGCCGAGATCGAGCGCGGGCGCCTGGTCGCGGCCGGCCTGGAAGCGCCCGGGCTGGTGCGCCCGATCGGCATTCTGCATCGCCGCCGCAAGAAGTTCAATCGCGCCGCGCAAGCGTTTCTCGATCTCCTGCTCCCTAATGGCAATGGCCACGCCACGCCGCCGGCTTGAGGCCGGAGATGGGGCAGGTTTAAACCTGCCAACGTCCGCTTGCGGGCGCGCTGTCGGCCATTCTGCCGTTCACCGCCCTCTGCGAGAATACAAGGTGTGATCCTCGGTCGCCCGCTCTCGCCCGCCCGCGCCGTCATCTTTGCCGTATTACTGCTGGCGCTGCTCGTCCCGGTCTACGGCGCGCCGCCGCCCGATTCCTTCCGCTTCGCAATCCTCGGCGATCGCACCGGCGAGGCCCAGGCCGGCGTCTACGAACAGGTGTGGAAAGAGGTCGCGGCGGAGAATCCCACCTTCGTCCTTACTGTGGGTGACACCATTCAGGGAATGGACGATGGCACGGCCGAAGCCGAGTGGCGTGAGATTCGGCGCGTGTGGGAGCCCTTCCGCCGCTTTCCGCTGTATCTCACGCCCGGCAATCACGACATCTGGTCGCTTGAATCCGAGCGCCTGTTTCGCCAGTATGCCGGCCATCCAGCGCACTATGGTTTCGATTACGGGCAGGCTCATTTCACGGTGCTCGATAATAGCCGGTCCGACGAATTGGCCGCGGACGAGCTCGCCTTCCTCGAAGCGGATTTGAAGGCCCATGCCACGCAGCCGCTGAAGTTCGTCGTCTCGCACCGCCCGAGCTGGCTATTCAATGTCGCACTCGGCAATCCGAACTTCGCCATGCATCAGCTTGCCCGCCGCTATGGCGTCCAGTACGTGATTGCCGGACACGTTCACCAGATGCTGCACTTCACGCTGGACGGAGTGGCCTACGTCGACGTGCCCAGCTCGGGCGGGCATCTGCGCTCGTCCCGCGCCTATGGGGACGGCTGGTTCTTCGCTCACTCGCTGGTCGAGGTGCACGGCAAGAGCATCGATTTCGAAATTCACGAACTCCGTCCGCCGCACGGCGACGGACGCACGACCAAGCTGAACGATTGGGGCATCCGCGGCCTGGTCAGGAAGGATCGCCAGGAGGCTGTGCCGGCGAGGTAGCGCCGTGTCTTACGCGAGCGACGTACCGTCCCAGGCGTGTTTGGCGTCCGGGTAGAAGGTCACGCCGCTGCCGTAGACGACCAGCCATCCGCCGGGCACTTTGGCTCGCGCCACGGCATAGCCGCCGGCGTCCAGCCGTTCGAACCTCAGCTTGGCCGCGTTGGCTGCCGGCTCGGCGGCCTCGGCAGGTTCCACCGGCGCGGGAATTGCTGCCGGCGCGGCGGCCGGCGTCTGGGCTGCCGCGTCCGGCCCGATGGCGTCCACGAAGACTTCGCGACGCACCGAATACGGCTCGCCAAGGAAGAGGAACTTCACGCGAGCGTGATCGCCGCCGATCGCTTCCACCAGCGCGCCGAAAGGTATATTCACCTCGGGGCCGGCCACTGGCGCCAGCGTCCGCGGGTGCAGCTTGATGGCGTCCATTCTCTTGATCAACGATATCTTGGCCAACGAACCTCCTTCGAGTCGCTATCGCTCAGTGGGCATCTTTCGCGCAGCGAAAACCAACGTGCAAACTCTTCCACCGCGCCGGGACGGCCGACGAGTCCCAGATCGCCGCGTCCGCCAGCGGCTCCCATGCCGATTGGCCGCGGACCATATACCACGGCTCGCCAGGCTGCAACGGCGGCGTCAGCGATCGAAACGGTCTCAGGTCCGCGGCGGGCGCCCGCTGTTTGTCGACCAACTCCCACGCATTGCCGATCATCTGCAGCGCGCCGTATGGGCTGGCGCCCGACGAAAAACTATCCACCGGCCGCAGTAAGTCGGCGCTCTCTGGCAAACGCGCGTCACTGGGGTCCGTGTTAGTGCGCGAGGCGTCCTTTTCGTTGCCCCAGGGAAACGCGCGGCCGTCGGTCCCGCGCGCCGCTTTCTCCCACTCCAAGTCGGTTGGCAGCCGCTTACCCGCCCACTGCGCGAATTGTCGCGCGTCGCCGATGGTCACGTTCACCACCGGATAATCGGGATGGCCGCCAGCGAAGTTCTCTGGAAGCGCGTGGCCGGTAGCTTGCGAGAACTGTGCATAGGCCGCGTTGCTGACTTCGGTCTTGTCGATATAGAACGGGGGCAGGGAAGCCACCTGCTTCGTCTGGCCATAAAGGAAGTTCCCCGCGGGCACCAACACCATCTCGCCCGTCGAAGTCGAAATTGTCTGGGCGAGTTCCACGATCTTCGGTGCAGGCGCCGGCTTGAAAACGAAATACGCGCCGATCATTCCGATGATCAGCATCGCGGCCAACGCCGCCACAATCGCCGCGGTCCGGCTCTTTTGCGGAGCGGCCGCTTCCGGCCGGCGCTGGCCCGCCGAAGCTTCCGCTGGCCTGCCGCCGATCAGCCGCTCGAGTTCCGCGATGATGGGCGCGAAGCCCTGCGGCCGTTCCGCGGCGGCCTTCGCGTTGCACGCGGCCACCAGTTGGATCACCGGCTGCGGCACGCCCGCGCTTACGAGCGGCGTCACGTCCAGCGGCACGTTCAGGATGCTATAGAAAATCCGGTCCACCGAATCCGCCGCGAAAGGCTTCTGCCCGGTCAGCAGTTCGAACAGCAGCACGCCGAACGCGTAGACGTCCACCAGGCCGGTGAGTTGTTCGCCCCGCACCTGTTCGGGCGCCATGTAATACGGCGTCCCGAGGACGTAGCCGGGTTGGGTGCGCGAGAGGTCCTCGCTCTTGGCAATGCCGAAATCCATCAGCTTCACCACGCCCGAGGCGTTGATGTGCACGTTTTCCGGCTTGATGTCGCGATGGATGATCCGGTTCTTGTGAATGAAATCGAGCGCGCGCGCAATTTGCAGCGCAATGCGCAGTTTGCTCTGGAGGTCGCCGGTGTGGCCGTTCTTGATGGCTTGCCGCAGGTCTTCGCCCTGCAGAAACTCCATCACCATGAAGAGGCCCTTCTCCTCGTCGACGCCGAAATCGTAAATGCTGATCACGTTCTCGTGCGTCACCCTGGCCGCCGTGCGCGCCTCGGCCAGAAAGCGGTCGCGGGCCTCGGGATCCTGCGATGCGGGTTCGACCAGAATCTTCACCGCCACCGCGCGGCCGATCACCGTATCGAAGGCCCGGTAGACGTGGGACATCCCGCCGCCGAGGAATTCCTGCAGCTCGTATTTGCCAAGCCGGGCGGGCAGTTGCATCAGTGTGTGCGAAGTCTCCGGCAGCTCCGATCTTGTCGGGGCTCCCCGCGTTACCGCGATTTTCGATAATATACCATAACAGCTTTCGACCGCGGAAGAAGAAGCACTCGAAGTATGGAGGGAAGACCGATGCGGAGCTTACTGGGATTATTGGCGATGGTTGGAGCGGGTCTGTGCCTGGCGCAGGAGCCGCCGCCCGAAGCTGTCGAGGGTGCGCGCGACCTTTTCTTCGCCGGTGCCGCACCGAAGGATGCGTTGCCTCCGGTACATAAAACCGCCGCGCCCAAGGCGGCCCCGGCCCCGGCGCTCAGCGCATTGCACCTCGGGCTTCGCTACAAGCTCCTGCTGGTGACCGCGCGCGGCGACCGCGGTCAACCGGTGGCGCCGGAGCGCAACTTCCGCAAGGGCGAGTGCGTCGCCATCGAGATGGAGGCCAACCGCAGCGGCTATTTGTACGTGCTCTCCAAACAATCGAGCGGCGATTGGGTTCCGCTTTTCCCCACCCCGGAGCTCTCCGATCAGAGCAACCGTATCGACCCGGGCGAGATCGTGCGCACGCCCAAGCACTCCTGTTTCGCAATCGACGATCCGCCGGGCGTCGACACCTTGTTCGTCGTCCTTTCGCGCGACCCGCGCGATATTTACGAATTGTCGGAGAGCATTGAGGGCCCCGGCGCGCGCCCGCAACCGTCGGCGGCCGCGACCGAGATCGCCTCCGCCGGCCGCATCAACTCCGCCGTCGACCGCCTCGGCCAGGAGTACGGCACGCGCGACCTGCCCTTCCGCCAGGTGGTCAATCCCACACCCGTGGCGAAGCCGAACGCCGCCGCCCGAACCGAGCCCGAGCAAGCCGTTTACGTGGTCAACGGCGCAAGCAAGCCTGCGGCAACCCTGGTGACCAAGGTCGAGATCGTCCATCGATAGCGCGGCTCCGAACGCCGTTCACGAAAACTCCCAAATGTTGGGGCAAGTGGTGTCGGTTGCGAACCCGCATGTCATCGGTACTCCCGAACGGCGTCGACCGTGCTGCAATCATTGATGTTGCGGCGCCGAAAAAGTTAATGGTAGCCACGGGGCGTGCGGTGCGCGTAAAATGGAAGTATGGCCCGAGGTTGGGAAAGCAAGTCGGTCGCGGCGCAGATCGATGTTGCTGAGAACCATCACCACCGCGCCCCCAAGCAAAGATCACTTTCTCCGGATCGGCTGGAACTTATCCGCAAAAAGGAGACGCTTCTTCTGTCGCGCACGCGTATCGTGCGGGAACTGGAATCGTCCGAGAACCCGCGTTATCGGGTTGTATTAGAGAAGGCTCTCGCGGATCTGGACGCGCAATTGTCGAAAATCGCCATCGCTGCCGTTGCATCGAGCGGCTCATAATACGGGTTGGGCGCCCCGCCCAGCCAGCGGCGCACGTGCGCCTGATCGAGGCCGTGCCGCCGCCGTGATTTAGCTCGTACCGGCGCTAAGACCGGTACCGAGCCGACCAGCGTCTTCTATGGAAACGGTCGAGACGGGCGTTATCGCCCATCTCTGCCGCGACGTGTGTCTGCACGATATTCCCGCTCTCGCGCTACAATCGAGTTCACGCACTCACTCTGATTCCGGAGCCCGATTCATGAACATTCAATTCGACGAGACGAACCTGCTGGCGGACATGGTGGGCAGGGCCCACGGCGTCACTCGCGCCGAGGTCGAGCGCGCGCAACCGAAAGCGCAGAAGGCGCTCGCCGGCTTCCGCAAACTGAGCGACGCGGGCCGCTACGGCTTCCCGCAACTGCCGTTTCAAAGCAAGGTCGTCAAGGCGATTGTCCGTTTTGCCGCCGAAGCCCGCGGCAGCTTCGACACGGTCTGCGTGGTCGGCATCGGAGGCAGCGCGCTGGGTGCCTGGGCGCTCGATTGCGGCCTGCGCGGCCCGCATCCGGTCCAGGGCGCCTTCACGACCGGGCATCCCCGCCTGGTGATTCTCGACAACGTCGATCCGGACTTCACCGCCGCCGCGCTGGCCTCGATGGACCCACACAAGACCCTCGTCGTCGTGATCGCCAAATCGGGCGGCACCGCCGAAACCGTCGCCACCTTCCTGATCGTGCGCGAGTGGCTGCAGGAGGCGCTCGGCGCCACCGCCGGCCGCATCGTCGCCGTCACCACCGAAGGCAAGGGCGATTTGTACGCGCTCGCGCAGGCCGAAGGGTATGCCGTGTTTGGCATCCCAGAAAACGTCGGCGGCCGCTTCAGCGTGTTGACGCCCGTGGGCCTGGTGCCCGCAGCGCTGATCGGTATCGATATCGCGAAGCTCTGCCGCGGCGCGGCCAAGATGACGGACGACTGCTGGCAGCCCGATCTCGAGCGCAACATCGCCCTGCGCGCCGCACTCTATCACTGGCTCGTCTGGACGCGCAAGGACAAACCGATCCAGGTGGCGTTCCCCTATTCAAACCATTTGTGGGGTACCGCGTTCTGGTTCCGCCAACTCTGGGCGGAATCGCTCGGGAAGGCCACCAACCGCAAGGGCGAGCGCGTCAACACGGGGCAAACCCCCATCGCCGCGCTCGGCGCCACCGACCAGCACTCGCAGGTGCAGTTGTACATCGAAGGCCCCAACGACAAGGTGTTCACCTTCTGGGCCGTCAAGCGCTTCCGCGCGACCGGCCTGGTTCCCGGCACGCCGACCAATCTGCCGGCGTTCGATTCGCTGGCCGGCCAGTCGCTCGCGAAGTTGATCGACGCCGAACGGCGCGCCACCGCTGCGGCGCTCACGGAATACGGCCGGCCCAATTGCACCGTGACCCTCGACCGCGTCGACGAAGAGCACCTGGGCGCCTTTCTGCAGATGATGGAGTTCCAGACGGCCTTCCTGGGCGAGATGTTGAACATCGACGCTTTCAATCAGGAAGGCGTCGAACTGGGCAAGAAACTCACCTTCGGCCTGATGGGCCGCGCCGGCTACGAGCCCTATCGCGCCCAGTTCGCCGCCTACGAAAAGAAGCGCGCCGCCGCGAAGTAGCCGCGTGCAGCCGGAGCCGGGCGGTGGCTCAGGCGCTTTCGCCCGCGGCCACCGCCCGGCCGTAGCCGGATCGTCCCATGGCCGAATTCTCGTGCTGTTGGCGGAGTGGGCCGGATGTAACGGATGGAAGCGATGGCCCTGCCGCTCCCACCTGAGGTTTAAAGTCTAGACCCAACACCGCCGATAGAGTCCTTGAATGTGGGCTCCAATCATGTCTCGATGGACCGGGCGTCTACGGTCCGGTTTGAATGCAGGCGTGGTCCGCGAGTTCCTCTGTCTGCACGAGAGACCTCGATGAGCATCAAAGGCAAGTTCAGACTGATCGTTGGAGTCGCCGCAATTGCCCTGGCATTGCTGTCCGTCACTTGGCTCCGCAGCGAACGGGTGCGAATCCTCGCCGGGAAGGAACAGACCGCGAAGGGATTGGTGGAAGCCGCGTATTCCATCGCGGCGGACCTGCACAAAGACGAAATAGCCGGAAAGATAACCCGCGAGGAAGCGCAGAAGCGAGCCCTTCAGGCTATTCGGCCGATTCGCTATGACGACGGCAACTACGTCTTTATAGAGGACATGCGTCCGGTGATGATCATGCACCCCACGCATCCGGAATACGATGGCAGGGACCTGGCGAACTATCGGGATCCTACAGGGAGAGATATAGCCCTGGAGATAAACGCGGTGGTCCGTCAATATGGGTCTGGCTGTGTGCGCTACGTGTGGCCCAAGCCCGGCCTGGACAACAAGCCCGTCCCCAAGATTTCCTGCGTCAGGGGATTCGCTCCCTGGGGCTGGGTGATCTGCACGGGGCTTTACCTGGATGATGTGGACGCCGCGTGGCGTTCGGACGCCCTGGAAGCGGCAGAGATGGGCCTTGGGTGCGTAGTCATCCTGATCTTCCTTTCGACTCGCATTTCGCGTTCCATTTTCGGCCGCCTGGACTACGTGGTGGAACGGATGACCGAAATCGCCCGGAAGCAGGGCGACTTCCAGGGCCAAATCCAGATTCCCAATCAAGCGGCCTTGTCCTCCGCAAGCGCCTGGGCCCGCCACGATGAAGTCAGCGCACTGGTGACGGGTTTCAACGAAATGCTAGCCCAGATTCAGGCGCGCGACGGCCAGATTCTCGAACACCGGAATCGCCTGGAGGAGAAGGTGGCCGCCCGCACTGCCGAACTGCGCGCCGCCAATACACAATTGGTATCCGCCAAGGATGCCGCCGAAGCGGCCAATCGCAGCAAAAGCTCGTTTCTCGCCAACATGAGCCACGAGATCCGAACCCCGATGAACGGCATCATGGGCATGACGGACCTCGCGCTCTCGACCGAGCTGACGGCTGAACAGCGCGACTTCCTGCTCACCGCCAAGACGTCCGCCGACAACTTGCTGACGCTACTCAACGACATTCTCGACTTCTCCAAGATCGAGGCAGGGAAGCTGGATATCTCGCCGGTGGACTTCCTGCTGCGCGACTGCATCGCCGATTCGCTGCACACCGTGGCGGCGCGAGCCGCTGAAAAGGGGCTGGAACTGCTCTGCCAGGTGGCGCCGGAAGTCCCCGATGAACTGCTGGGCGACCCGGGCAGGCTGCGCCAGATCGTCATCAACCTGGTGGGCAACTCGATCAAGTTCACCGCGCGCGGCGAAGTGGAGGTCCAGGTCATGGTCGAACCGGCAGCCGGCGACACGGTGATGCTGCATCTCCGGGTGGCGGACACCGGAATCGGAATCCCCGCCGATAAGCAGAAAGCCGTTTTCGAGGCCTTCGAACAGGCCGACGCCTCGACCACGCGCAAGTATGGTGGCACCGGGCTCGGTCTGGCGATCTCGCGCCGGTTGGTCGAACTGATGGGTGGGCGCCTCTGGGTGGAAAGTCCCCGCCAGGATCTTGGCGCGGATGCTCCCGGACCGGGCTGTGCTTTCCACTTCACACTGGCGATGGCCGCGGGCCGGGTCGTGAAACGACCCGCGCCGGCGTCGCTGGAGGGAGTGCCGGTTCTGATTGTCGACGACAATCCGGCCAACCGGAGGATTCTCGTCGAGATGCTCGGTCAGCGCGGGATGAAACCGCTGGCGGTGGCCGGCGGCGAGGAGGCCCTGGCGGCGCTCGATCACGCCCACGCTGTGGGTTGCCCGTTTCCCCTGGCCATTCTGGATTTTCAGATGCCGGACATGGACGGGTTCACTCTTGCCACGCGCATCCGCGCCCAGGCCGAACTGCACTACACGCGTTTGTTCATCCTCACCTCGGCCGGACAGCGCGGAGACGCGGCCCGCTGCAAGGACATAGGCATCGAGGTGTACCTGCTGAAACCGGTCAAACAGTCGGCTCTGCTCGAAGCCATCGCGCACTCCCTCGGGCGCCCGGCCGCAGCCGGCTCGGCGCCGCTGACCCGCCACTCGTTGAATGAGCTGCGGCGCAAGCTGCGGGTTCTGTTGGCCGAAGACAACGCGATCAACCAGAAACTGGCGGTGCGCCTGCTCGAAAAGCACGGGCACTCGGTGACAGTGGCCAACGACGGGGTCGAGGCTGTGGCGGCGGTGCGAGAGGGCGAGTTCGACTTAGTGCTGATGGACGTGCAGATGCCGAACATGGACGGTCTGGAAGCGGCGCTCGCCATCCGCACCCTGGAGCGGGGCACGGGCAAGCACATACCCATCGTCGCCATGACGGCCCATGCCATGAAGGGCGACGAGGAACGCTGCCTCGCGGCGGGAATGGATGGCTACATTTCGAAACCCATTCAACCGCATCGCATGATGGAAGTGATCGAACAGGCAACCGGCCCGGCCGCCGTGCCCTTCCAGCAGCCGGATTCCGGGCCCGCGCACGAGTCTGGCGGCGTTGGATCCGCTGACGAGCCAATCGTTCGCTAGGCTGCTCGATGCCGAACGGCGCGCCACCGCGGCGGCGACTGAATGCGGCCGGCCCAGTTGCCCTATCACGCTGGACCGCGTCGACGAAGAGCACCTGGGCGCGTTCTTCCAGAGGACGGAGTTCCAGACCGCGTTCGTGGGCGAGATGTTGAAAATAGACGCTTTCAATCAGGAAGGCGTCGAGTTGGGCAAGATGTTCATCTTCGGCCTGATGGGCCGCGCCGGCTACGAGCCCTATCGCGCCCAGTTCGCCGCCTACGAACAGAAACGCGCCGCCGCCAGGTTGCGGCATGCAGCCCGCGCCGCCCACTGGCGCAACCGCTTTCGTCCCGCAACCACTGCCCGGCCGCAGCCGGATCGTCTCATCGCCGAATTTTCGTGCTGTTGGCGGATTGGGCCGATAGTAACGGATGAAAGGGATGGACCCGCCGCTCCCGCCTGGGGTCTAAAGTGTGTACCCAACACAGCCGATAGAGTCCTTGAATGTGGGCTCCAATCATGTTTCGACGAACCGGGCGTCTACGCTTCGGCTTGAAGGCAGGCGCGGTCCGCGAGTTCCTCCGCCTTTACGAAAGACCTCGATGAGCATCAAAGGTAAGTTCAGACTGATCGTTGGAGTCGCCGCAATTGCCCTGGCATTGCTGTCCGTCATCTGGCTCCGCAGTGAAGGCGCGCGGATCCTCGCCGGTAAGAAACAGACCGCGACGGGATTGGTGGAAGCCGCGTATTCCATCGTGGCGGACCAGCAAAAAGACGAAATCGCCGGAAAGATAACCCGCGAGGAAGCGCAAAAGCGAGCCCTTCGGGCCATTCGGGCTGTCCGCTACGGCGACGGCAACTACGTGTGGATACAGGACATGCGTCCGGCAATAATCATGCACCCCACGCACCCGGAGATGGATGGTATGGACGTAACGGACTACCGGGATACTGGAGGGAAAACTTTTGCCCTGGAGATGGCCGCGGTGGTTCGTCAACGCGGGGCTGGCTACGTGCGCTACACGTGGCCCAAGCCCGGCCTAAACCACAAGTCCGTCCCCAAGATCTCCTACGTCAAGGGATTCGCTCCCTGGGGCTGGGTGATGTGTACGGGCATTTACCTGGACGATGTGGACGCCGCATGGCGTTCGAACGCCCTGAAAGCGGCGGGGCTGGGCCTGGGGTGCATGGTCATCCTGATCTTCCTTTCGATTCGCATGTCGCGTTCCATTTTCGGCCGCCTGGACCGCGTGGTGGAACGCATGACCGGAATCGCCCGGAAGCAGGGCGACTTTCAGGGCCAAATTCCGATTCCCAATGAGGCGGCCTTCTCCTCCGCGAGCGCCTGGGCCCGCCACGATGAAGTCAGCGCACTGGTGACGGGTTTCAACGAGATGCTGGCCCAGATTCAGGCGCGCGACAGCCAGATTCTCGAACACCGGAATTGCCTGGAAGAGAAAGTGGCCGCCCGCACTGCCGAACTGCGCGCCGCCAATACACAATTGGTATCCGCCAAGGATGCCGCCGAAGCGGCCAATCGCAGCAAAAGCTCGTTTCTCGCCAACATGAGCCATGAGATCCGCACGCCAATGAACGGCATCATGGGCATGACGGACCTCGCGCTCTCGACCGAGCTGACGGCCGAACAGCGCGATTTCCTGCTCACCGCCAAGACGTCCGCCGATAATCTGCTGACGTTGCTTAACGACATCCTCGACTTCTCCAANNCCAAGATCGAAGCCGGCAAGCTGGACATCTCGCCGGTGGATTTCCTGCTGCGCGACTGCATCGCCGATTCGCTGCAGACCGTGGCGGCGCGAGCCGCCGAGAAGGGGTTGGAGTTGCTCTGCCAGGTGGCGCCGGAAGTCCCCGACGAACTGCTGGGCGACCCGGGCAGGCTGCGCCAGATCGTGATCAACCTGGTGGGCAACTCGATCAAGTTCACCGCCCGCGGCGAGGTGGAGGTCCAGGTCATGCTCGATGCGGGCGCCGACGGCACTGTGATGCTGCATTGCCGGGTGGCCGACACCGGAATCGGAATTCCCTCCGATAAGCAGAAAGCCGTCTTCGAGGCCTTCGAACAGGCCGACGCCTCGACCACGCGCAAGTATGGTGGCACCGGGCTCGGTCTGGCGATCTCGCGCCGGTTGGTCGAACTGATGGGTGGGCGCCTCTGGGTGGAAAGTCCCCGCCAGGATCTTGGTGCGGATGCTCCCGGACCGGGCTGTGCCTTCCATTTCACACTGGCGATGGCCGCGGGCCAGGTGGCGGAACGGCCCGCGCCGGCGCCGCTGGAGGGAGTGCCGGTTCTGATTGTCGACGACAATCCGGCCAACCGGAGGATTCTCGTCGAGATGCTCGGTCAGCGCGGGATGAAACCGCTGGCGGTGGCCGGCGGCGAGGAGGCCCTGGCGGCGCTTGATCACGCCCACGCTGTGGGTTGCCCGTTTCCCCTGGCCATTCTGGATTTTCAGATGCCGGACATGGACGGGTTCACTCTTGCCACGCGCATCCGCGCCCAGGCCGAACTGCACTACACGCGTTTGTTCATCCTCACCTCGGCCGGACAGCGCGGAGACGCCGCCCGCTGCAAGGACATCGGCATCGAGGTGTACCTGCTGAAGCCGGTCAAGCAGTCGGCTCTTCTCGACGCGATCGCGCACTCCCTCGGGCGCCCGGCCGCAGCTGGCTCGGCGCCGCTGACCCGCCACTCGCTGAATGAGTCGCGGCGCAAGCTGAAAGTTCTGCTGGCCGAAGACAACGCGATCAATCAGAAACTGGCGGTGCGCCTGCTTGAGAAGTGCGGCCACTCGGTCGAAGTCGCGAGCGATGGCGTCGAGGCGGTGGAGGCGGTCAAGGCAGGCGAGTTCGACTTGGTTCTGATGGACGTGCAGATGCCGAACATGGACGGTCTGGAAGCGGCGCTCGCCATCCGCACCCTGGAGCGGGGCATGGGCAAACACATACCCATCGTCGCCATGACGGCCCATGCCATGAAGGGCGACGAGGAGCGCTGCCTCGCGGCGGGAATGGATGGCTACATTTCGAAACCCATTCAACCGCATCGCATGATGGAAGTGATCGAACAGGCAACCGGCCCGGCCGCCGTGCCCTTCCAGCAGCCGGATTCCGGGCCCGCGCACGAGTCTGGCGATGCTCCATTCCCTGCTAAGCCAGTCGCTCGCTAGGCTGATCGATGCAGGGAGGGGCGCCACGGCGACGGCCATCCTGGTTGGTTTGGACGAGCCACAGTCGCGCTTGCCTGCCGATGTTCTGCGCCTAAGCCTAATCCGGGGAGCAAAAACGGCCGATATAGGAACTGTGGTTTCGATGCAACGTAGTCCTAAGCTGGCCATGCACCTACGGACACTGAGAGGCGTCGCTCCGCTTGCCGCGCTGATGCTGTGCTTGTCGACCGCTAGTCTGGCTCTCGATCGGGATCGTCGCATCGATCAGTACGGCCACGACTTCTGGACGTCGCAGAATGGCCTGCCCGGGGAGAGCGTGTATCAGATCCTGCAGACCCGCGATGGCTACCTGTGGTTGCGCACCTCGGCCGGACTGGTGCGGTTCGACGGCGTGCGTTTCGTGTTGATTGCGCCGGCCGTCGGCGGGCGTGCCGTGCACGAGCCGATCAAGGCGATCTGCGTTGGGGCCGATCGAGATCTCCTGGTGCGCACGCTGTCTAGAACGCTGATCTACAAAGCCGGGGTTTTCGTCGATTACCTGCCTCCCGCGCCGCTTCCGGACGGAGATACTCGCGTCGTGTTCGAATCGAGCCGGCACGAAGTTCTCATCGGATCCGACAACTATATTTACAGGGTTGGGCACAATGGGCCGCAAATGATGCTAGGGGGCACCAGCTATATCTCGGGTTTCCTCGAGGATCAAGAGGGCACCGTGTGGATTGCCGGGTTGCTTGCGGTCTACCGATATCGGGACGGCGTGCTGCGGCAATCAGGCGCCGATCCTAAGATGCATCCCATGGCCCACGCACTGGCCGAGGACCGGGCCAAGCGAATCTGGGTTGGAACCGAGAGCGGATTGTCCCGCATGGCCGATGGTGCGGTGGCGCCGGTCCCGCTCGCACGCCAAATCGACTCAGAGGTGAACGCGTTACTAAGCGACCGCGACGGAAACCTCTGGGTTTCCACGGTTTCGGCCGGGCTCTATCGCACTAGGGGCAGCCAGATGTCGTCGTTCAAATCTCTGGACGGTTTGACGAGTGATCGGGTGCTCTCCCTCTACGAAGATCTGGAGGGCAGCCTGTGGGTGGGAACGGCGAGGGGCCTCGACCGGTTCCGGGACACGATCCTGACCACGCTCACTGTCGACGAGAACCTTCCTTCCGACCAGGCCGAGAACATCATCGAGGCGAGGGATGGAACCATCTATGTATTCTGCGCGGCCGGCGGACTGGCGCGCATTCGCAACGGCGTTGTCACGGCATTCACGACCAAGGACGGCCTGCCGAGCCTGCACTCCGAGGGGATGTACGAAGGCAAGGACGGCAGCATCTGGCTTGGCACCGGCGCCGGGCTGACCCGCTTCCGCGGTGGCAGGTTCACCCAGTATCCGTTGCCCAGGACAATGGGACGGTTTATTTCCGCTATATCCGAGGATGAGGAGGGCATGATCGTTGCTACATCCGAGACCCTCGCGCTTCGAGTGCGCAATGGCGATGCCGTGCCTTTGACGATTCGGGGAGAGACTACGCCGCTTTCCGCACCTGGCAATTACACATTTAGAATACTCCGCGATTCGTTTGGAACGCTGTGGTTCGGCACTGTCCGCGGGCTGTTCCGGTTCGCCAAGGGACAGCCTCCGGACAAGGCGTGGCAGAAGCAGATCGCGTTCCCCGTCACGACGATTTTCGACGATGGAAAAGGCAGCCTTTGGTTGGGTGGCCGGGTGCCCGGGTTGACCCGGTTCCGCATCGGCGATGGCCGGGTTACCCGCTACACCGCAACTGATGGACTTTTTGACGACTTCGCAAGCAGCATCCTTGCCGACGATGCGGGGAACCTCTGGATCGGCACGATGAACGGCATTTTCCAGGTGCGCCGGGCGGACCTGGACGACTTCGCGGATGGACGTATCTCCGCGGTCAAGACCATTCAGTACGATACCTCGGATGGTATGAAAGCCGCCGAGGCAGCCCCCCTGTTGGCGCAGCCCGCCGCGTGCCGAATGCGGGATGGCCGTCTCTGGTTCTGCACCCAAATGGGCGTGGTGATCGTCGACCCGAAGCACCTCATGCGCAACAGCACGGTCCCGCCTGTGGTTCTCGAGGAGGTCGTGGCCGATGGGCGGACAATCGGCCCGCGTGAAGGCTTCCGTATCGCGCCAGGCACGGACCGGATCGAGTTCCACTACGCTGGTTTAAGCTTGCTGGTTCCCGCTCGGGACTCGTTCCGCTACAGGCTCGATGGTTACGATCACGATTGGGTGGATGCCGGGGCTCGCCGGGTGGCGTACTACACCAGGCTCCCGCCAGGCCAGTACCGGTTTCGGGTCATCGGCTCTAATGACAACGGCGTGTGGAACCGGGAGGGCGCATCCGTCGGCTTCGAATTGCTGCCGCACTATTATCAGAGTTGGTGGTTCCAAGCCATCTGTATTCTCGCTCTCTCCGCGTTCGTGATCACCGGGCAAAAACTGCACACGCGCCGATTGCGCGCGCGTGCCCGGGACTTGGGGCGTCTGGTGGCGGAACAAACCGGGGAACTGCGCAATGCCAAGGACGCCGCCGAGTCCGCCAACCGCGCCAAGAGCGA
>PMKM01000029.1 GCA_003157745.1 Bryobacterales bacterium | reverse complement strand
TCCTTCACGCCGCCGATGAACAGGTCGACTTGTTTCTCCTGCAGGAACAAAGACAGTTCCAGCGGGTTCGAGTCGTCAACAATGATCGTCCCTTCGTCGCACAGATCGCGCAGCTCGTCGTAATCCTCGCGAAGACCGGTCTGCGATCCGACCATCACGGTAGACATCCCTAACTGCCGCAACGCGCGCACGAGCGAGAACGCCTTAAACGCTCCGCCCACATATACGGCTGCCCTGCGGCCTTCCAACTTACGCCGGTACCGCGCGATCTGTGGCATGATGACCGCCAGTTCCTGACTCACCAGGGCGGCAGTCCGGTCCACGATGCCCGGAGACTTGTCGGCAAAGAACTTGGCCGTATCGTAGAGCGCCTGTGCCATATCTTCGATGCCAAAGTAGGAGACTCGCTTGAACGGAATTCCGTGTTTCTCCTGAAGCTGTTTGGCTAAGTGCGTCATCGAACCGGAACACTGCACCAGGTTGAGGGCGGCGCCGTGCGCGCGGCGGATATCGTCGATGCGGCCATCGCCGGTGATGGTCGCTACCACTTCCACGCCCATCTTTTCGAAGTAGTCGCGGATAATCCAGACTTCGCCGGCGATGTTGAAGTCACCGAGGATGTTGACACTGACCGGGCTGATGCCATCGGTCGAACCGGTCCCGACGAGTTGTAGCAGCGCCTCGCAAGCCGCGCGATAACCGTCGCGCTTGGTGCCCTTGAAGCCTTCCGAGTGAACCGGCAGCACGGGGATGCCCTTTACCGCGCTCACCTGGCGGCACACCGCTTCCACGTCGTCGCCGATAACGCCGACGATGCACGTGGAGTATACGAACGCAGCCTTCGGGCGATGCAGGTCGATCAGTTGACACAGGGCCTTGGCGAGCTTCTTCTCGCCGCCCTGGATCACGTCCATCTCACGCAGATCGGTCGAGAAGCTGAGCCGATGCAACTGCGTTCCGGAAGAGAGAGAGCCGCGGATATCCCAGGTGTAGGAGGCGCAGCCGAGCGGACCGTGCACGATGTGTAGCGCGTCCGAAATCGGATACAGGACCACGCGCGACCCACAGAAGACGCAAGCGCGCTGGCTCACCGAACCCGCCACGCTCTGCTTGTTGCAATCGAAAGCGAAGGGCTCGGCGCCCTTTCGATACACCTGCGGCTTGCGTCCTTCCAGTATGTTCATGGTGGTCTCCCCGTTGCCGGGTTACATCGTCAATTCAAACGACTCTTCGGGTGCGTTGCGGTCCTGACGATCCATGAAGACACTCAGTATCTTCTCGGCAAGCCGCATGGCGCCCATGTATGCCACGTTTGGAAAGTAGGAGTGGCCGACGCGGTCGATAATAGGGAATCCGAAACGCACAAACGGAATGTCCTCGTCGCGCGCGATGTATTTCCCGTAGGTATTACCGATCAGTAAGTCCACGCCTTCCTTCTTAATCATCTGATGGAGAAGGAACATATCGGCCTGCGGCCCCTGGCGGATCTGCGCCTCGGGAACCGAGTCGCCAAGGGCCTCGCGAATGCGTGTTTCGAAACGCTTGCCTGGTGTGCCGGTCACGATGTAGACCGGTCTCATGTCGAGTGTCACCAGGAATTCGGTCAGTGAGACCAGTTGATCCGGATCGCCGAACAGGGCCACGCGTTTGCGGTAGAAGTACTGATGCATGTCCGCGATCATATCTACCAGGCGGCCGCGTTCGTCGGTAATGAAGCCGGGCACGCGAATGCCGGAGCGGTGGCGCAGCGCGTTGATAAAGCGGTCGGTGGCGAGCAGCCCGATGGGCAACTCCAGGACTTCCGAACGCACCTCGCACTTCTGTTCCAGCTCGAGCGCGCCGGCCTCGGAAGCGGTCGGGCCCAGCGCCAGCGTGCAGCGGCTGTCCCCGGCATGGCGTATTTCGTCGATTGGCGCGCCGCCCCTGGGGTAGAACTCGTGACTGCCGGTCTGCGGCGCGTCCATCACGTCGGCGGTGTCCGGGAAGATATTACAGTTGACCCCCATGGCGCGAGAGAGACGGCGAACCTCGCGCATGTCGCTCGGCTCCACCCAACCCGGAATGATGTTCACCTGGTTGCGCTTGCGCCCGGAGTTCTCGGCAAGGTACTTGACGATACCCTTCACCATGCTCGAGAAACCGGTCACGTGCGAACCGATGTAACTGGGAGTGTTAGCGTGAATCACGTGCTTGCCGGGCGGGATCTTGCCTTCCTCGCGGGCCTTGGAGATAATCTGCACGATATCATCGCCAATCGTCTCGGAGAGACAGGTGGTGTGCACGGCGATGATGTCGGGGTTATACAGCGTGAACATGTTAGTGATGGCCTGCAACAGGTTCGCCTGGCCGCCGAAAACCGCCGAGCCCTCGGTAAAAGAACTGCTACCGGCCATCACCGGTTCCTTGTAATGCCGGGTGAGCGTGCTGCGATGATACGCACAGCATCCTTGCGACCCATGACTATGCGGCAGGCAGTTATGCACGCCCAACGCCGCATATAGCGCTCCGATTGGCTGGCAGGTCTTGGCCGGATTGATGGTCAAAGCGGAACGTTCCTTTACGTCCGCCGTCGTATGCCGCAGCAGCATCTTCGTCTCCTGTCTGACTTAAGGTGGGGCAGGCACTGTCGCCCGCCAACCGGTTAGCTTCACGATTCTCCGCCTGATAGAAACCGCCGTTCCTAGCTGGCGAGCTCTTCCAATTCGCCCACGGCCTCGGTCTCCCACGGCGCCTGCACGTACTGCCAGATTTTGGTATTCACCATGCGGTCGATCTCGTTGTAGAAATTGATCGCACCGCGGAAGCCGGCATAGGGGCCGCCGTAGTCGTAACTGTGGAGCTGCTTGCAGGGGATGCCTGCCTTCTGCACGGCATATTTCTCTTTGACCCCGGCGCAGAAGATATCCGGCTTGTAGATCTCGAGCAAGCGCTCGGTTTCGAAGTGATAGATGTCGTCGATGACCAGGGCGCCCTCTTCCATTTCCGGCATCATGCCCTGGTAGCCGGCGACGTCCAGGCCCGCCGTTTCGAGTTGCACGAGGTCGCCGGGGCCGCGGCGCGGCATGAAGCGCGCTTCGTCGGGGACGACTTCCAACTGTTCGATGTTACGGCTGTCGGCATCCACCTTGATGGTGGGCAGCACGCGCCGGCCTTCGTAATCGTCGCGATGGGCGAACTCATAACCGGCGGCCACCGTCTTCATGCCCATCTCGGAGAACAGCGTCTGGTAATGGTGCGCGCGAGAGCCGCCGACGAAGAGCATGGCCGTCTTCCCTTCGCAGCGCGCGCGCACGGCGAACTGGGTCTTGAGGACTTCGGTCATTTCGTCGGAGATGACCTTCTCGACGCGATCGGTCAACTCGGCGTCGTTGAAGTACTGTGCGATGTGGCGCAGACTCTTGGCGGTGCCCTCGGCGCCGACGAAGTTGACCTTAATCCACGGGATGCCGAACTTCTTTTCCATCATCTCGGCCACATAGTTGATCGACCGGTGGCACATCACCGCGTTCAGATCCGCCATGTGCGAGTTAGCGAAGCCGTCGTAAGTCGAATTGCCGCTGAAGGTAGATACCAAGGTGATGCCGCAGCGTTCCAATAGGTCCTCTATGACGAACGCGTCGCCGCCGATGTTATACTCGCCCAGTATATTGATCTTGAACTTCTCCGGCCGCGGCGTGTCGTTGGTTCCGATGACATGTTTGAAGAGCTGGTTGTTGGCGATGTGATGGCCAGCCGACTGGCTGACGCCCTTGTACCCTTCGCAACTGAAGCCGAAGACGTTGATGCCGAGCTTCTCCTTCATGTCGCGCGCCACGGCGTGCACGTCGTCCCCGATCAGTCCTACCGGGCAGGTGGAGAAGATGGCGATCGCCTTGGGATGAAACAACTCGTACGCCTCTTCGATCGCCGCGCGCAGTTTCTTCTCTCCGCCGAACACGATCTGCTCGTCCTGCATGTCGGTACTCAGGCAATACGGAATGTAGTTGGCGTCGTCCGGCCCTTCCGGCCGCGTCTGATTGCGCCGCGTCAGCCAACTGTAGAANNCCGCGCTGCGTGATGGCGCCCGGCGTGGTGCGCACGTTGGCCTTGATTTCGGGAACCGAGCCATCGGGACGGCGCTCGTTGACGACAATCTGTTCCGCCCGCTTGCGCGCGGACTTCTTCGGCAATGCGCT